>JAJTFN010000061.1 GCA_021298285.1 Verrucomicrobium sp.
GCATCGAGGCCGCGCTGCAGGACCAGGATCCCCGCACGGCGGCAACCCCTCAGGCTTCCGCCCCCCTGCCAACCGCCCCGTCCAGGCCCACCCGTCCGTCCAGCCCTCCGGGCTCGTCGTCCAGATCCCGTCCCTGAACGTCCCGCCGAGGACCGAAGCCGACCCGCGGCAAGGTCCCGGAACCCCGTCCGTCGATGCCCCACCGGCCCACCATCCGACCGAGGACCTCGCGGGCGTCGGTGCTGCTGGAGGTGGTGCTGGCATTGACCCTCTTCGTGGCCGCGGCGGCGGTGGTCGGCAGTGCGCTGCAGGCCGCCATCGACGGGGAGGAGCGCCTGCGCCTGGGGGTCCATGCCGACAACCTCGCGGCCTCGGTGGTCGCCGAACTGGAAGCGGGCCTCCGGTCCCCGGCCGTGCTGGGACCGGCCCCGTTCGACCCTCCCTTCACGAACTGGACCTGGCAGATCATCCCGCCCTCGGCCGAGGCTCCGGGCGCCCCGCACGAAGTCGTGGTGCGGCACATCGATCCCGAGGTGGTGCGGCGGTTGGCCCAAGTCCTGGCCACCCCGTCGCCCACGGCGGGCGACCCGTCTGCCGGTGCGATCGACGAGGCCATGGACGGAAGCTCCGGACAACCCGAGGTCGCGCCATGAGGATCAGCCGGAACGCGCCGGGAGCCTCCCGGGGATTCACCCTCATCGAGGTGGTGCTGGCGATCGTGATCGCGGTCGGCCTCTTCACCGGCGTGCTGGTCTTCTACCGCCAGGCGGCGACGATCCGTGAAGAGATCCTCCGGAAGGCCGACGCCCTGGCGGCCGTGCGCCTGGTGATGGACCGGATGAGCACCGAACTGCGGACCTCCCCGCCGACGACGGCAGGACTCACGGTGGTGTCGGGGGATTCCAGGTCCTTGCGGATGATCCACACGGCCGTGCCCTCCCGGACACCCTGGCGCGGGGGCTCCCTCGGTCGGGCCGCCTTCGCCGAGGCCGATTGGGTGGAGGTCACCTACCGCTGTTCATCCGACACCAACCAGCCGGGGCTCTTCCGGCAGGAGCGTGTCCACACGGCCGGCGCAGTGATCTCCACCAACCTGCCCACGGAGATCGTCCCCGAGGGCACCGAGGGCACCAACGCGCCGGCGGCACCGCTCGGCACTCCCCTGTCCGAGGCGGTCGCCCACCTGCGGCTTCGGTATTGGGACGGATCCCGCTGGCTCGGAGCCTGGGAGCGCCCCCAACCACCGGCCGCCGTCGAGATCACGCTGGGCTTGGAGGCCGTCGACGCCGAGGACGATCCTCTGGAGGCCGAGGCGACGCCGGGAGACGGACCGACGTATCCGTTCGAGGTGTTCCGGCGCGTCGTGGCCCTGCCCGCGGCGGCCCCGGCGGCACGGGCGGCCGCCGAACCTTCCGAGGGCTCCGAGGAGGAGCTGGCGCCATGAATCCGCGACCCCGTCGGGATGCCGACGGCCAGAGGCCAGGGTTCGTGCTCGTGGGCGTGCTGGTCGTGGTGATGCTGCTGTCGATGATCGTCCTGAGCCTGATGTTCCGCATGCGGTCGGAGGAGACCGCGGCGGCCACGGGCTCCACCGCCGAGCAGGCCTGGGCCGCGGCGATGAGCGGCGTCCGCGAGGCGATGCGGCTGGTGGCGTCCATCCCGCCGGGAGACACGGCCTGGATGGACGCCCCGGAACGCTTCAAGGACCGCGTGCTGCAGGACGACGGGACCGAGGAATGGCGCTGGACCCTGTATTCGGCGAACCCCGAGGGCGGCATCCGCTTCGGCCTGACCGACGAGGCCTCCAAGCTGAACCTCAACTCGGCCAGCACCTCCATGGTCAGCCGGCTGCCGTCGATGAAAGCCTCGCTGACCGACGCGCTGCTCGACTTCGTCGACGCCGACGACATTCCCCGGCCGGAGGGGGCCGAGCAGGAGTACTACGACGCGCTGCCCCGACCCTACCGGATCGCCAACGGACCGTTGCCCACCGTCGAGCACCTGTTGCTCGTGCGCGGATTCACCCCGGCGGTGGTGGTGGGAGAGGACGCCAACCGGAATTCCACGCTCGACCCCAATGAGGACGACGGAGACGAGCGCGAGCCGCCCGATGATGCCGACGGCCGCCTCCAGGCGGGGCTGCTGCCGCTGGTGACGGTGCACTCCCGCGAGCCCAACACCGACCGCACCGGCAAGCCGAGGTTCCACCTCAACCGACCGGGGGCGACGGTGACCGAGACCAATGACCTGCCCCCGGCCTTCGTCGCGTTCGTGGCGGCCCTCGGCGCGTCCCAAAGCGTGGTGCTCGACCCTTCCGAGCTGCTCGATGCCACCCTGCCGCTGAAGGGAACCGACGGCCAGGAGGCGGCAGTGCCCACGGGCGTCGGCAAGGATTCGCTGGCCCTGGTGCTCGACCGGTTCACGGGGACCGACCAGCCCGAACTGGTCGGCCGCATCAACGTCAACACCGCCCCGGCAGCGGTCCTCCAACTGGTCCCCGGCATCGACAACGCCCTGGCCGAGAGCATCCTCTCGGCCCGCCGCAACCTGCCGGCCGAACGACGGCAGTCGGTGGCCTGGCTCCACGTGGAGAACCTGGTGGAGGCCGAGAAGTTCCGGGAGATCGCGCCGTTCCTCACGACACGAAGCCTGCAGTTCCGCTTTCACGTCGTCGGCTACGGCTCCCGATCCGGGCGATTCCGGGTCCTCGAGGCGGTGATCGATGCGGCGAGCCGACCCGTCCGTCTGGTGTATCTCCGCGACCTCACCCGCCTCGGCCTGCCCTTCCCGATCGCGCTGGAGCCGGCGGACGGGGGCGAACCGGCGGGCGACCCCGGCGGCACGGATGGCGATCCGGCCGCCCGGCAGGGCGGAACGCCCCGGGGGCCCTGAAAAACAGGTGGAATAACCCGTCGCCAGCCAGCGTCGGGTGTTGGCGACCCGACCTCGCGTATGGCAACCTGCCGTCGATCCTCGGGTCCTCAAGAACATGGGCTTTTCCCCGACAGAACTGGTTGGCCGCATCCGCTCCCGATTTCCGGGAGCGGCCGGTGGCCAACGCGCCTCCCTCCGGGGTCTCGCCGCGGCGACCGCCCTCGAGATCGACGGGCCAATCCTGCGGGTCGTCGAGGCGTCCCGATCCGGAACCACGGGCCGGGTCGACTCGGTCCATGCCCTGCCGTTGGAGCTGCCTTCCGATGCCGACCGGACGGATGCGGCGGCGCTGGGCGGCGCCATCGCCAAGGCGCTGGCCAAGGCCCGGATCAAGCCCGGCCCCGCGGTCCTGGGCATCGGCCGCTCGCAGGTGGTGCTGCGCACCGTGGTGGTGCCCGACACCGGGCTGACCGGCACCATCGCCTCGCTGGTGCGCTTCCAGGTGGCGCGCGACCTGCCCTTCCGCCTCGAGGAGGCCGTGGTCGACTTCCGGATCCTGCGCCGCCTGCCCGCGCGTCAGCCTTCCGAGGGCGAGCCCGAGGCCAAGCCTTCCCCGACAACCACGGCGCCGGGGACGACCCCCGACACGGTCGACCGGGTCGAGGTGCTCGTGGCCGTGACCCGCCAGGAGTCCCTGGACTTCCTGCGCCAACTGGCCGAGGCGGCGGGCCTGTCGCTGGCGGCGGTGGGCTGGATCTCCCAGGCCAACGCCCGGTGCCTCGTGACCCCGGGCACCGCATCGCCGGCGACGCCGGCGACGCCGGTGGCGCTCGTCGCGCTCAAGTCCGAGGAGGTGGGCATCGAGATCCTCGAGGGCCGGTCGCTGGTGTTCAGCCGCGGCATGCCGATGCCGGCGGTCAAGGACACCGACCCGGCCACCTGGATCCGCGCCGCCACCATCGAAGTCGTCCGGACCCTCCACGCCTTCGGAGGCTCGCCCGGCAAGACCTCCCCGGAGTCGGCGGTGCTGATGGGCGGCACCGGTCGCGAGGGCGCCCTGTCCGAGGCGCTCGAGACCCGCCTGGGATTCGCCGTGCCCCAGGCGTCCCTTGCCCCGTCACCCGGCCTGGAACGCTCCGAGGCCGGTGCGGTCGCCGCCGGCTTCTCGGCGATCGGCCTCGGGCTTGGGGCCACCGATCCCGAGGGGCTCGACATCGACTTCCTCAACCCCAAGAAACCCACGCCCCCGCCCGATCTCCGCAAGGTGCGATGGATCATCGGCATCGCGGCCGCGCTGGCGCTGCTGGTCACGGTGCTGGGCGTCCGCAAGACGCTGGTCGGCCGGCGCGAGGCGGTGCTCGCGGGACTCCAGGCCGAGCTGACCGCCGGCGAGAAGAAGCGCCCGACCTACCGCCAGATGATCCAGCAGGCGGCCACCCTCAAGGCCTGGTCGGCCGAGGAGCGGGACTGGCTCGACCACTACGCGCACCTCAGCGCCGTGCTGCCACGCAGCGAGGAGGTCTACCTGACGTCCATCGCCTTCGGACCGAACCGGGCGATCCGGCTCGGGGTGCAGGCCCGCAACGGCGAGGTCCTGGGCAAGGTCGACCGGTTGCTGCGCACCGCCGGCTACGATGTCAAACCCCTGGCCGTCACGCCCGGGGCCGACCGCCACGGCTACAACTTCCGGACGACGGTCGAACTCACGGTGCCACCGAAGCTCAAGTTCGACGTGGCCAAGCTGAATCCCCCGGCGCGGCCGGCCGACGACGTCTCGCTGGATCCGCGGAAGAAGGGGGGGGCGCGGTGAACGACCGTGAGAAACGGCTCCTCGGCATCATCGGCGGGATCGTCGGGGTGGCGCTGCTCTTCGTCGTCGGGCGAAGCATCTTCCTCAAACCGCTCACGGAGATCGACCGCCGCATCGCCGGCGTGCGCGAGAAGCTCGACCGGCTGGCCAAGGATCGCCGCGACTACTTCGCCGCCGAAGACGAGGTCAAGGCCCTGACGGCTCGCACCTTCTCCGACGACATCGACCAGGCCAGCGCGATGTTCGGCGAAATGCTCACGCGCACGATCATCAACAGCGGCCTGCGCGAGGCCGACTTCAGCCGCCTGCCGACCGGCACGCGCAAGATCCGCGGGGCGCTCGAGACCGGCTGGACCGTCCGGGGCGACGGGCCGCTGGCGCAGGTGGTCAACCTGGTCTTCCTGCTCGACCGCGCCACGCCGGTCCACCGCCTCGACGGCCTCACGCTGGCCCCGTCCGACGCCCCGGGTCGGGTGCGCGTGAGCTTCCGCTACCTGACCCTGGTGCCCATGCCCAGTCCCGAGGTGGAACGGGTCGACCTCGAGTCCAAGCTCAACGCCGAGAGCCCGGAACGCCGGGTCTATGATCCGATGGTCGCCCGGGACCTCCTGCGCCCCTACATCCCGAAGCCGCTGCCGCCGACGCCGGCCGGACAGCCCCCGGCCCCGCCCCGGCCCGCACCGCCCGGCACCCCGGGACCGGAGAACTTCCGTCTGGTGTCCCTCTCCGAGTGGGGCGGCGAGCCCGAGATCCACGTGAGGGACCTCGGCGCCCAGAAGACCCTTCGCTACAAGGTCGGCGACACCATCGCCGGCGGCGTCATCGTCCAGGTCGACTACCGCCCCCTGCCCACCCCGGGCCGCGAGCACGTCCTGTCCGGCAGCCGGGTGATCCTGCGCATCGGCACCGAATACTGGGCCATCGAGCGCGGCGGCACCTTCGCCCAGCGGCACAAACTGAAACCCGAGCAACTGCCCCCGGGCATCGCCCGATTCTGAATCCTTCCCAGTCCCCTTTCCCATGAACATCCCACGGACCTTCCGCCCGGGCACCATCCTCGCCCTCGGCCTGGCCCTCGGCCTCGCGGCCTTGACCGCGCCCCTCCGGGCGCAGGCGCCCAACCCCGCCGCGAACGCCCAGACCGACCCGTCGGCGACGACGACCAATGGCGCCGCGGCCGGCCCCGGCAAGGCCCAGGCCGGCGAGGCGCGCAACATCCGCTTCCAGTTCGACGGCATCCCGTACGCCGACGTGATCGAGCGCTTCGCGCAGATGTCCGGCAAGCCGGTGGTGGGCGAGATCAACCTGCCGGGCACCATCACGTTCAACGATCCGAACGCCTACAACTATGCCGAGGCCTTCGACACGCTGAACGTCATCCTCTCGATGAAGGGGCAGATGATCGTCGAGGAGGGCAACTTCCTGCGGGTGCTGCCCTTCAAGGAGCTGCCCCAGACCCCCTTGCGGATCCTGCGCGGCGGCGACAAGGCGGACGGGGTCCGGCCGGGCGAAGTCGTCACGGTGGTCCTCGACCTGAAGAATCTGGACGCCCGGGAGATCTCCGAGTCGGTCACCAACCTGCTGTCGTCCGCCGGCTCGGTGGCGCCGCTCTCCCGGGGCCGCGGCCTCATCCTGACCGACCGCCTGGCCAACATCCAACGGATCAAGGCACTCATCGGCTCGGTGGACAACGAGACGGCCGCCCAGCGGCAGATGAAGACCTACACGCTGCTCCACGCCTCGGGGGCCGTCGTCGCCGACCTCATCAACCGCACCTTCGGTGTCACCACCGCGCCCAAGCGCACGCAGTTCAACCCGAACAGCAAGCAGCTCGACGTCCTGCCGCCCGACCCCAACGACTACGTGACGGCGGTCTACGACGACGCCTCGCGCACGCTGGTGCTCTTCGGACCGCGCGAACGGCTCACCCTCGCCGACGAGCTCATCGGCCGCTTCGAGGACGGCGGCACCGGTGCCGGCGACGTCCGCATCTACACGCCGGAGGTCATCAAGGCCGAGGAACTGGCCAACATGATCCGGCAGGCCATCCCCGGGGTGGCCGCGCCCAACGAGACCGGCTCGGCCGCGGCGACCAAGGCCCGCGTCATCGCCGAGAAGAACACCAACCGGCTGATCGTCGCCGCGCCGCTGGCCGGGATGGCCGACCAGATCGAGGCGCTGGTCAACCGGCTGGACAAGCCCGTGCACGGGTCGGGACGCACCACCGCGGCGGGCGCCGGCACCCCGGGCAAGGCACAGGTCGTGCAGGTGACCCGGGTGTTCCGCACCCGCAGTTCGGAGGTCAAGAACGTAGGCAAGATCCTCAACGAGGCCCTGACCCGGACGCTCCCCAATGGCCAGAAGGTGCCCACGGCCAGCGTCTCGGTGGAACCCGGCAGCCAGAGCATCGTGGTGACCGGTTCGCCCGGCGACGTGCAGACGGCCGCCGACATCATCTCCCAGCTCGAGACCGGGTCCACCAACCCGAGGCCGCAGCAGACGCGCTTCCTCGAGCTGGGCAGCGTGGCCGAGGCCAAGCGCCTGGTGCCGCTGGTCGAGCAGATCTACCGCAGCGAGGTGGCCGACGGCTCCGCCGGCGGGGCGGCCCACGCCAAGATCATGGCCGAGCCGGACACCAGCCGCCTGATCGTGACCGCCTCCGAGGAGCACCTGACCCGGATCGAGGAGATCGTCCGCAACCTCCGCGCCGAGAAGTCGAAGCCCCAGCAACGGGCGCTGCACATCCTCACGCTCAGGAACGCCCGCCTCGAGACGGCCTTCGCCAGCCTCAACAGCCTGATCACCGAGCGCATGTCCGACCGCCGCTTCGAGAGCCAGCCCAAGCCCTCGGTCGTGCCGGACAACGCCAACAACCGCCTGCTGGTGACGGCCACCGACGAGCAGAAGAAGGAGATCGAGGCGATCCTGGCCGTCGTGGACGTGGCCCCGGAACGGCCGAAGCGGCAGATGGCGGTCATCCCCGTCCAGGGGAAGTCGCCCGCCGAGCTCATCACGCTGGCCGGCCAGATGATGAGCCAACTCGGGGAGCAGCCCAGCAACCCCCAACTCGAGCCCAAGCTCATCCCCGACGCCTCGGGCAAGCAGATCATCGTGCTGGCCTCGGAGGCCGACATCCAGCGGGTGCGCACGTTGATCCAGCAGCTCGACGCCACCACCACCTCGGCCGTCAGCCGCCAGTTCCGCAACGTGGAGCTGCACAACCGCAACGCGGCCGAGCTGACCCCGCTGGTGCAGCAGCTCTACCTCGAGCAGGTCAAGGGCAACACCGAGCCGCCGGGCGGGCCGGCCACGCTGATGACCGACGCCAAGAACAACCGGATCATGGTCAGCGGCGCCGAGCGGGAGATCGCCCGCGTCGAGGCCATCATCCGTCAGCTGGATCCGGCCGGGCAGAAGAGCGCCAAGGAGGAGACCCGCATCGTGAGGCTCAAGACGGCCGTGGCCTCCGAGATCTCCAGCCTGGTCGAGAAGAGCCTCGGCACCCAGGGCAACGGCGTGAAGGTGCTCGTGGACACCCGCAGCAACAGCCTGGTGATCACCGGCGAGCCGGCCGCCGTCGAGGCCGCCGCGAAGATCGTCCGGGAACTCGACACGCCGTCCGAGGTGCAGCCGCGTGAGATGAAGGTGATCGAGCTCAAGCAGGCAGACGCCTCCGCGCTGGCCACGCTGGCCACCAGCCTCGCCACCGACCTGCTCAAGAGCCAGCGCGGCGCCGAATACACGCCCAAGGGCCGGATCCTCGCCGACGCGGCGGCCAACCGGGTGATCCTCTCGGCCCCCCGCGAGGAGATCACCGTGATGTCCCAGGTGGTGGAGCGCCTCGACCAGGCCCCGGAGGCCGCCGGCGGCGCCCGCGTGTTCCACCTGAACAACGCCGACGCGGCCCAGGTGGTCGGCGTGGTCTCCAACGCGATGGTGAAGTTCGACGCCCGCAACCAGCCCATCCGGAGGGCGTCGGTCTCGCTGGACCGCGAGTCCAACAGCATCGTCGTCTCCGGGTCGCGCCAGGACCTGAAGGATGCCGAGGGGATCATCCAGCGCCTCGACAACGAGGGGGTCGACGGTGCGGGCGGTGCCGGCGGCAGCGCCGGCGGCTCCAAGGCACGCAGCCTGAAGATGGTGGAAGTCACGGGCGAACCCGACACGCTGGCCAGCCTCGCCACCCGGGTGTTCCAGGCCCAGAACGCCGGCCGCTCGGTCACCAACCTGGTGAGCATCACGCCCGAGCCGAACGGCAGGCGGTTGATCGTGCTTGCACCCGAATCGCTCCTGCCGCAGGTCGAGACGGTCATCTCGGCGCTCGACGCCCGGCCCGACCAGTCCCAGCGCCAGCTCCACACCATCGAGCCCCAGGGCAGCCGGGCCACGGACCTCCTGCCGGTGGTCAACCGGATCTACGCCGAGCAGAACCAGGGCCGGACCACCAAGCCGGCGACCCTCTACACCGACCCAAGCGGCGACCGTTTGATGGTCTTCGGCACCGCCGACCAGGCCGCCGCCGTGCGGCAGATCGTCACGACACTGGCCACCGAGCCGCCCGAGAGCCGGACGAACCGGGTCTTCGACATCGGCAAGCCCGCCGAGGCGCAACGTCTGCTGCCGATCGTCCAGCAGCTCTACAAGGACCAGGCGGCCAGCCGCCCCGCCGACGGACCCGCCGACACGCAACTGCTCACCGAGCCACGATCCGGCCGGATCATCGCCTCGGGCCGGGTGTCCCACCTGGACCGCATCTCCGAGATCATCGCCAACCTCAAGGCCACCGGGGGTGCGAACCTCGGGCGCGAGACCCGGACCTTCGAGGTCGGCTCGGCCAGCGATGTGCAACGGGTCCAACCGCTCCTGCAGCAGCTCTACACCGACCAGTGGAAGGAACGCGCCGACACCGACCCGGCGGACGCCCAGATCCTGGCCGACCCCCGCAGCGGGCGCATCATCGTGACCGGCCGGCCCGACCACCTGCAGAAGATCGAGTCCATCCTCCAGCAGCTGGGGACGGGACCCGCCAAGCCGGGTGCGGATTCGCGCGAGGTCCGCATCATCGACCTGGCCACGGCGACCGCCTCGGAGTTGGCCACGACGGTCCGGGGCCTGTACCTCGACCAGGCGCGGGCCCGCTTCGGCGCCACACCGCCCGACACCACCATCAGCTCCGACACCGGGAGCAACCGGCTCATCGTCGTCGGCGACACCAACGAGCTGGCGGTGATCGAGGACCTGGTGCGCAAGCTGGACAAGGTGGGCTCCCAGAGCGCCACGGCCCGGGTCTTCAAGATCCGTTCGGCCGAGCCCGACAAGGTCGCCGAGGTGCTGTCGACGGCGCTGGTCCGCTACGACGCCTTCGGCCGGGCCCAGAAGCGGGCGACCGTCTCGGTGGACGCCAAGAGCCGCACGCTCATCGTCACCGGCGACCCCAAGGAACTCCAGGCCGTCTCCACGATCATCGAGCAGCTCGACACCTCGCTCGGCGCCCGGCCCGACCGCCGGATGAAGGTGGTCACCCTGCGCCAGGGCAAGGTCGGCGAGCTTTCGGGACGGCTTCGGCAACTCTACAACGACCAGGCCCGCAACCAGCCCGAGCTGGCGCTTTCGGACCTGCTCATCCTCGACGACGCGACCAGCAACCAGCTCATCCTCGCCGGCAGCGAGGCGCAACTGGGGCTGGTGGACGGCATCCTCGAACAGCTCCAGGCCAGCGTGGCGGCCAGGGCGCCCCGCCAGACCCGGCCGATCGCGGTCGGTCAGCCCGATGAGGTGATCCGTGTCCTTCCCCTGCTCCGCCAGCTCTACACCGAGCGGTGGAAGACGCAGGACGCCGCCGACCCGGCCGACGCGGTCTTCACCCCCGACGCTCCCAACGGCCGGATCCTGGTCACCGCCCGGACCAACCACCTGGCCGAGATCGAGTCGCTGCTGGGGTTGATCCAAGGGCCCTCCGCCACGCCGGCCCCGCGCGAAACCCGGGTGCTGAACCTCGCCGAGCGCAAGGCCGAGGAGATGGCGGACACGGTGCGGTCCTTGTACCAGGAGTCGCTCAAGGCCTCGCCGGTGCCGCCGGCCGACCAACCCGTCATCCGCGCCGACCCGGAGGGCAACCGCCTCATCGTCACCGGGCGGACCAACGACCTCGAGCGAATCGCCGGCCTGGTGCTCGACCTCGACACGGCCAACCGGCGCTCGGGCAATTCGCGGCTCTTCCGGCTCACCAACGCCGAACCGGCCCAGGTCGCGGCGGCCCTCTCCAACACCCTCGCCCGGGTGGATCCCTCCGGCCGCCTCATCCCGCGGGTGACCCTCGGCATCGACCCCACCGCCCGGACCCTCGTGGTCGCGGGGCAGCCGCAGGACCTCCAGGCCGCCGAGCAGATCGTGACGCAACTCGACGCCACCACCACGCGGGAGGCCCGCGACCTGCAGATCCTGCCGGTCCCCCAAGGCTCGGCCACGGAGGCCGTGGCGCGCCTGCGCCCCCTCGTGCTGGACCGCCTGAAGGCCTCAGGCAAGCCGGCGGACCTCATGCTCCTCCCCGACGACGCCCAGTCGCGCGTGCTGGTGACGGCCAGCGCCGCCCAGTGGCAGGCGGTGCAGGACATCGCCTCCCGCCTGCTGACGACCGACACCAACCTCGTGCGCGGGGTGCGCAACATCCCCCTGCAGCATGTGACGGCCGCCCCGGTCATCTCGCTGCTGGGGCAGCTCTTCGCCCGGGAAATGGCGTTGTCCGAAACCTCCCAGCGCCTGGTGGTCACCCCGGCCCTCGATGAGCGCTCGCTGCTGGTCAGCGCCCCGCCGGCCCTCTTCGAGCGGGTCCAGTCGGTGCTCCAGTCGGTGGACACCTCGGATCCGGGCGGCTCCTCGGTGCTGCAGACGGTGCTGCTGCGCAAGACGGTGGCCGAGACCGTGGCGGAGTCCGTCAACAAGGCCATCGCGGGCAAGGGCACCGACGCCCGCCTGCGCCGCGTGAGCATCACCCCGGTCACCGGGGCCAACGCCCTGCTGCTCAACGGCCCGGGCGAGGCCGTGCAGGAGGTGATGAAGCTGGTCAAGGAACTCGACGCCGAGAGCGCGACGGGCGAGGTCGAGGTGCGGATCTACAAGCTCAACAGCGCCAACGCCACCGATGTCCAACCGGTGCTCTCCCAGTTGCTGGCCAACGTCAGCACCCGCCTCGAGCGCCGCGGCATCGGCTCGAGGGCCCAGCCGGCCATCGCCATCGACGCCCGGTCCAACAGCCTGCTCATCACCGCCTCGGCCACGCACTTCAAGCTCATCGAGCAACTGCTCCCGACGCTCGACAAGGCCCCGGAGCGCTCCGACCGGGACGTCCAGTTCATCTGGCTGCAGAACGCCCGGGCCGGCGACATCCGCCTGAAGGTCGCCGCGGTCTACGACAACCGTCCGCGCGGCGAGCAACCTGTGCTCGAGGTGGACCGCGAGGCCAACACGCTGACCGTGATCGCCCGACGCTCCGACATGCCGCAGATCCAGGACCTCGTCCAGCGCCTCGACGCCTCGGCCCAGGACAACAGCCTGCAGGTGCGACTGCTCACGGTGGACGACGTGCCCGTCGAGCAGATGGTCGGGATGCTGACCAACATCTATCCGCAGATGCACGGGGGCTCGCTGAAGGTCGTCGACCGCCTGCCCGCGCTCGACCGGACCCGGACGAACCAGCCGGGACAGGTGCCGGAGGTGACCGTGGCCCTCGACCGCAATGCCAACGCGCTGATCCTGTCCGGCCCCGCCCCGGAGCTCGACCGGATCAACCGCATGGTCGTCGACCTGTCGTGGAAGGCTTCGTCGGGCGAGAGCGATTTGCGCATCCTCGCCCTGAAGCAGGCCGACCCGGTCGTCTTGGCCAGGACGCTGAACAACGTGTTCCGCCCCGGCGGCGGCCGCGGCGGCGGGCAACCCGAGCCCCAGGCGAACCCGGACGCCCAGCGTCCGCCACGCTTCACGGTGGTGGCTGAGCCGCGCTCCCGCAGCCTGCTGGTCCGGGCCTCGGCCAAGGACTTCTCCATCATCGAGTCCCTGGTCCGGCAGCTCGACTCGGCCAGCCCGGCCGCCGACCTGTCCCACCGGCTCATCACGCTGACCCACACCCCGCCCTCCAAGATCACGCCGCTGGTCCAGCAACTGGTGCAACAGCTGTCCGCCCAGCGCCCCGGCGATCCCCTCACGGTCCTGCCCTACGGCCGGTCCCGGGGCCTGCTCGTCGTGGCCCGGGAGCCCCTGATCGAGCAGGTCGAGAAGATGATCAAGACGCTCGACACCCCCAGCGACGATGCCGAGGCCGAGGTGCGCGTGTTCACCCTCAAGCAGAGCGCCGCGCCGTCCGTCGCGTCCACGCTCCAGAACCTCCTGCGTCCCGGCGCGGCCGGCGAGGCGGGCAGCGAGGCTCGCGAACTCCAGGAGCAGGTCCGCCGGCTCAACATCCGGGGCGACTCGGGTGACCCGGTCGCCCTCGACCTCCAACGGCCCATCAAGGTCACGGCCGACCCGAGCGACGGCAACCGGCTGCTCATCACCTCGACCCCGAAGAACCTCGAGGCGTTGGCCAAGGTGGTCGAGATGCTCGACCAGGTGGGATCGGCCGAGGCGGCCGACTTCGCGGTGGTGGCCCTGCTCCACGCCGAAGCCCGCACCGCCAGCCAGACGCTGACGACGATCTTCACCCAAGGCGCCCGCCTCGGCACCCGGCAGGACGGGCCCGGCAAGCCCGAGTCCGGCTCGGGCCGGGCGCTGGCCAGTCCGCTCAACGTCACGCCCGATACCCGGCTCAATGCGCTGGTGCTCTCGGGCCGGAAGGATTCCATCGAGCTGGCCCGCAAACTCATCAAGGACCTCGACCGCCCCTGGGACGCGTCGGTGACGGAGGTGAAGGTGTTCCGGGTGAAGTACGCCACCCCGAGCCGCCTGTTGCCGATGCTGCAGTCGGTCTTCGCCGAGGGCCCGGCCGTGCCGGGCACCGAGGGCCTCAACAACTACGTCAGCCGCCTCCAGACCCGTCGCGAGGGTGGCAAGGCCGTCATCACCGAACAGGCCAAGACCCGGACGGCCCTGACCCTCCAGGCCGATGACGATTCCAGCGCCCTCATCGTGGCCGCCCGGGCCGACACCCTGCCCGTGATCGAGGAACTGCTTGCCCAGCTCGACATCCCCGACGCCTCGGGCCTGAGCACGGTGCGCATCTATCCCCTGAAGCACGCCGACGCCTCGGCCGTGCAGAAGATCATCACCGACCTCCACTCGGGCCCACGCAACGCCAACACCAAGCCGGCGGACCGGCCGACCATCACCCTCGACGACCGGAGCAACTCGATGATCGTCTCGGGCAACGACAAGGCCTTCGCCATCATCGACAACCTCATCGCGCAGCTCGACAAGCCGATGGCACCGGAATTCCGGGACATCCGCATCCTGCCGCTGGCCCACGCCGACGCCGCGCAACTGGCCGCCACCCTCCAGCGGCTCATGGACCAGCGGGTGGCCCGCCAGGGGTCCCTCGGCAAGGGCCAGGCCGACAGCCTGAAGATCCTGGTGCTGCCGGAGCCCCGCTCCAACAGCCTGCTGGTCGGCGGCGGCAAGGACGCCTTCGAACTGGTCGAGTCGCTCGCCCGTCGCCTCGACGAGGCCGCCCCGGGCCTGACGGGCGGCGTGCGCATCGTCCCGCTCGAGTACGCCGACGCCCGCATCCTGGCCTCTTCGCTGAACCAGCTCTTCACCCAGCGCTACCAGGCCGGCACCTCGCCGGAGGTCCAGCGCCAGAAGCCCGTGATCCTGCCCGACGCGCGGGTCAACGCCCTCATGGTGTCCGCCGGCCGGGAGGACAACGAGACCATCGACGCCCTGCTCAAGAAGCTCGACCGCAAGCTCGACAACCCCGCGCTGGCGCTGACCGTGCTGCCCCTGAAGCACAACGACGCCGCACGGGTGGCCGCCACCCTGGAGGGTGTCTTCGCCGCCCGGCTGCAGGCCCGCACGCTGCCCGGGCAGTCCCCCTCCCCCACCGACCGGGTGGAGATCCAGACCGACAGCCTCAACAACTCGCTCATCGTCTCCTCCAACAAGGAGAACCTCGACCTCATCAAGGACCTTCTCACCCGGATCGACGTCGAGCCCACCGTCGCCGAGGGCGTGCTCGAGACCTTCGTGCTGAAGCATGCCGACGCCCAGCGGGTGGCGACGATGCTCAAGAGCCTGGTCCAGCAGGGCATGTACCGCCCCGGCCGGTCCGACGTGAAGATCCCGGGCCAGGCCAGCCGGGACGCCATGGCCATCGCCGTCGACACCCGCAGCAACACGCTCATGGTCTCGGCCAGCCCCGACAACCTCGGGCTCATCAAGGAGATCCTGGCGAAGGTGGACACCGTGGACTTCGTCGCGGCCACCGACCTCAAGGTGTACAAGCTCGAGCACGCGCGGGCCTCCAACCTCGCCGGGGTGCTCACCCAGTACCTGCAGACCCGCAAGGCGGCCGACGCGGCGTCGCTCAACGCCCCTGAGCGCAGCATGCCGGTCGCGGTCATCGCCGACACGCGGCTCAACGCCATCCTGGCCACCGGCTCCAAGGAGGCCATCGACATGCTCGACCGGATCGTCCCGCAGCTCGACGCCGAGGATCGCCTCGCCCAGCTCAATTTCCGGGTCTTCCCGCTCAAGGAGGCCACGGCGGTCCGCCTGCAGACCACGCTCCAGCGGCTCTTCGCCAACCGGCCGCCCAAGGCGCGGGGCGAGCCGATCGACCCGATCACGGTCGTTGCCGACGCCTGGGTGAACGCGCTGATCGTCGGTGCGGTCGTGGAGGACATGTCCATGATCGACGGATTGATCCAGCGGCTCGACACCCAGCAGGCCGAGCTGGGCCTCAAGGTGGAGGTCATCCCGCTGGCCAAGGCCGATGCGCGCAAGGTCGCCCAGACCGTCCAGGGGCTCTTCCGCGAGGGCACGCAGGGCGGTCCCCTGCCGATCGTCGTCAGCGCCGACGAGCGGGTGAACGCCCTGGTCGTCTCCTGCGGCGCCACCGACCTCAAGCGGATCCGCGACGTCGTGGCCAAGCTCGACACCGACCAGACGGCCCGCGTGAGCGAGATCCGCGTCATC
>JAJTFN010000062.1 GCA_021298285.1 Verrucomicrobium sp.
AGGAGGTTCATGGCCCCCCCGGCCGCCCCGGCCTTGGCGTCGGGTGCCCCGAACACGACGCGGGCGAGCCGGCAATGGACGATGGCCCCGGCGCACATCGGGCACGGTTCCTTGGTGACGTAGAGGGTGCAGTCGGTCAGGCGCCAATCGCCGACGGCCTCCTGCGCCATGGTCAGCGCGAGCATCTCGGCATGGGCCGTGGCGTCCTTGAGCAACTCCACCTGGTTCCAGGCGCGCGCGATGACGCGATGCCCCCGCACGATGACCGCCCCCACCGGAACCTCCTGGGCGTCGTAGGCCTTGACCGCCTGGCGCAGGGCTTCGCCCATGAAGGCACGGTCGACCTCGGGGTCGATCAGCTCCGGGGATGTCAGGGGATCCATGGTCTGCGGGAGGAGTTTGGGCGGGGAGGTTTCAGGCGCGTCGGCGCGGGCTGCTCTGCTCGAGCGTCCAGGTTGATCCGCCGTGATCGTGGCAGTGGGCATGCGCGGCGAAGAACCCGTCGCGATGGCTCCAGAAGAGGGGCCAGATCTGCTCGCGGTCGGTGTCGGGCAGGTCCAGGAGGGCCAGCTCGGCCCGGCTGTAGAATCCGAAGTCCCCCTCGCGGTGCGGGGGCGGCAGGTGCCGGAGGCGGGGCCGGACCTCGAAGAGGAACATCAACCAGTGGGTCTGCCCCTGGTACCCGTGCTCGCTGATGAGTCCGGTGAGATGGAGATCGGCGGGAGTCAGGACCAGGCCGGTCTCCTCGTGGGCCTCGCGACACGCGCAGGCATACGGGGATTCCCCGATGTCCGTCTTGAGCTTGCCCCCCGGCGGGCTGAAGAGTCCGCGATTGGGCTCCTGGGCCCTGCGCAGCAGGAGGACCTGGTCGCGCTCGTCGAAGCAATAGAGCAGCGTGGCGATCTTGTAGGGTAGCGGCACCGCGCCCAATAAAGCCCCAAACCCGCCGGAGGGAAAGGCGGCCGTCGCCGGGCGGGCGCCTCAGCGGGGCGGGCGCGGGTCGGCGGGCGGAAGGATCTCGAGGATGTCGGCCAAGGGGCGGCCATCCGGGGCGGACAAGGTGTTGCGCCGGCCGTAGAGCGGGGTCGGGTCGGCGAGACCGAGGGCGGCGCGGATGCGGGGATCGCCCTCGGTCCGGAAGAAGGCCGAGGGCCTGCTGCGATAGGCGATGCCCCAGGCGTTGAGGATGCCTCCCAGCGGACGCTCCCCGGCAAGGATGAGCCCACGCCACGGCTCCGGGAAGTGCTCCAGGTGGACACGGGTGGCCCCGAACTCCACCGGGAGCCCGGAGCGCTCCAGCTCCAGGGCCACCCTGCGGCGATAGATGCCGCCCGTCAGGGTGCTGGCCGCCGTGCGGAGCCGGATGGAATCTCCATGGTAGGCCTCGAGCGTCCGGGTCATGTCCCGGTCATGCACCAGCAGGCCCCGGTAGGGCTCGGGGATGTGGGAGCCGTCGAGGATCTCCAGCCGCGGCAGGGCCTCCCCGTCGTCGCCGTAGATTTCCCGCAGCGGCTGCAGCAGCTCGGATTCCCGGGGGGAGGCGCCGGGAGGAGGGGGCTCAGGTGAGGTCATCGACGGGGGATGCTGGTGGTGGCGGACGCTCGTGGCGCGGAGGGCCTTCAACCCGGGTCCCCGGGGACTCAACGCGCCTCCAACTCCCCGAGCCGGGCGGTGATCTTGCGGACCATGAATTTCTGCAGGGGTTGCTTCTTGGGATCGGCCGAGCCCAGGGCCGCCTCGATCTTGGCCAACTGGGCCTTGAGTCCGGCGGCATCCTTCTCGGCGGCGATGGCCGCGGAGATCTGCCGGGCCACGGGCTTCTGGTCGGGCGAAAGACCCGCCATGTCGGGATCCTCCGAGGCGGAGGCGCCGGTGCCTGCCTTCCGGGTGTAGATCGCCACGGCACGGTTCTCCTTGGTGAAATACCGGCCCATGACCCGCTTCACATCGGCGGCGGTCACGGCCTGGATCTTCGCCCCGGCGGTGTTGACCTCGCGCCAGTCGCCGAGGCCCTCGTTGAAGATGAGCTGGAAGAGGATGGGCGTGTTGGCCGAGAGCTTGCGGTACTCGGCGGCGGCGAAGTTGTTCTTCACCTTCTGCAATTCATCGGGCGGGACGTCCTCGGTCCTCAGGCGTTCCAATTCCCTGCCGATGGCCAGCTCGACCTCGTCGGGGGTGTGGCCGTCCTTGACCTCGGCGGAGATCTCGAAGGCGCCGGCCCACTTGCGGCTGTCCTGCTGGGCCGACACGTCGGTGGCGACCTGGGCTCCCAGGATCAGCCCCTTGTGCAGGCGGCCCGTGCGCCCAAGCAGGAGCTGCTGGACGACCTCGAGGGCGTAGCTGTCCTTGTGGGCGAATCCCACCGTGCGCCAGAGGATGTCCACCTGCGGGTTGGTCTCGGCCTCGGCGTGGTAGCGCTTCTCGCCCAGCGAGGGGATCTCCAGCGTGGTCACCTCGGGCGGCGGTTGCGCGCCGCGCGGGATGCGGCCGAAGTAGCGCTCGGCCATCGGCAGCGCGGCGCCGGCCTTGAAGTCGCCCACGAGGATGAGCGTGAGGTTCTGGGGCTGGTAATAGAGGGCGTAGAACTCGTCGGCCTGCTTCTTGGAGATGGCCGGGATGTCGCTGGGCCATCCGATCACCGGCCAGTGGTAGGGGTGGGCGTCCCAGAACAGCGCGTTGAACTGCTCGGCGAACTTGCCGGTGGGGGTCGATTCGGTGCGCATGCGGCGCTCCTCGAAGACCACGTCGCGCTCGGCGTAGAATTCGCGGAAGACCGGACGGAGCAGCCGCTCGCTCTCCATCCACATCCACAGCTCGAGCTTGTTGGCCGGCACGGAGATGAAGTAGGCCGTCATGTCCTCGGAGGTGAAGGCGTTCATCCCGGAGGCCCCGGCGGTCGTGTAGATCCGGTCGAACTCGTTCTTCACGAGCACCTCGCGCTGGGCGTCGATGAGCTTCTTGAACTGCGCCTCGAGCTCTCGGTGCCGGGGGCTCTTGGACTCGGGGCTGGTGATGTCGGAAACCTCACCCCGCCGCAGCGCCGCCCGGAGCCTGGCCTCCTCGACACGGATCTGGTCGCGGAGGCGCTCCTGCTGCTCCATGATCTCCCGGTCCTTGGCCGCGTCCCTGGTGCCGAGGGTGGGCGTGCCCTTGAACATCATGTGCTCGAAGAGATGGGCGATGCCGGTCATGCCCGGCTTCTCGTTCGACGAGCCCACATGGGCGACCCAGCCACCCGAGATGCGAGGCTCCCCGGAGCGCTCGACCATCAGGAGCTTCATGCCGTTGGAGAGCTCCTTCTCAAGGACGGGGATCTGCTGGGCATCCAGTCGGGGGAAGCCGCCGAGCGCCAGGATCACCGCGACGGCGACGATGACACGCACGGGGCTCCAGGGAACGGATCGGACGGGCCGCCGGGTCTCTCTCAGGGTCTTGGACGTCACGGACTCCAAGGAAGCAGCGGAGAGGGGCCGAGGCAACGGCAGAGATGGGGCCGACCGGGCAGGCCCCGGACGGGCGGGTGCCACCGCGCCGGTTCGGTCACCGAATCGGCCCGAGGCCCCCTGAATGCCCGCGAGGCGGGAGGCGTCCATCGGTGCAGACGACACGCCGGTGGTGTCCGCCGTCCGCGACCCGAATGAAGCCCCCCGACCTTGAATGGGAGACCGCCCCGGCCATGCCCGGGGAAGCCCCGGATACGGCGGGCAACGGTCCGGCACCCGGCAACGATCCATCGGCCACGGAACCCCTCCGACCCGCCGTGACCAGCGCGGCCGGGGCCCGGATTGGGGCTTCCGTTCCCCCGGACACGGGGCGATGCTCCGTCCCAGTGCCGGCACCCCTGAGTCCGTCGGGTGCGGCCATGGTGAACGTCGCGACAGCAACATCTCGGGTCCGGGTCACGGTCGATGGCAAGGGCTTCCGCCTCGGGGCGGCCAAGTTCCACGCCAAGGGGGTCACCTACGGTCCCTTGGCGCCCGGTGCGGATGGCACGCCCTTCGCCACGCCCGAGGCCACGCGCCGCGACTTCTCCCTGATCGTCGACCTCGGAGCCAACCTGCTCCGGGTCTACCACGTGCCCCCCCGCTGGTTCCTCGACCTGGCCCACGAGCACGGCCTCAAGCTGCTGGTCGACGTCCCGTGGAACCGCCAGCAATGCTTCCTCGATGCGCCCGCCACCCGACGCGAGCTGGTCGAATCGGTCCGCCAGGCGGCGCGCCGATGCGCCGGGCACCCGGCGGTCTTCGCCCTCAGCGTCGCCAACGAGATCCCCGCCGACATCGTCCGCTGGAGCGGGTCCGAGGCGGTGACCGCCTTCCTCGATGAACTCATCCGGGGGGCCAAGGCCGAGGATCCCGAGCTGCTCTGCACCTTCGGCAACTTCCCCACGACCGAGTTCCTTCGGGCCGAGGCGGCCGATTTCCTCTGCTTCAACGTCTACCTGCACGACCGGCAGCCCTTCGAGAACTACCTGGCCCGGCTCCAGATGCTCTCGGACACCCGGCCCCTGATGCTCGGGGAGATCGGCATCGACACGGTGCGCGAGGGCGAGGAGCGCCAATCGGAGGTCCTGCGCTGGAAGATCGAGAGCGCCTTCCGCTGCGGCTGCTCCGGGGTGGTGGTGTACGCCTTCACCGACGAATGGTGGAACGGCGGCCGGTTGGTCGAGGATTGGGCCTTCGGGCTCACCCGCGCCGACCGCTCGCCGAAGCCGGCCTTCGAGACGGTCCGCCGGCAGTTCGCCGTGGCGCCCTACTTCCCGCTGCCGGCCAGCCCGAAGGTCTCGGTGGTCATCGCCAGCTACAACGGGGCGACGACGCTCAAGACCTGCCTGCAGTCGCTCGAGCACCTCAACTACCCCGACTACGAGGTCATCCTGGTCGATGACGGGTCGACCGACGCGACGCCGTCCATCGCGGCTCTGTTCCCGGGCATCGTCAGCCTCCGGCACCCGAAGAACCTGGGACTGAGCGCGGCCCGCAACACCGGCATCGAGGCGGCCACGGGCACGATCATCGCCTTCACCGACTCGGACTGCCGGGCCGACGAGGACTGGCTCCACCACCTCGTGGGCGACCTGCTCCGCTCGCGCTTCACCGGCATCGGGGGGCACAACCTGCTGCCGCCCGACGACTCGCCGACGGCGGCGGCCGTCATGGTGTCGCCCGGGGGACCTGCCCACGTGATGCTCAACGACCGGGTGGCCGAGCACATCCCGGGCTGCAACATGGCCTTCTACCGGTGGGCCCTGCGGGAGATCGGCGGCTTCAACCCGATCTACCGGAAGGCCGGCGACGACGTGGACATCTGTTGGCGGCTCCAGCAGCGGGGCTACCAGATCGGCTTCAGCCCGGCCGGTTTCGTCTGGCATTACCGACGCAACACGGTCGCCGCCTACCTGCGGCAGCAGACCGGCTACGGCGAGGCCGAGTCGCTGCTCGAGCGACGTCACCCCGAGAACTTCAACCGCTTCGGCGGGTCGGTGTGGCACGGCCGCATCTACACCTCGGCCAAGATCGGCGTGGAGACGCGACGGCCGGTCATCTACCACGGCATCTTCGGCAGCGCGCCCTTCCAGAGCATCTACACCCGCGATGCGAGCCTGACCCTCGTGGTCGGGACCAGCCTCGAGTTCCACGTGCTGGTCACCCTGCCCCTCCTGGTCGTCAGCGCGGTGGTGCCGTTCGTCTGGACCCTGGGGGTGGCGAGCCTGGTGTTCTCGCTGGGGCTGTGCGTGACGGCGGCGCTGCAGGCCGAGATCCCGGCGAGCAAGTCGCGCTTCTGGTCGCGGCCGCTGGTGGCCCTGCTCTTCCTGCTCCAGCCGATCGTCCGGGGCTGGGCGCGGCACCGCGGCAACCTGCTGGGCAACCAGACGCCGCTCAGCGCCCGGGAAACCCTCGATTCCCTGAGCCTGGCCGACCGGGGCGAAGATCTCGACCATCTGCTGTACTGGGCCGAGCAGGGCATCGACCGGATGACCTTCCTGGCGCACCTGCTCGAGCGGCTGGACGCGCTGGGCTGGCAGAACAAGCCCGATGCGGGCTGGAGCCGGTTCGACGTGGAGATCCACGGCTCGCGGTGGTCTCGGCTGCAGTTGCTCACGGCGGTGGAGTTCCACGAGGGCGGGCGACGGATGCTGCGTTGCCGGCTTCGATCGGAATGGAGTTCGTTCGCCCGCGTGGTCTTCGCGACGGTGGCGGGCACGCTGCTGGTCTTCATCGGCATCTGGAGCCGGTTGCCCTTCCCGGAACCGTCGATACCGCCGAGCCCGCTGCGGTTCTGGCCATGGCTGAGCCTGCTCCTGCTGTGGCCGCTGGCCTGGAAGCTCAACGCGGCCAAGCGGGACCTTCACCGGCTCGTGGCGGCGTTCCTCGACGGCTGCGCCAAGGAGTTCCGTTTCGTCCGCGTGCCCCGCTCCGGGGAATGACCTCCGGCCCCGCTCCGGAGGGCCGAACCACCCTCCCGGTGCCCGCGCTTGCGGCGAGGGGCCGCCTGTCGGCAGGATCCGGGGCGTGATGGTCGATTCGATGTTCCTCCCGGCCCCGAAGCTCGCGCCCGTGCTGGATCCCGGGTTCCGCCCGGCCGCGCTGGCCCGGAAGGCCTTCGCGGCCCAGGCCACCGTGCCGGTCCGCGTCGCGCTCGAGCAGGCCGACGGGTCGGTGTTCCACCACGACACGTCGGTGCTCGCCGACTCCCACCCGAAGTCCGCGGCCAACGCCTTCTTCCTCGAGCGCCTGTGCAAGACCCTGCTGTGGACCTACGGCGGCCGGCGCCTCTGGATCCAGGGCCCGGCCGGGCTGGCCGCGGGCCTGCAGGCGCACTACCGCGACACGGCCGTGGGCCGGTTCGACTCGGAGATCATCGGCGAGCGCATCTACGGCGGACCGATCGAGGCGATCGCCACCGCCACCCCGCCGGCGGCCCGGGCGACGTCGGCACCGCTCGGGCGCCACCTCGAGGGCTGCCGGATCGGCTTCGACCTCGGCGGCTCCGACCGCAAGGTGGCGGCCGTGCAGGACGGCAAGGTGGTCTTCAGCGAGGAGATCGTCTGGGATCCGTACTTCCAGTCCGACCCGATGTACCACCTCGAGGGCATCCAGGACTCGCTCCGGCGCGCCGCGGCCCACCTGCCCCGCGTCGACGCCATCGGCGGGAGCGCCGCCGGCGTGTACGTCAACAACCGGGTGAAGGTGGCCTCGCTGTTCCGCGGCGTTTCCAAGGAAGACTTCGCCACCCACGTTCAGGACCTGTTCCTGACCCTGCGCCAGCGCTGGAACGGGATCCCCTTCGACGTGGTCAACGACGGCGAGGTCACGGCGCTGGCGGCCTCCATGTCGCTGGGCGTGAACTCCGTGCTCGGGGTCTCGATGGGCACCAGCACCGCCGGCGGCTTCGTGACCGCCGAGGGCAACATCACCAGCTGGCTCAACGAGCTGGCCTTCGCGCCGGTCGACTACCGGCCGGACGGGCCACCCGACGAGTGGAGCGGCGACCGCGGCTGCGGCGTGCAGTTCTTCAGCCAGCAGGCCGTGGGACGGCTGATCCCGGCCTCGGGCCTCGAGATCGCCGCCAGCCTGCCGCTGCCCGAGCGGCTGGTGAAGGTGCAGGAGGCCATGGCGGCGGGGGACGATCGCGCCGCACGGATCTACCGGACCATCGGCACCTGCTTCGGCTATGCCATCGCGCACTGGGCCGACTTCTACGACCTGCGCCACGTGCTCATCCTCGGCCGGGTCACCAGCGGGGCCGGCGGCGGGATGATCCTCGACGAGGCCCGGGCGGCGCTGGATGCCGAGTTCCCGGCGCTTTCGGCCCAGGTCCGCTTCCACATGCCCGACGAGAAGGACAAACGCCACGGCCAGGCCATCGCGGCGGCCAGCCTGCCCGCGTTGCGATGAAGCCGGACCGGAGTATGGGTTGGAGGATTTCAGGAACACCCTGGCCGGGCAACCGACCGCAGCCCGCGCCGGGACGACGATGCGCCCCAACGACCGAATGAACATCACGCTCTTCATCCCCTGCTTCGTCGACACCTGCTTCCCCGAGGTGGGGCGGCACATGGTGCGCATCCTCGAGCGCCTCGGCCACCGGGTCACCTGCCCCGAGGCCATCGCCTGCTGCGGCCAGCCGGCCTTCAACTCGGGCTACTGGGACGAGGCCCGGCAGGTCGCCGGCAAGACCCTCCATCACCTGCGCGACGCCGAGGCCGTGGTCATCGCCTCCGGGTCGTGCGGGGCGATGCTCAAGGTGTTCTATCCCCAGCTCTACGAGGGCCGGCCCGAGGCGGGCGCCGCCCGGGCCCTGTCCGAACGCACCTGGGAGTTCTCGGACTTCCTGGTCAACCGGCTCGGGGTCACCGACCTCGGCGCGAGGTTCCCGGCGAAGGTCACCTTCCACGACGGCTGCCACGGTCTGCGCGAGCTGGGCATCAAGTCGGCCCCCCGCAGGCTGCTCGAGAAGGTCCGCGACCTGGAGCTGGTCGAGATGACCGACGCGGAGACCTGCTGCGGCTTCGGAGGCACCTTCGCGGCGAAGTTCCCGATGATCTCGACGGCGATGGGCGAGGTGAAGTGCGCCAGCGCGGCCGACACCGGGGCCGAGTACAT
The DNA here is from genome assembly GCA_021298285.1 of Verrucomicrobium sp. GTDB lineage: Bacteria > Verrucomicrobiota > Verrucomicrobiia > Limisphaerales > UBA9464 > SXXZ01. The sequence continues at coordinate 8,607 of JAJTFN010000062.1, forward strand.
GGTCTCCAACGACTCGAGCTGCCTGATGCACCTGCAGGGCCTCCTGAGCCGGCAGGGCAAGCCCCTCAAGACGATCCACCTGGCCCAGATCCTCGACCCGCAATGAGCATCGCCGCACAACAATTCCTCGAGGCGGCCGGGTCCATCACCCGGAACCTCCGGCACCGGGGCCTGATCCAGACGGCCCTGCGCAAATACGAGGCCGCCCGTGACCGCAAGAAGTCGGCCTTCAACGACTGGTCGGCCGCACGGCAGTCGGCCGCCGAGACGAAGTGGGACGCGATCAACCACCTCGACACCTACCTGGTCGAGTTCGCCTCGAAGCTCGAGGCCCGGGGCACGAAGGTCCACTGGTGCCCGACGGGGCCCGAGGCCCGCGACACGATCCGCGGCATCATCCGCGACGCGCAGGCCAAGTGCATCGTGAAGTCCAAGGCCATGACGGCCGAGGAGATCCACCTCAACGAGGCCCTCGAGAAGGACGGCTTCGAGGTGGTCGAGTCCGACCTGGGCGAGTTCATCGTGCAGCTCCGGCAGGAGCCGCCCTACCACATCGTCTTTCCGGCCATGCACCTCACCCGGGACGAGATCAGCGACCTCTTCGAGCGCGAGCTCGGCAGCGCCCCCACCCGGGAGCCCGAGGAGCTGACGATGATCGCCCGCCGGGCCCTGCGGCGGAAGTACCTTCAGGCCGATGTCGGGATCACCGGGGCCAACTTCGCCATCGCCGAGACGGGCATGGTGTCGATCACCGAGAACGAGGGGAACGCCCGCCTCACCTCCGCCCTGCCCCGCGTGATGGTCACCCTGCTGGGCATCGAGAAGGTGCTGCCGAAGCTCGAGGACCTGGCGCTGTTCCTGCCGCTGCTGGCCACGGCCGGGGCCGGTCAGACCGTCACCGGCTACAACACCCTCTACGGCGGCCCCAGGCAACCGGGCGAGTCCGACGGCCCGACCGAGTGGCACGTGGTGCTGCTCGACAACCGGCGCACCGAGCTCCTGGCCGACCCCGAGCAGCGCGACGCCCTGCACTGCATCCGCTGCGGGGCCTGTCTGAACGTCTGCCCGATCTTCCGCAACGTGGGCGGGCACACCTACGGCACCACCTACAGCGGCCCGGTGGGCAGCGTCATCACGCCACACCTGCGCGGCCTGCAGGACTGGAAGCACCTGAGCAACGCCTCGTCGCTGTGCGGGGCCTGCACCGAGGCCTGCCCGGTGAAGATCGACCTGCACCACCACCTGCTCCAGAACCGGCGCAATGCCGTCGGCGATGCACCGTCGTGGATCGAGCGCCTGGCCTGGCGGGCCCATGCCTTCGTGGTCAACACGCCGGCGCTCTACCAGTTCGCCCAGGAGGTGGGCCGCATCGTGGAACCGCTCCGGAAGCGCCTGCAGGGCACCCCGCTGGACCCCGTGCAATCATGGACCCGGACGCGCGACCTGCCACCGGTCGCCGGCGAGAGTTTCAAGGAATGGTGGAGGAATCGCCGATGAACGCCCGAGACCGCATCCTCGCCCGCATCCGCGAGGCCCTGACCGTGCCGGCCCCGAAACCGGGATCCCACGGACATGCCCAGGAGCACGACGGCGGCCACGGCCACGGGGACTCCTCCGCGGGCACCCGGCCGATCGGCTTCCGCAACCGCCCCGTCCATGTGGCCCGCGCGTGGCTGCCGCAGGGTGGCTCCACCCCGGCCGAGCACCTCGCCCGCTTCGCGGCGGCGTCCGCCGAACTGAAGACCGACTTCCGCTGCGTGGACTCCGAGGCCGAGGCCCATGCCGCCTTGCGGCGGATCGCCGATGACGAAGGCTGGCGCCGGGTGGCCTCGCACCATCATGCGATGACCGACGCGGCCGTCGCCGCCCTCGGGCGCCCGGCCCTCTTCACCGATGGCGGCTACCCGCCCGACGACCTCGAAGCCTGCGAGGCGGGCATCACCACCTGCGACGTGCTGGTCGCCCAGACCGGATCGCTGGTGGTCAACAGCCGAAGCTCCGGCGGACGCGCCCTGAGCGTGCTGCCGCCGCACCATGTGGTGCTGGCCCGGCGCGATCAGCTGGTCTCGGACCTCACCGATGCCTTTCAACGGGTCGAGGCCCTGCATGGCCAACAGTGGCCGTCCATGATCTCGCTCGTGACCGGCCCGAGCCGAACCGGCGACATCGAGCGCATCCTCGTGCTGGGCGCCCACGGCCCCAAGAAGCTGACGGTCCTGATGTGGTGACACGGCGGCGCACGGCGCCGCTCGGTGCCATTCAGCGCGACGGAGACTTCGCCCCGAGGGTCGTGCGCACCAGCAGTTCGGTGGCCAGCGGGGCGACCCCCTGCAGTCCCACCAGGTTGGTGAGGACCCGTCGGTTGATGTTGAGGGCGGCCACCTTCTCGGACATCGGGTCCTTGAGGTCCACGAAGCGGACCTTGCCCAGGGTGAGTTCCAGCCGGTCGATGCCCGCAAAGGTCAGGTTGCCCACGCGCTGGCCCCGGGCCAGCTCGGCCCGGTTGGTGAGTTCGCCCAGCCGGTTGGTGTAGGCGTTGACCAGCTCGGAGTATCCCTGCAGGCGTTGGAACATGTTGGTCTGGGAACCGGCGAAGCCATCGACCAAGGTGAGTTCGTTGAGGCGGATGCGCAGCAGCCGCACCTGCAGTTCCTGGCGCTTCAGGGCCTCACGGTCGTACTCGACCCGCAGTTCCGGCAGGTCGAGGATCTGCACGCCGCCAAACTGGGACTGTCCGAAGACCTTGAGGTCCCGCACCTGGAGATGCGGACGGAAGAGCCCGATGTCGAGGCTGCCGATCTCGACCTCGGCCATGCCGCTGGAATTCACCCGGGATTGGATGGCCCGTTTGACGATCCAATCGAAGGATAGCAGGCCGAGCAGCAGCAGGATCGTCAGGAAGACCAGGGCACCGACCAGCAGCTTGATGGCGATCCGCAGCCCCCGGGGAAGCCGGGAGACCGGTGCGGAGACGGGGACCGGCTCGGGGACGGCGTTCACAGGACCACGTCCTCGGGGCGGACCTCCAGGCATTCGTCCTGGTCTTCCCAGATCACGGCGGGATACACCTCGAGCAGCGGAGGCATCAGCTCGGTGGCGGCCTCCACCAGCAACTTCTCCGCATCCTGGGCGGCGTCCTCGAAGGCGGCATCGTAATCCTTGGACTTGCGGCGCTGCTGGTCGTCCCAGTGAGCCACCTCATGGGCTTCGTCGTACTGGTCGGCCCATCGTTCGAACCGCGCGCGGAAGCTTTCGGGGATCTCGTCGAACGGGACGCAGGTCTCGCCGCAGTGATGGCACCGGAGCCCATTGGACACCACATCGCGGGTGAACAGTGGCAACAACGGCGCGCGGCAGCACGGGGCCTCGACATAGCCTGCCGGAATGCTCACCAGGCGCTTCAACCAGACCTGTCGATCGTGGGCGAGTTGAGATCCGAGGCGATAGGCTCCCACCAGGGGATGCGACAGGCGCCAGACGTGCCCATGCAACTGACCCAGCGTCTGGGAGCACCATCGGGCGAGGGTCAGGTCGTCGAAATGCCGGAAGGTCCGGGCGTACTCCTTCCAGAGCCGGTCCAGTGGCGAGTCCTCCTGCATTTCGGACATAGACCAGAAGGTTAGCGGGGCCGAACCCGGATTCCAAGAGCGCACGCGGGGCATCGGCTCAGGGAAAACGCCCGGAAATGAGCCGGGCAAAAAAGAGAGGGGCTGGTCCGAAGACCAGCCCCTCTGGGATTCATGTCACCGGATGCCCGGTGGACCGGATCACTGGTACTGGATGACCAGCTTGCCGTTCTCGTTCTTGATCGAGATGATCGTGACCGAGGGGCTGATGCTCAGGTAACCGGAGGTCCCGGTGGTCGGGATGTCGGCCGTGACGGTCTTGGTCGACTCGGACAGGGTCACGCCGGTGAGCGGCGTGCCGGTCAGGCCGGTCGGGACCTTGCCCACCGCGACGCGGGTGGACTTGGCCGGAGCGACACCCGCGCGGTAGGCCTTGAAGCCGCCGTTCTCGAGGTCGTTGACCAGCACCTTGTCGCCGTTGGCCTTGACGCTGGCGATCTCGATGTGGGCCGCACCACCGTTGTCCTGGAACAGCACGCGGATCGGGTAGATGCCCGCGTCCTGCACGAAGAACCGGGTCAGGCCGGTCGCGGTCGCGCCGTTGAGCTCGAGGCCACCCTCCGCGAGGAGGATGCCATCGGTCGGCTTGCCGATCGGGCCAGCCTGGGCGCGGAAGCGGTCGTCACAGGCGATCGCCAAGGTCACCACGCCGGCCGGAAGCTCGACGAACGTGGTGATTTCAGCAGCGATGCCGTAGTCGGTGCCGGTGACACCCGGGACACCCGGCATGCCCTCGTCAGGAACGAAGGTGCCGCCGTTGTTGCCGGCCACGGAGTTCAGGTTCACCGTGGTGCCGATCTCGAACTTGACGGTCTTGCCGTCCCGGACGCCCGCCGCGAGGGCGTTGCCCGGCTCGTTCTCGTTGGCGGCGTTCTCGATGACGGCGCCGGACTCGTCCTTCAGCGTGCCCAGCAGGGCCAGCTCGACGTCATCCAAGGCCTTGGAGGTCATCAGCTCGTTCTGGACCACACGCCAGAGGAAGCCGGGCTTGGACTTGTCGACCGACACGGCCTGATGGGCCGCGGTCAGCACGGCGGTCTTGGGCGAGATGAAGGTGCCGGAATCGGTCACGACCTTGCCCGTGGTGTCCTTCACCGTGATGGTGTAGGCGTGGTTGCCCTCGGCAAACGGCGCCGCGGCGGTGTAGGTCACGTCGGTGGCGTCACCGCTCTTCGGGGAGACGACCACCGTCACGTCCTTGCCGTCGATCGAGAGCTTGATGCCCTTCGGATCAGCGACCGCGCCGCCCTTGTCGTTGATGCGGAACGAGAAGGTGATGACGCCCGGGTTCACGGCCGACAAGAACAGGCTGTCGGAACCGGTGGAAGCGGTGCCGCGCGAGACCAAGGCGGTCTCCTTCGGCGACTTGCCGAACACGATGGCGTGGGCACCCAGACCGCCCCAGCCCTTCTGGCCGTTCTGGCCGGGGCCGTTGTCACCGTCGTTGATGGCCATGCCGAGACCGAACTGGGCTCCGAGGGTCAGCGGCGGAGTCTTGCCGATGGCCGAGGCCGGGAGCTTGATCTCGTAGTAGGTCTTCTTGGCCGCGGTGTCGCGGGTGACGACCGCCTCGGTGCCACCGGGGCCGGCCTCATGCATCACGATCACGTCGCCGAGGTCGCCGTCCACACCGCCGAGGGCGTAGTTGTAGAGGGCCACCTGAGTCTGACGGTCGGCGCTGGCGATCATCAACTGCACGGAGTCGCCGTTCCAGGCGCTCTTGGCGGCGTTCTCATGGTAATCGTCGGTGACGACGAAGCCGAAGTAGACGTTGTCGGCGTCATAGACAACCTGGACGGCCGAGGTCTGGTCATCCGGGCCGGACCAGGTGCCGCCGCCGTACTCTTCGAACAGCACGTACTTGCCGGTGCCGGCGGCGCCGGAACCCTTGGGCACCGAGAACTTCGGGTCCGAGAGGACAGGCACCCCGCCCCACTCGTTGAGCTTGCCGTCGAGGACGATCGGCGTGGTCACCGCGGTGGCGGTGTAGAATTCCTTGCCCGGCTCGATGTCGTTCGGGACGACCGAGCTCAGGGTGAACAGCGCGGTCTCGGCGGGAGTCTTGCCGAAGACGATGGAGTGGGCACCCAGGCCGCCCCAGCCCTTCTGACCGTTCTGACCGGCACCGGCGTCACCGTCGTTGATGGCCATGCCCAGGCCGAACTGGACGCCGCCCTGCAGGGTCTCGATGGCCAGAGAGGCCTTCGGGAGCTTGATCTCGTAGGTGGTGCGCTTGGTGGCACCGTTGCGCGTCACGACCGCCTCCGTGCCGCCGGGACCAGCCTCGTGCATGACGATGGTCTCACCGAGGTCGGCCTCGACACCGCCCAACGCGTAGTTGTAGAGGGCGACCTGCTTGGTGCGGTCGGCGCTGGCGATCATCAGCTGGATCGAGTCGCCGTTCCACGCGCTCTTGGCGGCGTTCTCGTGGTAGTCGTCGGTCACGACGAAGCCGAAGTAGACGTTCTCGGAGTCGAAGATGACCTGCACCGCGGAGGTCTGGTCATCCGGGCCGGACCAGGTGCCGCCGCCGTACTCCTCGAACAGCACGTACTTGCCGTTCGGACCGGAACCCTTGGGGATCGAGAACTTCGGGTCGGCCAGGACCGGCACGCCCTTCCACTCGTCGAGCTTTCCATCGATGGTGATGGCGCCCTGGGCGCGGTTGACCGTGTAGAACTCCTTGCCCGGCTCGATGTCGTTCTTCTTCATCAGGGTGATCTCGGCGGTCTCACCCGGGGTCTTGCCGAACACGATGGCGTGGGCGCCCAGGCCGCCCCAGCCCTTCTGGCCGTTCTGGCCGGCGCCGTTGTCGCCGTCGTTGATGGCCATGCCCAAGCCGAACTTCACGCCGCCCTCGAGCTTGTCGATGGCCAGCGAGGCCTTCGGAAGCTTGATCTCGTACACGGTGCGCTTGCTGGTCCCGTTGCGCGTGACGATGGCCTCGGTGCCGCCGGGGCCGGCCTCGTGCATGACAATGGTCTCGCCGAGGTCGCCCTCGACGCCGCCCAGCGCGTAGTTGTAGAGGGCCACCTGCTTGGTGCGGTCGGCGCTGGCGATCATCAGCTGGATCGAGTCGCCGTTCCACGCGCTCTTGGCGGCGTTCTCGTGGTAGTCGTCGGTCACCACGAAGCCGAAGTACACGTTCTCGGCATCATAGACGACCTGCACGGCCGAGGTCTGGTCGTTCGGGCCGGACCAGGTGCCGCCACCGTACTCCTCGAAGAGCACATACTTGCCCGTGCCCTTGGGGCCGGAACCTTTGGGCACCGCGAACTTCGGGTCGGCCAGAACGGGCACGCCCGACCATTCATTGAGGCTGCCGTCCAGCACGATGGGTTTCGGGGCGAACACGACCGAGTAGGTATCCTTACCCGGTTCGATGTCGTTGGTCGGGGTCTGTGCCGACGCGCTGAACGCGAGGCAACCGGCCGCCAGACCCAACAAGGATTTGTGGATGTTGGTTTTCATTCTTAGAGAGCCTCGGAAGGGGGCCACGCCGGGGATGCTTCGGCAACAGAAATGTGGCGAATCCATTGAAGATGTTTTTCTTTTATCTGTT
>JAJTFN010000231.1 GCA_021298285.1 Verrucomicrobium sp.
CAACGCTTTCCACCCGGGGCACGCTGTCCGGGATCCCGACTTCCAGCGGGTCCTACACCTTGAGACTCCGGGGTTGGCAGAACACCAACCTCAGCGGGAACTGGTCCGACCAGAACGTGGCTGTGACCGTGGTGGGGGCCAATCCACCGGCCGTCACCTCCCAGCCCGTCAGCCTGACGGTTGCCACCGGTGAGTCGGCCAGCTTTTCCGCAAACTTCAGCGGCGACCAACCCATTGCGCTCCGATGGTTCAAGGAAGACCTCGAGGTCCGTCAGGCGACCAATGCCACGCTCACCCTCTCCAATGTCCAGGCCGCCGACGCCGGTCGCTACCGGTTGAGGTTGGTCAACGACCTGGGCACCGTGTTCAGCGACTGGGCCACCCTCACCGTCCAGGCGGCCGTGGCGAAGCCGGTCATCTCAACCCAACCGGTCGGGCGCAGGCTCCATGTCGGCGAGTCGGCCTCGTTGGCGGTGGCCGCCACCGGCACCGACCTCACCTACGCATGGACGCGGGACGGGGTGGCCGTGGGCGGGTCGACGCCCGTGCTCGATCTCGGGGCGGTCACCGCCTCGGCGGCCGGGGTGTACCGGGTCCGCGTGAGCAACCCGGGCGGCTCGGTCGACAGCGATGCCGTGGTGGTCGGAGTGTCCGGCCCCGTGGTGTGGGATGCCCCGTCCCGCGTGGCCGATTCCATCCGCCTGTCCTTCAACGGCCTTGAGGGCCGCCGCTACGCGGTGGACATGGCGCCCAGTCCCCAGGGACCCTTCACGACCCTGGCCGAGATGATGACCCAACTGGGTGGCACGGTGGTGTTCGAGCCCATCACCCAGCCGGGCCGATTCTACCGGGTCCGGCCATTGCCCTGATCCTGGGCCGGGCGCCATTCCGGCCGTCCCTGGTTCCGGTTCATTCTTCCGGCTCAGGGTCCTTTGCCGGGTTGGACCGGGAACGACTCGATGAGGCGGCTTCGGACGGGTCCGAGCGGCGCCTGGGGGTTCTGGGCCAGCGCCCCGGCCAGTCCGGATGCATAGGCCGCCGACACCGACGTGCCTTGCACCACCCACGTCCTACCCCCGGTCTCCACCACGGTCGAGCCGGGCACCGCCAGGTCGACGAAGGTTCCACGGTTGGCGTAGGGGGTGAGCTGGCCCGAGCGACCCACGGCGGTCACGGCCAGCGCCTCATCGTAGGCCGCCGGGAAGAAGGACTCGGTGCTCCCGTTGTTCCCGGCCGCGGCGACGACCAACGCCCCCTGGTCGGTCACCTGCCGGATCACGGCGCGGAGGTGGGGGCTGTCCTGGGGGCTGCCCAGTGACAGGTTGATGATGGTCGCCCCCTCCTGGGCGGCCCGGGCGATGCCGGCGGCGACGTCCCAAGTCGAGGCGGACTCTCCCGCCCCGTACACGTTGTAGGGTTGGATCCGGGTGCTCGTCTCCGAGGCACCGGCACCCAGGCCCCGCACCATGGCTTCGGCCATCGACGTGCCGTGTGAGGGTCCCGTGCCGGAGCCCGCTCCCGGAACCAGGTCGACCGTCGGCAGCAGGAACGCCTGGAACTCCGGGGCCAGGGGTTGGGGCGCCGAGTCGATCAGGGCGATCATCCGTCGGGTGCCATCCGGGCGGACGGTGGCCGACAACCGCAGTGGTGGAGCGGCCACCCCGTCGACAGCCACCGGCGCCTCCGGCGCCTCGAAGCGTTGGTTGTTCTCCGCCTCGAGGTCGCCCGACTCGGCCGCCAGCGCCTTCCGGGCCTCCTCGGCCTCGGTCTCCGAGCCGAAGCGCAACCGGTAGGCCCCCGTCAGGAGATTGGTCCCCACGATCGAGGCTCCCTTCAAGCGGGCCAACCGGGCGCGGTCGGGCGGCGTGCCGGAGGTCGAGCGCACAATCAATTCGTCGCCAATCGTTCCGTCGCCGGCATCGGCCGGGATCTCCCGGGTGCTGGATCGGGCCTGTGTCGCAAAGACCTTGAGTTCACGGCGTCCGTCGGTGCCGGTGGTCAGGGAGTAGTTCAGGCCACCGACAAGCCGGGGCAGGGCCTCACGGGCCGGAAGCCGGCGGAATCTTGCCCGAACCTGTGCCTGCACGCCCTCCTCGATCCAGATGCGCCAACCCGTCTGCGCCCGGAGGCGCGAGAGCACCCGTTGGACGGTCCATCCCGGGATGGACGCCTCGTAGCGGTCGGAGGCTGCGTCCCAGCGCACCCCGGGGCGTTCGGTGGCGGGTGACTCAGCCGTCGGACGGGTGGCCTTCACCCCGTGGGTGGTCGGGGGCGTCGCGACCTTCGGGGAGGTCGGGTCGGCCCGAACGACCAGGAGGCAGCCCGCCACCAGCAGCGCGATCGGGATCTGCAGAAGGGCCCGCATGTCCTTCATCCTAGCCGCTCCCGGCAGCGATGCCAGCGCCCTGTCGAACGGTGGCAGTGGCCGCTGGATGAACCGGCCGATGACCGGGCCCTGTGGGTCCTTGGGAACCCTTGAGTTCGATCGAAGAGCGGGTATCCTGTCGACGTCATCCAAGCGTCGGTCCTTTCAACCAGAACCCCTGCCGTCATGAACCTGTTCCAACCCCAGCCGCGACGCACCTTCCTGCGGGGCTTGGGCACCGCGGTGGCCCTCCCATTCCTGGCCTCGGCCCCCTCGGTCCGGGCGCTGGGTGCCGCCGCCGGAAAGGCCGCCGCCGCCGGCAAGCCGCCCTTGCGCATGGCCTTCGTGTACATCCCCAACGGGGCCATGATGAAGCACTGGACGCCGGAGCAGGTGGGTTCGTCGTTCGACCTGCCCCGCATCCTCCAGCCGCTGGCTCCGGTGCGCGACCAGCTCACCGTGCTCAGCGGCCTTGCCCATGACAAGGCCCGCCCCAACGGCGATGGTGCCGGCGACCACGCCCGCGCCTCGGCGACCTTCCTGACCGCCTGCCAGGCGCGAAAGACGCAGGGAGCCGACCTTCGGGTGGGCGTCTCGGTCGACCAGTGGGCCGCCCAGAAGGTGGGCAACCAGACCCGCTTTGCCAGCCTCGAGCTGGGCACCGACCGGGGTCAGTTGTCCGGCCAGTGCGACTCGGGCTACAGCTGCGCCTATTCCTTCAACGTGTCGTGGCGCACGGCCTCCACGCCGATGCCGCCCGAGGTGGATCCCAAGCTGGCCTTCGATCGCCTGTTCGCCGGCGGCGACGACGACGAGGCGGCCGAGGCCAAGGCCCGGCGTCAGGCCCGCCGTGCCAGCGTGCTCGACTTCGTGCTCGAGGACGCCCGTCGGTTGCACGGCCAGCTGGGCCGAAACGACCAGCAGAAGCTCGACGAGTACATGAGCGCGGTGCGCGACGTCGAGCGGCGGATCACGATGGCCGACAAGGTCGGCGTCGAACTGCCTGATCACACCCGCCCGCAGGGGGTTCCGTCGAAGTTCGAGGACCACGTCAAGCTGATGTTCGACATCCTCACGCTGGCCTTCCGCACCGACAGCACCCGCATTGCCAGCTTCATCCTGGCCCACGACGGCAGCAATCGCCCGTACCCCGTCATCGGCGTCAAGGAAGGGCATCATGACCTGTCCCATCACGAGAGCCAGGAGGACAAGAAGGAGAAGATCACCAAGATCAACGTCTTCCACATGCAGATGTTCGCCGCATGGCTGCAGCAGTTGCAGCAGACCCGCGACGCCACGTCCGCTATCCCAAGAACACGCCGATGGCCAACCTCTTCCTGTCGATGCTCGACCGCATGGGCGCACCTGCCGAGCGTCTGGGCGACAGCACGGGCCGTTTGGATCAGTTGACCTGAATCCGGGACCTCGGGCCCTCCCGAGTCCCGAGCCTTGGTGCTGAATGCGGCGTCATGCGCTCGGGGGCCTGAATCCGTGGCACTGGGCCTGTCTTCAACGATGGGCCGGGCCGACGGCATCGGTCAGCGGCACACCGGCACCCCGTCCCCGGGGTTTGCCCTGTTTCTTTGAGAAATTGTCGATTGATTGAAAGGACCGGCCTCGACCGAGCGAACGCTGGGTAGATGGCCGAACCGATCGATCACGACAGCCCCTGGAAAGAGACCCTCGACCGGTTCCTGCGTCCCTTCCTGGAGCTCACCTTCCCCTCGATCACCCGGCACATCGATTGGGCGGTCGCCCCCATCTCGCTCGAACAGGAATTCCGCGAGATCGCGCCCGACGCCGAGTTGGGACCCCTGCGAGCCGACAAGCTCATCAAGGTTCGCCTGCTCAACGGCACCGACGAGTGGTTGCTCATCCACATCGAGGTGCAAATGCAGTACGACTCCAGGTTGCCCCGACGCGTCTTCGACTACTGCTGCCGCATCCACAGCCGGTACACGATGTCTGTCGTGCCCCTGGTGATCCTTGGCGACACCCGTCGCAACTGGCGGCCAACCGCCTACTCGGGCGGCTTCGGCAACCTGGGCCTGCGCATCTGCTTCGCCATCTGCAAGGTTGGCGACTTCAAGAACCGCCTCGAAGACCCCTGTCACCGCGACAACCTGACGATCTTCATCATCGCCGCCCACCTCGGCACCCAGAAGCACCGCAAGGATCCCGCGAGCCTGTCCGAATGCCGGCTGGAACTCACCCGGAAGCTCTATGACCGCGGCTACACCGCGGAAGATCTCCGATCCCTGCTGTTCCTGATC
>JAJTFN010000063.1 GCA_021298285.1 Verrucomicrobium sp.
TCACATCGAGGGAGGCGGCCGACATGCCTTCGACGCAATGGGCGGCCGACAGGACCCACTGGGGATGGATGAGCGCGCCGCCGCAGAACTGCCCGTTGACCGGGGTCTGCCCCCGCTCGACCAGCGCCGTCATCCAGGGATAGGCGCCCCGGGTGGCTTGTTGCCCGCCGACGATTTTCGGAATCGGCATGGCCGTCGTTGAGTCCGCCAACAGGCGACCGACGCCCGGGGTTGCATGCCCCACCATCCAGGCCAACCCGAGGAGGGTCAGGCCGAGACGGAGGCGGAGACCGAGGCGAGGTGTGGAAGTCGGCATGGAAGACAGGAGTCTTTGGACAGGACCTTGGAGTTTCATGACACCTCCAGGGTCGGATCCCGTTGTTACCGCCTGATGACGTCCGGTCGTTTTTTCAGGCCGAATTCAGGCCTTCCCAACGTCAGCCCTCGAAACGGTAACCCACCTGCGGCACGGTCTGGATGAGGCGCGGGCGGTTGGGATTGTCCTCGATCTTGGCGCGCAGCGTGGTCACGGCGCGGTCCACGCTGCGGTCGGTGACGGCGGTGGCGGCGTCTCCCCAGACGGCGTCGAGGATCTGCCCGCGCGTGAGGGCCCGGCCAGACTTGCGCGTGAAGAACTCAAGCAGGCCGTATTCCTTGGGGGTCAACTCGACCTCCACGCCCCCGCGACGTACCCGACGGGCGCCGCGATCCACCTCGAGGGATCCGAGAATCACCACGTCGGGGACGACCCGCCGATGGCGGCGCAGCAGGGCGGCCACCCGAGCCAGCAATTCCGCGATGCCGAAGGGTTTGGTGACGTAGTCGTCGGCGCCGAGATGGAGGCCCCGGACCACCTGGGCCTCTTCACCCAGCGCCGTGAGCATGACCACCGGCATCTCGAGCCCATCGGCCCGGATCCGCCGGCAGACCTCATGGCCCGAGAGGCCCGGCAGCAGCAGGTCGAGCAGCACCAGGTCGGGCCGCAGCGTCCGCGCCAGTTCGAGGCCCTGTTGGCCGTTGCCCGCGGAGCGCACCTCGTAGCCGGCACGCTGGAGGTTGTCGCGCAGGCCGAAGAGGATCGAGGCGTCGTCTTCGATCACCAGGATGAGTCCGGGTTTCATCGGGGTCGGTGGGAGTCGGTGGGATCGTCGGACCGGAGGACTTCGTCGGGGACGACCGGGACGTGGAGGGCGAAGCGGCTGCCCTCGCCCGGTGCCGTCTCGACCTCCACCCGTCCCCCATGGGCGTCCACGATGGACTTGACGATGTGGAGCCCCAACCCGGCGCCGGTGACCGGCCCTCCCGAGGCTTCCAACCGGTGGAACTTCTCGAAGATGCGGGCGCGGTGGCGCGGATCGAATCCGCGTCCGTTGTCGGTGACGGCGAAGCAGACGGTGTCGCCGGACCGGGTGACCGTGAGCAGGATGCGCTTGTGGGCCCCGGTGTATTTGTGGGCGTTCTCGAGGAGGTTCAGCAGCGCGGTGGTCAACGAGGGGGCGTCGGCGCGCACCCGGGGCAGGTCGGCGGACACCTCGGTGCGGAAGTCGCAGCCCGGAGAGTCGAAGCGGGAGCCGACGCTGCGGACGGCGGCCTCGACCACCGTTTCAGGGGCCGTGGGCTGGAAGTCGTAGTTCATGCCTCCGCGCTCCAGACGGGCAAAGGTGAGGTAGTCGTCCACCAGGCGCCCGAGCCGCATCGTCTCGCGGGAGACGACCTCGAGGTAGGACCGGGTGCGTTCGGGCTGGGGATCGGGGTCGGCCACCAGGGCGTCGATGAGCATGCGGATGGAGGTCATGGGCGTCCGCAGTTCGTGGGAGACGGTGGTCAGGAAGTCATGCCGCACCTCCGCCAGCCGGACGCGCTGCAGGAAGCGGCGGATCGCCAGGAAGGTCAGCACCGCGCCCAGCAGCACCGCACTGGCCGCCGAGGCGACCTGGAAGGCGGCCTGCCTCCGGGCCACCCGAGCCTGGGAGGCCGTGGCCGCCGAGGCGTCCAGCCGCAGGTCCCAACCCGGCAACACCGGCCCGAGGGATGCCTGCAGCGCACCCGGGGTCTCGCCCGGCGCCTGGGCCCGGGCTTGGGGAACCGTCGCAGGCTCGGCGGCCTGGGAGACCAGTCGAGCCTGGTATCCGAGGGGCTCGAGCGATTGGTTGATGTGCGCCTCCAACTCTCGGTGAAACCGTTCTCGGCGATGCAGCCACACCACGCCCCCGCCCGGCGCCGGCAGCAACCACACGGCCTCGCCGGGCGCGTCGTCGGAGGGCCGCACCGTGACGGAGGTCGGCCGATCGCGGAGTGGATGGCCGGGGAGGGCTTGCGCGACCCCCAGCCCCAGCACCTCGGCCGGCCCGGTGGGCAACTCTTCGGTCGAACCAAGCTTCCGGAGCTCATGCCAGAGGAACAACCGCTGGCTGGCGGGCATGAGCGGGGCGCCATGCCGGACGACCCGCGCCGCCAGCGCCTCGAGCGTCGGCCTGAACCGGGGATCTTCCGGGGACATCTGCCGGAGGGCGGCCAACTGGATGCCCGGAAGGTACAGGCGCCCGGACGGGGAACGGCTTCCCTCCAGCCGCTGATCGATGAACTCGGCGGCCAACCCGAGGTACGCATCGCTCATCGGGCGGGTGAGCAGACGCTGGTGGAAGGCGCCCACCAAGGCCTCGGCCCGAACGTCCGACTCGGGCGGGTTGAGCGATCCGATGGCGGGCGCTGGATAGAGCGGGGCGCCGTCGGCCGCCAGCACCAGCAGGCTGTCGGGAACGGGAAGGCGATCAGGGAGCCGAGGGACCCGATGAATCGCGTCGCCTGTGCCACCCCGCGGCGTCGGCGGAGCCCCCTCGCCCAGCAGGGACCGGAAGATGGCCGCGGCCTCCGGGGCCGACACCGGGGGACGCTCACCCGCCCGGGCGGCACAGGCCTCCAGGTCGGCCTCGAGGGTTTGCAGGGCCTCCTGGAGGCGGAAACGGTGCAAGGCCTGGAGTTCCTGGGAACCGTCGCGGCGATCCCGGTCGAGGGCCCGGATCGTCGTCCAGACCAGGGCCACGGTGGGCAACGCAACGGCCAGACCGATCGCCAGCAGCGACAGGAACAACTCACCCCGCGGCTGGAGTCGCAGTCCGAGGGAGGCGGGTGACAGGGAGAACGGCACGGGTTCGGTGGAGGGGTTCGATGGCCTAGGACCGTGCGGCTCAGAGTTCGTAAGGCTTGAGGAGTTGGCGGGCCCGCGGGAGGTCTCCCGCTCGGAGCGTGGCGAGGACCGCCCTCCAATCCTCGGCCCACCGCCGGAGCCTCTGCCGCCCGGGCGCATCCGGGTCTGAGAAGGCCGGAACCGACGGGGTGGCGCCCCGGCCGGCCCCCCACTGCGCCTCGATCTCGCGCAACCGGACGAGGGCCTCCGACAGGAACGCCTGGGGATCGGCGCCGTTTTCGGGCGACTCGATGGCGTGAAGGGCCTCCTCGATGCGGGTGAGGACCGACACCAGCGCAGGCCGGACCTCCTCGGGGAAATCGGACAACCCCGGCACATGCAGGGTGAAGGCCCCGAAGGCGCGATTGAGGGTCCGGGTCGACTGGAACCAAACAGCCCGGGCCTCGGCGAATCGGCCCACGGAGGCCCGGGCCGCCACCGCCGCCATGGATTCCTCGACCAGCCCGCGATAACTCGCGGTGAGCGATTCACGGCCGGCACGCACAACCGGCTCGGCCCATCGGGCGGCACGACCCGCCTGGTGCCGAACCTCGGCCGCATCCTGGGCCAACAGCGCCCGGGCCAACCGATCCCGACACTCGAGGATCGCGGCATTGGCGTCGTCCGGGGCGGCGAGGGACACCCGGTCGAGCATCCAGGCGCGGCCCTTGCCCCGGGTCCAGGCCACGTTCTGCGACATGGTGCGCGGACCCGCCGGGTCGGACGGCAGCGAGGTGTCCAGGGAGGTCTCGAGCGATTCGAGGGCCGCGAGGGTGCGGTCGGCCGACTGGAGGTCTTCGCCCGTGAGTTGCCGGCGCATCATCCGAAGCGCTCCCACCGCCTCGCCGATGGCCTCCCGCGCGGCATGAGTCTCCGAGTGGGTCAGCGCGGCATCCAGCACCAGCGCCAGGTCGCCCAGGAACAGCCGCTCGTCGCGGAACCAGCTGCGGTCCGAAGGGTTCGATTCCGGGGACAGGAGCAGGAGGTTGTGGGAGGCCTTCTGGGCGAAGGGCTCGGCGTCGGGGAATTCGCGGACCACCTGGAGGAAGCGCGCGACCGCCGGAGTGAAGTTGCCCTTCATCGAGTAGCAGATCCCCAGGCGGTGCAGGGCCTCGACACGGATGCGGTCGGGGAGGGCCGGCCGCTCCAGCAGCTGCTCATGGATGCGGATGGCCCCGTTGTAGTGGCCGGAAACCTCCTCACGCCAGGCGCCCTCCTCGAGGGCCATCTGCAGGGGCAGTGAATTCGTCGACGGGCTCTCCCCATGCAGTGCCCGCAGGAGCCCCAGGCACCCGACCAGCCAGGCAACCCAGGCAACCCATCGATGACGGCGGACGGGAGGGACGAACCCCCAAGGCAGGACGCGGGATGGGTCTTGCGGATCCTTGGGCCGGGAACACCCGGACACCGCAGGTCGAGGATCGGGAACCGGTCGATCCCGCACGTCTGGGCCGTCGCCGTTTCGGTTCATCATCGGATCGGATGGCACCTCCCCCGCACGGGGATTCTCCAGCGTTCGCGCTGGCCAGCCGCACACCGGCGACCGATCCTGAAGGCACGATGCCCCCCCGGAGAAGCCTGAACCCGTGCCTGGCCGCCTGCCTGACCCTCTGCCTGTCGAACCTCGCGCCGGGCCTCGCGGCCGCCGGGCTGACCCTGTCGTCGCCCCTCGGACACCAGGTCCTCCAACGGCATTCGATGGACCGTGGGACCGTGCCCCTGGAGGGAACGGACGGATCGAACGACGACGGCACGATCCACCTCGAGACCCGCTTCGTCGCCGACGGCCGACCGGGTCCCTGGCAACGGATCGACGCCCCCACCGTGAAGGGGAGGTTCCGGTGCCGCATCGAGATGCCCGCGGGCGGATGGTTCCGCCTCGAGGTGCGGCGGCTCGGGCGCGGACCCGGCCAGGCTCATGAGGTGGTCGTGGACGAGGCCCGGATCGAGCCCGTCGGCATGGGCGAGGTGTTCGTCGTCGCCGGGCAATCCAACTCGGCCAACCATGGCGAGGAACGCCAAGCGCCCCGGTCTGGAACCGTCTCGACCTTCGATGGCACCCGGTGGCGACCCGCCCACGACCCCCAACCTGGCGCGAGCGGCGACGGGGGCAGCTTCCTGCCGCCCTTCGGCGATGCGCTGTCGCGCCGATTGGGGGTCCCCGTCGGCCTGGTCGCCTGCGGCATCGGCGCCACCAGCGTGCGCGAATGGTTGCCGAAGGGCTCCCGCTTCCCGAATCCGCCCACGCTGACGCACCGCGTCCGCCGGCTCGACTCGGGACAATGGGAGAGCGATGGCGCCGCCTTCGAGGGACTGGTTCGACGCATGGAGCCGTTGGGCCCGGGGGGATTCCGGGCGGTGCTCTGGCACCAGGGCGAGAGCGACGCCAACCAGGCCGACGCTTCGCGCACCCTCGCAGGCCCCCTCTACCGGGAGCTCCTGGGCCGGGTCATCCGCGAGTCGCGCCAACGCATCGGCTGGGAACCGCCGTGGTTCGTGGCCCAGGTGAGCTACCACGTTCCCGGCGACGAAGCCTCGGCGGAGATCCGGGCCGCGCAGGCCGCCCTGTGGCGCGACGGCCTCGCCCTCGAGGGGCCCGATTCCGATGCCCTCAAGGGGGCGCTGCGGGACTCCGGCGGCAAGGGGGTCCATTTCAGCGGGCCCGGCCTGCGGGAGCATGGCCTTCGCTGGGCTGAAAAGGTCGGCGGCTGGATCCAGTCGCCCCCGGCCCACCGGAACCCGACGGCTCGGTAGCGCTCCCGGCCACCTCCGACCGGGGCAGCGGGGCCCGCGGGCCGCCGGGAAGTTTTCCTTGATGCCCGGGTCGGCGCCTTGGGACCGTGCGATCCCATGAAGTACATCTTCGTCACGGGCGGCGTCGTGAGTTCCCTCGGCAAGGGCCTCACCGCGGCGGCGCTCGGCACCCTGCTGGAGAACCGCGGCCTCACCGTCGCGCTCCAGAAGTTCGACCCCTACCTGAACGTCGACCCGGGCACCATGAGCCCGTACCAGCATGGCGAGGTGTATGTGCTGGACGACGGGGCGGAGACCGACCTGGACCTCGGCCACTACGAGCGCTTCACGAACACCAAGCTGAGCCGCGCCAACGCGACCACCAGCGGGCAGGTCTACGAGCAGGTGCTCAAGAACGAGCGCGACGGGGTCTACCTGGGCAAGACCGTGCAGGTGATCCCGCACGTGACCGACGAGATCCAGCGGCGCATCACCGACCTGGCGGCCCGGTCGGGCGCCGACGTCCTGATCACCGAGATCGGCGGCACCGTGGGCGACATCGAAGGGCTTCCCTTCCTCGAGGCCATCCGCGAGTTCGCGCAGGAGGCCGGCCCGGGCAACGTCTGCTTCATCCACGTGACCTACGTGCCCTTCATCAAGGCCGCCGGCGAACTGAAGACCAAGCCCACGCAGCAGAGCGTGGCCAAGCTGCGGGAGATCGGCATCGCCCCGCACGTGCTGGTGGCCCGCTGCGAGCAGCCGCTCGGCCAGGAGGTCCGCAGCAAGCTCTCGATGTTCTGCAACGTGCCGTTCAACGCGGTGATCGAGGAGAAGGACGTCGACCACACGATCTACGAGGTGCCGCTGATGCTGCAGCGCGAGCACATGGACGACCTGGTCTGCCAGACGCTCCAGCTCAACCTGCCCCCGGCCAACATGGCCCACTGGCAGGACATCATCCGCCGGCTCATCGCGCCGCAACACCGCGTGTGCATCGGCGTGGTGGGCAAGTACGTCGAGCTGCAGGACGCCTACAAGTCGGTGTACGAGTCCCTCAAGCACGCCGGCATCGCCACCGACGCCGGGGTGCAGATCGTCCAGATCGAGGCGGAGGACCTCGAGGGCGACGATCCGGCCAAGAAGCTCAAGGACCTCGGGGGCATCCTGGTGCCCGGCGGCTTCGGCGACCGGGGCATCGAGGGCAAGATCCGCGCCGCCCGGTATGCCCGGGAGGCGGGCATCCCGTACCTGGGCCTGTGCCTGGGCATGCAGATCGCCACGATCGAGTTCGCCCGCAACGTGCTGGGCCTGGCCGGGGCCAACTCCACCGAGTTCGCCGAGGGCACGCCGCACCCGGTCATCCACCTGCAGGAGACCCAGCGTCACGTGAAGCGCAAGGGTGGCTCGATGCGGCTGGGCGCCCAGGAATGCGCCCTGAAGCCCGGCTCGCTGGCCCACAAGCTCTACGGCAAGGACATGGTGCTGGAGCGCCACCGGCACCGCTACGAGTTCAACAACGCCTACCGCGAGGCCTTCGAGAAGGCCGGGTTCATCATCGGCGGGGCCACGCCGGACAACCAGCTGGTGGAGATGATCGTGATCCCCTCGCACCCGTTCTTCATCGCCACCCAGTCGCACCCGGAGTTCCTGAGCAAGCCCAACCGGCCGCACCCGCTGTTCGTCGGATTCATCAAGGCCGCCCACGAGCGCCTGCACCGACGGGCCCTCTGACCGCCGACCGGAAAGCCGCCCACGAGCGGGGGCCCCGGGGCGCGCCCAAGGGCATTCCGGTTCCGGAACCCAGGATCCCTAGAACCGGGTGTCGGGCTTCTTGAGGTCCAGTTTCCGGATCCAGACGTTGCGGTAACGCACGTCGTGGCCCTCGTTCTGGAGCTTGAGGCCGCCCGGGGTGTCGGTGATGCCCTTGCCGCCGTCGTTGCCGCCGTCGATCCCGGAATTGGGACCGCCCCAGACCTGCTGGATGGTGACGTTGGTGTGGACGAGCTGGCCGTTGAAGTACATCGAGACCAGGGGCTTCTCGACGAGCTTGCCGTCCTTGAACCGCGCGGCGCGGAAGGTGATGTCGTAGGCGTTCCACTTCCCGGTGCCGTTGTAGGCGTGGTAGGGCGAGGGCGTCTCGTTGATGACCGCGGCCATGCCGTGCGGGGTCTTGTCGCCGTCGAGCACCTGGATCTCGTAGCGGTTCTGCAGGTACACGCCGCTGTTGCCGCTGGGCTTGGCCACCCGGAACTCCACATGCACGCGGCAGTCGCGGAATTCCTGGATCGTCACCAGGTCGGACGTTCCGAACTTGCCCCCGTCGCCCGCCCGGTCGTCGGTCATCATCACCGTGCCCCGGTCGACCGGATCCTCCACGATGGGCCACTTGACGGGCAGCGACGACTTGAAGCCCGGGCCCTTCCAGTAGGTCCACTTCGAGTGGAGCATCTCCTTGGACCCGTCGAAAAGCACCTCGGCTCCCTTCTCGGGCTTGGCCCCCACGCCGATGTGGGGTGACGGGGAGGCCCCGAAGGCCGTCAGGAGGGATGCGGTCAGGAGGGCGAGGACGGCGGGGGATTTCCGGGCGTTCATGTCGGGAGGCGGGGAGGTTTTCGGCGGCCACCTTCCTTCGACCGGCCGACCGGAGTCAACCGCCGCCGGAATGCACCGCACCGCGGCGCCTTGCGCCCCACGCCGCGCCTCGCGCACTCTGGGAGCCTCATGAGCGGGGAATTCTCCGATGCCGACCTGGTGCTGCTGGGACACGGTTCCACGCTGAACCCCGATTCGGCCGCCACCACCCACCAGCACGCCGCCGAACTGCGCCGCCGCGGCGACTTCGCCCGCGTGCTCACCGGATTCTGGAAGGAGCATCCGGCCTTCTGCGGGGTGCTGCGCGGGGTCCACAGCCGGCGGGTGTTCGTGGTGCCCCTCTTCATCAGCGAGGGCTACTTCACCGAGGAGGTGATCCCGCGGGAGCTGGGCCTGGCCTCCCCGGGACAGTCGGAATTTCCCCGGGTGCAGGACCGCGACGGCCGCCGGGTGCACTACGGCGGGCCGGTCGGGACGCATCCGCGCATGGCCGAGGTGATCGTCGCACGTGCGCTGGAGGCGGTGGGTTCCGGGCCCGACGCGCCGTCACCGGCCGACACCTCCCTGTTCGTCGCCGGCCACGGCACGGGCAACAACGAGAACTCCCGGCGGGCCATCGAGGACCAGGTGCTGCGCCTGCGGGAACTTGGCCGGTACCGGGACGTCCACCCGGTCTTCATGGAGGAGGATCCGCGCATCGCCGACGCGCATGGCCTGGCCCGGACCCCGAACCTGGTGGTGGTGCCCTTCTTCATGAGCGACGGACTGCACAGCCACGAGGACATCCCGGTCCTGCTCGGCGCACCGCCCGAGGTCGTCCGCGAGCGCTTCCTCCGGGGCGAACCCACCTGGCTCAACCCCACCGTTCTCCACGGCCACCGGGTCTGGTACGGCCGCTGCGTCGGCACCGCGCCGATGGTGGCCGACGTGGTGATGGAACGGGTGCGGGAAATCGCCGCATCGGCCCCCCGGTGAACACCGCCCCGCCCGGACCCGGGCCCGAGGCCGGCCCTTTGCCCGGGGCCGCCCGTGGGCTAGGCTGTCCGACCATGAAGCGGTTCCCGACATCGGCGCTCCTGCTCGCGATCCTGGCCCTGGTCCCCCTGCTGCCGGGTTGCGGGCCCCAGACCGGCCAACCGGCCGTGGCGGCAGGCTCCGCCACGACCGAGACACCGCGCGAGTACCCGGTCACGGGAGTCGTCCGCCGGGTCGAGCCCGAGCGACGGTCGGTCGTGGTGAAGCACGAGGAGATCCCCGGATTCATGCCCGCCATGACCATGCCCTTCGACGTCAAGGACGCGAAGGAGCTGTCCGGCCTCAAGGCGGGCGACCGGATCGCCTTCCGCATGCTGGTCACGACCAACGACGGGTGGATCGACACCATCCGGGTGGTCGGCACCGAGACCAACGCGCCCGCGCCGGAGCCGTCTCCGGTGCGCCTCACCTCGTCGGTCCCGCTGCTCGAGGCCGGGGCGGCGCTGCCCGACTACACGCTGACCAACGAGCTGGGGAAGGTCATCCGCCTGTCGGACTTCCGGGGCAAGGTGCTGGCCTTCACCTTCATCTTCACCCGGTGCCCCTACCCCGATTTCTGCCCGCGCATGACCGACCTCTTCGCGCGCACCCAGAAGGCGCTGGCGGACCAGTCGGATGCACCCAGGAACCTCAAGTTCCTGTCCATCTCCTTCGACCCGCAGAACGACACGCCCGACCTCCTGCGGGCCTACGCCGAGCGGTACGCCTACGATCCGGCGCAATGGAGCCTCGCCACCGGGGCCTGGGACCAGCTCGAGCCGCTGACCGGGAACTTCGGGCTCCTCTTCGGCCGCGACGTGCCCCCGGAGAAGATGGAGCACAACCTGCGGACGGTGGTGGTGCGTCCCTCGGGCCGCATCCACGCCATCCTGCCCAGCAACGAATGGTCGGCCGACGACCTGATCCGAGAGATCCGGGCCGCGGCCGAGGCGGAGGCCCCGGGCCGCGGCCGCTGAACGGGCCTACTTCTTCCTGCCGAACTTCCGGGCGGCCGGGGCCTTGAGGCGCTTGAACTCCTTCGTGAGGTTCGTGAGCGAGGCCTCCACGCCCATGCGCTCGAGGGAGCTGGCGCCCACGAAACCCACGGCATCGGTGTGCTTCATCACGCGGTCGGCGTCGGCCGGCGTGTTGATGGGGCCGCCATGGCAGAGGAAGAAGATGTCCTTCCGCACGCGCGAGGCGGCGTCGATGATCTCCTGGGTGCGCTGGAGGGTGAAGTCCCAGCTCACCACGGCCTTCTGGACGCCGATGCTGCCGCCGACCGTGGTGCCGACGTGGGCGATGATGGCGTCGGCCCCCGACTTGGCCATCTCCACGGCCTCCTCGGGCGACCCGACGTAGACGATGGAGAAGAGGTCCATCTTCCGCGCCAGGGCGACCATCTCGTACTCCTTCGTCACGCTCATGCCGGTCTCCTCGAGCACGCCGCGGAAGTGGCCGTCGACGATGGTGTGGGTGGGGAAGTTGTTCACGCCGCTGAAGCCCATCTCCTTCACCTTGCCCAGCCAGTGCCACATGCGGCGGCGCGGGTCGGTGGCGTGCACGCCGCAGATCACCGGCACCTCCTCGACGACCGGGAGCACCTCGTACTCGCCGATCTCCATGGCGATGGCGTTGGCGTCGCCGTAGGCCATCATGCCGCAGGTCGAACCATGGCCCATCATGCGGAAGCGGCCGGAGTTGTAGATGATGATCAGGTCGGCCCCGCCCTTCTCGATGAACTTGGCGCTGATGCCGGTGCCGGCGCCGGCGGCGATCACCGCGTCGCCCTTCTTGATGGTGTCCATCAGGCGCTCGCGGACTTCCTTGCGGGTGTAGGGGTTTCCTTTGCCGGTCCAGGGATTGGGCATGGTCTGTCGGGATTGATGAATGTTCGGGCGCCAACGGAGCCATCGAAGCGGACGGGCGTCAATGCCCGGCCCGACGGCGCCCCGCGACGGCGCCCAGGGTGCCAACGGCAGGCTCGCGCCGCGGCCCGGGAGGGCGCAGGATCCCGGCCGATGAGCCGCATCGAATCCAAGCTGGCCGAACTCGGCCTGACCCTGCCCGCCCCGCCGCCCCCCGGGGGCAACTACCTGCCCTTCCGCGTCGAGGGCAAGACCCTGTACCTGCCCGGTGCCATCCCCAGCCGGGAGGGCAAAATCCAGTTCGCCGGCAAGGTGGGTGACGAACTCACCATCGAGCAGGGCTACGAGTCGGCCCGGTTGTGCGCCCTCAACCTGCTGGCCTGCGCGAAGCTGGCCCTGGGCGACCTGGACCGCATCGACCACGTGATCTCCGTCAGCGGCTTCGTGAACTGCGTGGCCGGGTTCCCCGACAGCCCCAAGGTCATCAATGGCGCCAGCGACCTGCTGGTGGCCCTCATGGGCGACGACGGCCGCCATGTGCGCGCAGCGGTGGGCGTGGCAGGCCTTCCAGCCAACTCCGCCACCGAGGTGCAGATGATCGCCGCCCTGAAGTGAGGCCCGGAGGCTCCCCCGGGGTGCGTCCGGCCGGGGGAGAAATCACCCCCAAGGCTCAGCGCGGGAACTGCTCGGCCATCGAGATGGCCCGCCGCATGGCCTTCGACTTGTTGACCGTCTCGTCGAACTCGGCCTCGGGGTCGGAGTCGTTGACCCAGCCACCGCCGGCCTGCACATGGGCAACGCCATCCTTCACCAGCGCCGTGCGGATGGTGATGCAGTGGTCGGCGTTCCCGTTGAAGCCGAAGTAACCCACGCAGCCGCCATAGGGCCCCCGGGTCGTCCCCTCGAGCTCGGCGATGATCTGCATGGCACGGATCTTCGGCGCACCGCTCAGGGTGCCCGCCGGGAAGGTGGTGCGCATCAGGTCGAAGGCGCTGCGGTCGCCCGACAGGCGGCCGTTGACCTGCGAGACGATGTGCATCACGTGGCTGTAGCGCTCGATGACCATCAGGTCCCTCACGGCCACGCTGCCGAAGTCGCACACCCGGCCGATGTCGTTCCGCGCCAGGTCCACGAGCATGACGTGCTCGGCCCGCTCCTTGGGGTCGGCCAGGAGTTCCTTCTCCAGGGCGAGGTCCTCGGCCTCGGTGGCCCCGCGGCGGCGGGTGCCGGCGATGGGCCGGATCTCCACGGCCCGGTCCTCGCAGCGCACATGCAGCTCGGGCGAGGCCCCCACCAGGGCGAAGCCCTCCAGCTCGAGCAGGAACATGTAGGGCGACGGGTTGATCGAGCGGACGGCCCGGTAGATCTCCATCGGCGAGGCCTTCACCGGGGCGCTGAAGCGCTGGGAGCCCACCACCTGGATGATGTCACCCGAGCGGATGAACTGCTGGGACCGGACGACGTTGGCCAGGAACTGCTCGCGCGCGGTGTTGGAGACGAAGGGGGCGTCGGGGGCCGCGGGCTCGAGGGTGACCGCGCGGCTCTCCAAGGGTTGTTCCAGGAGGGCCACCAGCCGGTCGATCTCGGAAACGGCGTCCTCGTAGGCGGCGGCGGGGTCGCCCCCGGCGGGCACCACGGCATGGACGATCACCGTCAGCGTCTGGGCCACGCGGTCGAAGACGAGCACCTGGTCGGCGATGAGGAAATACAGCGTGGGGGTGCCCAGCTCGTCCTTGGGGGGACGCGGGACCACGGGCTCGACGTCGTGGATGAACTCGTAGCCGATGAAGCCCACCGCCCCGCCGGTGAAGCGGGGCATGCCGGGGACCGGGACGGGAACGAACCCCGAGAGCACCGACTCGACCACGGCAAGGCCGTCGCGGACGACCTTCTCGCCGGGCGCACCCGCATGCGGGGAGACCCGGTAGGCGTCGACCACCCGACCCTGTTCGATGACTTCCACCCGGTCGGCGGTCTGGCGGATCACCGACCGCGGCCCGCAGCCCACGAACGAGTACCGGCCCAGGTGCTCGCCGCCCTCGACCGACTCGAAGAGGAACGATTCGCCCTGACCCCGCAGCTTCTGGTAGGCGGACAGGGGGGTTTCGAAGTCCGCGAGCAGGCGGCGGGCGACCGGGATGCAATTGCCCCGGCGGGCCAGCGCCGCGAACTCTTCTCGGGTCGGCGTGTCCATGACGGGGGGATCGTAGGCCAAAACCCGGACCGACCAGAAGCCCGAAGCACGCCCCGCGCAGAAACTGCGGCGGAAACTGCTGGCCCCGGAACCATGCCTCGGGTTGTCTCTGCCCCCAGATGCCCTCGTCCGAGGCCCAATCCCCCGGGGACGCCCCGCTGCCGCGCCAGATCGAGTGCCTGGGGACGCCGCTGACGGTGACCGATCACCCCGGAGCCCTGGCGTTGTGCCGGCATCTGGCCTCCGGACCGTTCCCGGCCGCCGTCGAGTTCTGCAACACCCAGATCGTGACCATGCGCCGGTCCGACCCGGAGTACCGGGAGACCAGCCGGTGCTTCGACCGCTTCATCCCCGACAGCACCCCCCTGCTCTGGCTGCTCAACCGGGCCGGGGCGGGACTGAAAGACCGGGTGTACGGGCCGGCCTTCCTCCGTCATGCGCTGACGCACAGCCCGCCCGACCTGACCCATTACCTGCTCGGCGGCTCGGAGGCCTGCGGACGGGCGCTGGCCGAACGCTTCACCGGCCGCAACCCCGGTCTCCGGATCGTGGGCTCCTTCCACGGCCGGTGCGATGCCGGGGGATTCCTCGGCGCGGACGACGGTCGGGTGCTGGAGGAGCTGCGCCGGCTCCGGCCCGACTTCGTCTGGGTGGGCCTGGGAACGCCGAAGCAGCAGCGCTGGATCGCCCGGGTCAAGCCGCTGCTGGAGCACGGGGTGCTCCTCTCGGTGGGCCAGGCCTTCGACGTGAACGCGGGCCTGAGACCGGACGCCCCGGAATGGATGCAACGCCTCGGGCTCACCTGGCTGCACCGCCTGGCCTCGGAGCCCCGTCGGCTGGCCGGCCGGTACCTGAAGCACAACTCCCAGTTCCTGGCCTACCTGCTGTGGGACGCCCTGCGCGGCAGGGTCTTCGCGGCCGGGCATGCCGGGGCACCGGGGGCCGATCCCGAGGTCAAGGCCGGCGGACCCCGATGACGGACTCGGCGCGCAGCAGGCGCGCGGAGGCCGTCCGGCAAAGGCCCAGGAACGTCTCCTCGGCCAGGGTCAGCCGCCGGGCGCGCCAATGGAGGGCACCCCAGTCCCGCCGGGCACTCCGGAGACCCAGAGGCAAGGCGACCAGCGATCCCTCCCTGAGTTCGGACTCGGCGACCCAGGGGGCGATGATTCCCACACCGAGGTTGATCTTCACCAGTTCCTTGAGCGCCTCGAAGCTGCCCATCTCGATCACGGAATTGAGGGTGACGCCCTCGCTGCGAAAGTGGGTGTCGACGATGCGCCAGGTCAGGCTGTGTTTGCCGTAGATCACCATGCTCTGGCGGGGGATCTCGGCCGCCGGCACCGAGCCCGCCCGGGCCCAGGGATGGCTCGGCGAGGCGATGAAGATCAATTCGTCCGAGAACAGGGGGGCGAACCGGAGGCGATCCTCGGACTTGTGCTCCAGCGTCAGGGCAAGATCGGCCCGGTTGGCCTCGATCATCCCGACGGCCACGGCGGAGTCGGCGACCTCCACGCTGATGAGGCTCTGGGGGAAGCTGTCCTTGAACTCCCTCAGCACATTGGGCAGCAGGTAGGCGCACAGGGCCGCCGGGGCGACGATCCGCAACCGGCCGGTCCCCCACTTGCCCAGGCGCTCGAGCCCGGCGCGCGCGAGGGACATCTCCTCAAGCACCCGCTCCGCATGGACCAGCAGCTGCTCACCGGCCTGGGTCAGGGAGACCTTCTTGCCCACCCGGTCCAAAAGGCGACACCCCACGTCCGTCTCCAGAGACTTCATGGAATGGCTGACCGCCGACTGGGTGAGGAACAGCTCGCGGGCCGTCTGCGTGAAACTCCCGGTCCGCGCGAGGATCGAGAACGCGTGGAGTTGCCGGCTGTCGAGGGGAGCGTTCATGCGGGGGGCGGACTGATCCGACCCGTGACTCCCTGGAAGCAGGTGGCGGGCCGTTCTGTCGTCGCACCGCCACGCCGCCTGGTCCGGGGCGAACAAAACCGGCCAGGCGTCTGACGGGGTGCCGTCCCCGGGGCTATCTCTGGGTGAGGCCCTGGAACCGGTCGGTCCGGAAGGGCGAGGCCGGCAGGCCGCCTCCGTTGACCAGGTTCACCACCGGGAAGTCGTCCCAGCCATACCGCACCTGGATCGGATGCGGCACCTGCGGCGAGCTCAGGCGCACGCTGGAGCCCGAGATCTCCGACGCCGTGGCCCAGTGCCAGACGCCGTCGGGACCGGCGAGGGCGAAGCCCGTCGGGGCGGCCCCGTCGGAGGTCTTGAGGCCCGCGGAATGGTTGAAGTTCAGGATCACGGTCGAACCGGACCGCCCCATGGAGGCGTAGGTCGGGCCGCTCGATTCGACCTTCTGGCCATAGGCGATGGTCTGGGCCAGCAGCGCCAGTCGCGCCCCCACCGGGGCCTTCCGGGCGGGGTGGATGTCGTCCTTGTCACCGGCATCGGTGATCACGGCGACCCCGACACGGGGCAGCGTCCTGGCCACGTGGTTCTGGGCCTCGCGCAGTTCGGCCCAGTCGCTCTCGACCGGCTTGGCGGTGATGTCGGCGATCGACCGCTTGCGGTTCTTGTCCCAAGGGGCCAGCTGGACGGCCAGGAAGGGGAAGTCGCCCTGGTTCCAGTCACATCGCCAGTTGCGGATCATGTCGGCGAAGAGGCTGCGGTACTGCCAGGCTCGGCCGGCGTTGGACTCGCCCTGATACCAGATGGCGCCGGCGATGGCATAGGGCATGAGCGGCCGGAGCATGCCGTTGTAGAGCTCCGACGGGCGCCACGGGGCCCACGGGGCTCCCTGGTTGAATTTCTCGCCCTTGGCCTCGGCCGCGGCCTTGGCGGCGCGCCACTTCGACATCGCCGCCTCATGCGCCTTCAGGGACGGCACGTAGGGCTCGAGGATGTCGCGGGCGTAGAGGTGGTTGTCCTCCAGGGTGTCCTCGCTCATCCAGACCTCCGCCGGGGAACCGCCCCAGCTGGTGTGGATCAGCCCCACGGGAACGCCGAGGGCCGGCTGCAGGTCGCGGCCGAAGTAGTAGCCCACGGCCGAGAACCGGCGGACGGCCTCGGGCGAGGCCGCTCCCCAGGCGTGGGGGGCGTGGTCCAGCTCGGTCTGCGGCACCGGGGAACGCCGCTTGGTGACGGTGAAGAGGCGAAGGTTCGGGTTGGCGCTGGCCGCGATGTCGGCCGCCGGCTCGAAACTGGCCGACAATGGCCACTCCATGTTGGACTGCCCCGAGCAGACCCACACCTCGCCGACCACCACGTCGGTCAGCACCACGGTGGTCCGGCCCTGCACGCGGAGGGTGCGGCCCTCGGCCGAGGCCTGGAGCGGCCTGAGCCGCACCGACCAGCGGCCGTCCCGGGCCTCGGTGGACACGCTCTGTCCGGCGAATTCCACGGTCACCTTCTCCCCATCGGCAGCCCGACCCCAGATCGGCACCGGCCTCCCCGCCTGGAGGACCG
The DNA here is from genome assembly GCA_021298285.1 of Verrucomicrobium sp. Classification (GTDB taxonomy): domain Bacteria; phylum Verrucomicrobiota; class Verrucomicrobiia; order Limisphaerales; family UBA9464; genus SXXZ01. The sequence continues at coordinate 17,054 of JAJTFN010000063.1, forward strand.
CGTGGTCGGTGAAGATCCCATGCAGGGAGACGTCGGCACGGGCTCGGACCTGTCCCAAGGCCAGGACGGCCAGGGCGGCGACAAGGGGGAAGGGGAAACGCATCGGCGTGAGTTGAACCGCAGCATGCCCCTCCCGGTCAACGCAGGAGTTGCCGGGCTGGCCGACAGGAAGGCCAGGCCCATCGACCGTCTCCCGGGCCGGGAAATCCCGGCATCGCCCAAGGACCTCGGCCGACCCCCGACCGGGGCGCCGGGGTGGGCTTCGGCCCCACCAGGACAATTGAAGGGTTGCGGCTGGATCGGTGCCGGAGGAACCTCAGGTCAGGATCATGACACGAGCCCCACATCGCCCCGGAAGCGGACTTTGGGTCCGGAGCCTGGCCTGGCTCGGGTTGGTGGCCTACCTCGGCGGCATGGGCTGGTTCATGACCCTGTGCACGGCGGCGCTGGCGGTGGTCGACGGGGAGCACTCGGTGCGCATCGAATCCCGGCCCCAGGGGTTCTTCGTGATCCTCGGACATGACCGGTTGTCCCAGCGGCCCGGGCCTTCCCATTCCCACCACTCCCACGACTGGATCGCCGATCTGCTCACCTCGATGGCCTCGGAATCGCTGACCGCCGGCGGCGACCATGTCATCGACCTGGACCGGGATCCGGGCCTGGCCGCCCGGTCGGGCGAGGCGTCGATCCGGGGCCCGGGCCTCCGGAATCCGGCCACGTCGGAATCCTCCCCGGCTCCGTTGCCGTCGATCGCCCCCTCCCGCCGGCCCTACCGACAGGCGCCCATCGCGGTCCGCTCGGCCCTGTCCCCGTCCCTGCGCGTCGGTCGCACGCACGTCATCCGCTGCTGAAATCTCGGGGAGAGGCGCCCCCTGCGGGCGCCGCCCGGGGCGGCTCCCTGTCGCTCTGGTCCTCCACGCCTCGCAGCGCGTCTCCCCGGGGCCTCCGTCCAGGGAGACCCGCCCTTCCTGCCGGCCTCGATCCACCGAGTCGATTCCCGGGGCCCGTTTCCAGATCGGTGATGTCATTCCTCATTCCCATGAACCCGTCGTTTTTCCCTCTGTTCCGTTCCCTGGCCGGGATCGGCGCCCCGGTGGCGCTGACACTCATCGCCACCGCCGCCATCGCGGAGAAACCGGCCGCCGAAGCCACCCCGGAGGCCCTGGTCGCCGAGGCGCTCGGCCACAACGCCGAGCTCGGCTTCTACCAGTCCCAGCCGGCCGGGGCCCGGGCCGTCGGCCGGGTGGCGGGGCGCCTGGATCTCCCGAAGGCCGAATTCCAGGCCGGGCAGATCCGCAGCAGGAACCTGGACCAGTCCCTGGCCGGGGAAGGCGCCATGTGGGCGGCCTCCGTCCGGCAGAGCTTCGAATGGCCCGGCCGGCTGGGGCTGCGCAAGGCCATCGCCAACCAGGATGTCGCCCTGGCGACGCTGGGGCTCGAGGCCTTCCGGCGGGAATTGTCGGGCAAGGTCCGCGAGAACGCCCTCGGCCTGGCCGGTGCCGAGGAGAAGGCCCGGGTGGCGGAGGCCGTGGCGGAGCGCTTCCGGGCCCTCCGCGAGGTGCTCGTCCAGCGCGACCCCGCGGGCATCGCTCCCCAGCTCGAGGTGCGCATCCTCGAGGCGACCGAATTGACCCTGCGGCGTCGGGCCTCGGAGTTCGCCCTCGCGGTGGATGCCGAGCGGACGCGGCTCAACCTGCTCCGCGGAGCGGCCCTCGATGCGCCGTTGCGGGTGAAAAGCCTGCCGCCGGAGTTGCCCACATGCCCTCCCCTGGAGCGGCTGATGGCGGCGGCCAACACCAACAACTTCGAGCTCCGGACGCGCGCGGCCGAACTGGCCCAGCAGGGGTTCCGGGTGGACCTGGCCCGCCATGAACGGTGGCCCGCCTTCGAGGTGGGCCCGATGACCATGGGCCAGGACGGCAGCACCCTCGACCGCATCGTCGGCGTCGGCGTGGCCTTCCCGCTGCCGCTCTGGCAGCCGCGCACGGCCAACATCGCCGCCGCCGAGGCCCGCCGGCAGCAGGCCTCGGCGCTGCTGGCCGCCGCCCGGCGCGAGGTGGAGCGTCGGGTGGTCACCGCCGCCCGGGGCTACGATTCCCGGCTCGCCGAATTGTCCCGCTGGCGGGCGGACGTGGTGGCCCAGTTCGAGTCGGCGGCGGACCTGGCCGACCGGCACTACCGGCTGGGGGCCGTGCCGGCCACGACCTACGTCGAGCTCCAGAAGCAGTACCTCGACGCCGTGGAGGCCCACCTCGACACCCGCCGCGAGGCCCTGGGCGCCTTGGTCGAGCTGGAGCAGGCCACCGGGCTGGACCTGGCCCGTCGGTCCGACCCGGCCGGCCGCCCGGTTTCCGCCCCGTCCCCGACCACCCCGCCGACGGCCCCTGCCGCCTCGGCGTCCACCCCCGCACCCGCACGCCCATGATCGACCGCATCCTGGAATTCTCCCTGCGCCAGCGGGCGGTCGTCCTGCTGGCGACGGCGGCCTTGCTGGCCCTGGGCCTCTGGTCGGCGCGCGAGCTGCCCATCGATGCGGTGCCGGACATCACGCAGCCGCAGGTGCAGATCAACACGCGGGTGCCGACCCTCGCGCCCGAGGAGGCCGAGGTGCTGGTGACGCGCGTGCTCGAGCAGGAGCTGGCCGGGCTGCCACAGCTGCACGAACTGCGCTCGCTGACCAAGCACGGCCTGTCGCAGGTCACCCTGCAGTTCGACGACGGGGTGGACGTGTACCGGTGCCGCCAACTGGTGGCCGAGCGCATCCAGTCGGTGCGGGACCGGCTGCCGGCGGGGGCCGATCCGGCGCTGGCACCCATCTCCACCGGGCTGGGCGAGATCTTCTACTACACGCTGGCCTGGCGGGCTGACGCCACCCACCGCCCAACCGACGCCTTCCAGCGCCTGCTGGAGCTCGAGGAGACGCAGGAATACATCGCCAAACCGTTCCTGCGTTCCACGCCGGGCGTCGCCGAGATCAACACCATCGGGGGCTTCCGACGGCAGATCGTCATCCA
>JAJTFN010000064.1 GCA_021298285.1 Verrucomicrobium sp.
CCGATGGAAAGTCGCAGAGCCGACGTCGAGGACCTGGGAAGCCTGACGGATCTCTGGTCGTCCGCCGGGCTGCCCGCGGACGAGCTGGGTGGCTTCGTCGCGGAGTTCCACGTGGTGACCGACCCCGACGGCCGTGTCCTGCATGCCATCGGCCTTCTCGTCGAGGGTGACCAGGCCCTCCTTCACAGTGAGGCGCTGGCCTCCGGATCATCCCACGACCCCGACAGTTGCCGGTCCACGGCATGGAGACGGCTGAGGATCATCGCCAGGAACCAGGGTGTCCGCCGCATCTGGACTCGCGAGGACGCGGCCTACTGGTCGACCTGCGGCTTCCATCCGGTGGCGGCCTCCGATCTCCCGGAACCGCTTCCCTCCTTCGCGACACGGGAGGACGGATGGTGGCTCTTCCGGCATCCGGAGCCTTCGCAGGCCGCCCAGATGGTCCAGCAGCAGATGGCGTTGTGGCAGACCCAGCGCGAGCAGGAAGCCGACGGTTTCCGAAGCCGCCTGGCCACCTTCCGCGCCGTCGCCTGGGGACTGGTCTTCGTGGTGGCGATCCTGACGTTGGTCTTCATGGCGCTCGTCAAGACCCAACTGCTGCCGATGCGGCGTTGATGAGGAGTCCCGAGGGGGGGCCGACCCACGGGCCCTTGCCGGAGGCGGAGTTCCGGGCCGGGCGCACCAAGGAGGCGAGGGTGGAGAACCCTGCTGAAACGAGTGCACCCGACCCGGAACGGGCGGACGAGATGTTGGTTCTCCGTTGTCCGCCCCGGCGCCGGCGAACCGGCGTTGAGGCAAACTAGGCGGCCCAAGCCACCGCCCGCAACGCCAATCCAAGGTCAATTCGTGGACCCCGCGTCCGGCGTCATCCTCCCTGCGGGACGGGCGGGCCGTCGGGGCGGGCGGCACGGGGGATGCCGGACGGCGGAAGAAATCCTGAGAGGATCGGTGCCCGTCGAGCGAAGGCTCTGGTGTGGCCAGCCACGGCGTCCGTGGGCGGGTCACCCATGCCATGCTCGCACAGATCCGTTCCGCAGCCCTCCAGGGGATCGATGCCCTGCCCGTCGAGGTCGAGGTCGATTCCGGTCCCGGACCCCAGCAGATCGTGCTGGTCGGGCTGCCCGATGCCGCCGTGCGCGAATCCCGCGACCGGGTCGGCACGGCGATCCTCCACAGCGGATTCCGGTTCCCGCCCGGACGCACCACCATCAACCTCGCGCCGGCCGACATCCGCAAGGAAGGCCCCAGCTTCGACCTCCCGATCGCCGTGGGCATCCTCGCGGCGAGCCGACAACTGGTCCCGAGCGACCTGTCGGCCTTCGCCATGGCCGGCGAACTGGCGTTGACCGGCGCGGTCCGTCCCGTCAAGGGGGCCCTGGCGCTGGCGCTGCGCGCGCGGGCCGAGGGTCGGCGTGGACTCCTGCTGCCGGCCGACAACGCACCGGAGGCCGCCGTCGTGGACGGGCTCGAGGTCATCCCGGTCCGCAGCCTGCACGAGGCGGCCCGTTTCCTGGCCGGCGAGGCGCCGATCGCCCCGCTCCGGGTCGACACGGCAGCGCTGTTCGCGGCCCGGGACGACGACGCGATGGACATGGCCGAGGTGCGGGGCCAGGAATCGGTCAAGCGGGCCCTGGAGGTGGCGGCCGCCGGCGGGCACAACCTGCTGCTCATCGGGCCGCCCGGCACCGGCAAGTCGATGCTCGCCCGGCGCCTGGCGACCATCCTCCCGCCCCTCACGCGGGCCGAGGCCCTCGAGGCCACCCAGATCCACAGCGTCGTCGGCCAACTCGCCCCTGGCCAGGCGCTGGTCACCCGGCGGCCCTTCCGATCCCCGCATCACACGGCCAGCGATGCCGGCCTGCTTGGCGGCAACACCCATCCGACCCCCGGGGAGATCTCGCTCGCTCACCAGGGCGTGCTCTTCCTCGACGAGTTGCCCGAGTTCAAGCGCACCGTCCTCGAGACCCTGCGTCAGCCGCTCGAGGAGGGCCGCGTGACGATCAGCCGGGCCGCCGGCACCGTGACCTTTCCGGCCCAGTTCCAGCTGGTGGCGGCGATGAACCCGTCGCCCGACGGCAAGATGCCGGCCGAGTCGCGGTCGAGCCCCCGCGAGATCCGGTCCTACCTGGGGCGCATCTCGGGCCCGCTGCTCGACCGCATCGACCTCCATGTCGAGGTCCCGGCCGTCCGGTTCACCGACCTCGAGCGGGCACTCCCCGGCGAATCCAGCGGTCAGATCCGCCAGCGCGTGGAGCAGGCCCGGGCCGTCCAGCGCGGGCGGATCCCCGGCAGGCCGACCGCCTGCAACGCCCGGCTGGGCCCGCGGGAACTCCAGCAGTTCGTCCGGCTCGAGGCCCGGACGCTCCAGTTCCTCAAGCATGCCCTGGCCGACCTGAACCTCTCGGCCCGGGCCTACCACCGGGTCCTCAAGGTGGCGCGGACCATCGCCGACCTCGCAGGCTCCGGGGACGTGGGCCTGGAGCACGTCTCCGAGGCCATCCGCTACCGGTCGCTGGACCGGCAGATCTGGAGCTGAACCCCGCGCCGCGACCGGGACCGCCCAACCCGACCCCGCCGACCCGCCACGCGACCCGCCTTCCGGTTTGAATCCGACGCGGCGGGCTGCTTTCATCCCCCCGGATTCCATGAAGAAGCTCCTCCTCCTCCCCATCGCCCTCGCGGCCGCGGTCTTCTCCGCCCGGGCCGGCGACCTCGTCGACCAGCTGGCGCTCCAGACCTGGACGCTGCGCAACCTCAACTTCGAACAGGCCGTCAAGTTCGCCGTGAAGCACGGCATCAAGGACCTGCAGGTGATCGGGAACCACATCGACCCCAATGCGCCGAAGGAGGAATGGGCGAAGAAGAAGGCCGCCCTCGATGCGGCGGGGCTGCGTGCCTACACCTTCGGCGTGGCCGGGACCTCGACCGACAAGGAGAAGAACCGGCGCCTCTTCGAGTTCGCGAAGTTCATGGGCATCCGGCTGATCATCGTCGAGCCGGGCGACTTCCGCATCTGGGACAACCTCGAGGAGCTGGCCAAGGAGTACGACATCCGCGTCGCCGTCCACAACCACGGCATCAAGAGCCTCTACGGCAACCCGGCCGTGGTGAAGCAGGTCATCCAGCACCGCGACGCGCGCATCGGCGTCTGCATGGATGTCGGCTGGATCACCAGCGCCGGCTTCGATGCGGCCAAGGTGTACCGCGAGTACGACGGGCGGGTCTTCGACCTGCACCTCAAGGACAAGCGGGTCGAGAAGACCCAGGGCGACGACGTGTCCTTCGACACCCACATCGGCCAGGGCCAGGCCAACTACAAGGGACTCTTCGCCGAGCTGCACCGCACCGGCTACGCCGGCCGCCTCGCCATCGAGACCGACAGCGGCGACTTCGCCCGGGATCCGGAGGAGTTCGTGGCCAAGGCCAAGGCGTTCGTCCAGGCGCACGGCGCGGCCCCGGTCAAGTAGCCAGGATTGCCTCCACGCCGCCCCGGCGGCGCCCGCCTCCTCCCCCGGAGATCGCCGCCGGAGGCCCCGAACCCGCCCCATGTCCGAGCATCCGAACGATCCCTCCCAGGATCCCGACACCCACCGGATGCTCCGCGTCAGGAGGGGCGATCAGGAGGCGTTCACCGAGCTGGTCGACCGGTGGAAGCATCCGGTCATCGGATTCATCCATCGCACCCTGCCCGACCCCGACGAGGCCGAGGACCTCGCCCAGGCCACGTTCGTCCAGCTCTGGCGGACGGCCGGGCGGTACCAGCCCACGGCGCGCTTCTCGACCTTCCTGTTCACGATCGCCCGGAACCTGTGCCTCAACGAGATCCGGCGGAGGGTGCGCCATCCGGCCGATTCCCTCGATGAACCCCGCGCGGACGACGACGACCATCCGCTGCGCCAGATCGAGGACCCGCGTCAACCACCCGCAGGCGACGAGGCCGGCCGCGCCGAGTTGTACCGCCTGGTGGACGAGGCGCTGGCCCTGCTGCCCGAGAAGCAGCGGACGGCGCTGGTGCTCTGCCGGGAGGGGGAACTGAGCTACGAGGAGATCGCGGCGGTGCTGGGCACCTCGGTGCAGGCGACCAAGTCGCTCATCCACCGGGCCCGGCTCACCCTGAGGCAGCGGCTCCGCCCCTACCTCGCCACCGGCCATTGGGATCCCGGCACGGACGGGACGGACGGGCCTCCGACCGCGGCCTGATCGTCCGATCCCCGCGCGGTCCATCACCCGACCGCGGCGCTCTTCCCGCGTGACTTCGTTTCCGCCCTTGCGAAGCTCCCGGGAGCGTCCTTCATGAAGCACCCGCGCACGCCCAAACCCTCCGCCGTCGTCTCCCGCTCCGGCCGTTTCGCCGAAGGCCCCAGCCAAGAGGTGGCCAGGTTCTCGCAGTCCGTCTCCTTCGACTGGCGGCTCTGGTCGCAGGACATCGCCGGGTCGATCGCCCACGCGACGATGCTGGAGAAGATCGGGGTGCTGACACGGCGCGAGAGGCGCGACATCGTCGCCGGGCTGGAGGACATCGGTCGCGAGATCCAGGCCGGGCGTTTCACGTGGCGGGAGGACCTCGAGGATGTCCACATGAACATCGAGGCCGCGCTCACCACGCGGGTGCCGTCCGCCGCCAAGCTCCACACGGCCCGGTCCCGGAACGACCAGGTGGCCCTCGACATGCGCCTGTGGCTGCGGGACGAGATCGCCGCGCTGGCCGCCGAACTGCGGGCGCTGCAACGGGCGCTGGTGAACCTCGGGGGGCGTCATCCGGAGGTCGTCATCCCCGGCTACACGCACCTCCAACGGGCACAACCGGTCTTCTTCGCCCACCACTGCCTGGCGTATGTCGAGATGTTCGAACGGGACGCCGGACGCCTGGCGGATGCGGCGGTCCGCCTCAACGAGTGCCCCCTCGGATCCGGGGCGATCGCCGGCAGCACCCTGCCCCTCGACCGTGGCCTCGTGGCTTCGCTGCTCGGCTTCACCGACGCCAAGGGCCGCCCGCGGCTGACCCGCAACTCGATGGATGCCGTCTCCGACCGCGACTTCATCGTCGAGTTTGGCGCCGCGGCCGCGCTCCTGGCCATCCACCTGAGCCGGCTCTCCGAGGATCTCATCCTGTGGGCCTCCTCGGAGTTCGGCTTCATCCGGATCTCCGACGCCTACACGACCGGCTCGTCGTTGATGCCCCAGAAGAAGAACCCGGACATCGCCGAGTTGACCCGGGGCAAGTCGGGCCGGGTCGTCGGCAACCTGGTCTCGCTGCTGGTCCTGCTCAAGGGTCTGCCCATGACCTACAACCGCGACCTCCAGGAGGACAAGGAGCGCCTCTTCGACACGGCCGACACGGTGCGGTCCTGCGTCCGGCTGACCGCCGCCATGCTCGACCACACCACCGTCCAGCCGGGACCGTGCGCCGCCGCCGCGAAGGATCCCCTGCTGCTGGCCACCGACCTGGCCGACTACCTGGTGCGGAAGGGCATGCCCTTCCGGCAGGCGCACCACGCGGTGGGGGCGCTGGTGGCCCTCGCCGAGAAGACCGGGCGCCCGATCGACCGGCTCACGCTCGCCGAGCACCAGGCGATCGAACCGCGCTTCGAGGCCGACGTCCTCGGGCTTTACGACCTGACCCGGGCCATGGACCGCAAGAACCTGCCGGGAGCCCCCGGGGGGCGGCAGGTCGCCCGCCAGCTCGCCGACTGGAAACGCCGTCTGGCCGCGGGCCCGGGCACCTCCACCCGTTGACGCTCCACCGACACCGACCCAGCCTTGCCCACCATGCGCCCCCGACCCCACAAGCATCCGCTGCGATCCATCGGCATCCTGATGCTGGTGTGCCTGCCTTGGCTCGGCTGCGACGAACGGCCCTGGGTCAGCGGCAAGGCCGACCCCAAGGAGGAGACCAACTACCGCCAGGCCGAGGCCTACCAGCGGATGAACCAGTTCACGAAGGCCGTCGAATACTACCAGCGGGCCCTCGATGTGAACCCCCGGAATGCCGACGCGCATCTTGGGCTGGGCATCATCCACTCCGATTCGGCCAAGCTTCCGGAGTACGGGTTCGCCTACTACCACCTTCGTCGGTATCTGAGCCTCTCGGGCCGGACCAACGACCTGATCGTCAACCAGTTGATCCGTGCCACCGGCCTGCGCCTGGCCGAACTCCATGCCGACTCCATCGGGAAGATCCAGACCCAGGGGCAGCTCGAGCAGATGCGCCGGGAAAACGAGGAACTGCGCCGGTCCGTCAACACGCTGAGCAACCAGCTGCAGGTGGCCTCCGGCCGGCCCCCCTCCGCGCCGACGACCCCATCGGCAGCGCCGGCGGCGGCGGCCTCCAAAGCCCCGCTGGCCGCACCGTCCCCCGCGGCGCCCGCGACTTCATTGGCTGCGGGTCAACGGGCGGCAGCCAAGCCGGCCGAGCCGAAGGCGCGTCCCGCGACCCGGCCGGCGGCACCCGAGCCCCGGAAACCCTCCACCCCGAAGACCTATCGGATGAAGCCGGGCGACACCCTCGCCGGGATCGCCAAGGCCCAAGGCATCAGCCTGCAGCAGCTCCAATCGGCCAATCCCGGGGTCGACACCCGGAAGCTCAAGCCCGGCTCGGAGATCCGCGTCCCCTGACGGGCAGCCTGCCCACCTCCCCATGGCCTCCCGGATCGCCCTCGCCGCAGCCGCCGCCTTCTGGGTGGTCATGAACGGGCTGCTCTGGCAGGCGGAGTGGGGGGATCGGTTCACGGCCGACTCGGGCATCCCGCCCGCACTGGTCTGGCGCAGGCTCCTGGACTCGCCCGACGCCAGCGTATTGAGCATCCGCCACCAGGGGCGCTCCATCGGCACCCTCGAATGGCATCCCTCGGTGCGCGAGTCGGCCCAGGGCGAATCGACCAACGCGATCGAAGGCATGGTGACCACCCCGGTCGGCCACCACCTGAGGATCGCGATCCGGTTCTCGGGCGAGGACACGCCGCTGGACCGGCTGATGGTCCTGGGCAACGTCGACCTTTCGGCCTCGAACACGCTGGACCGGCTCCAGGTCCGCGTGGATCAACGTCCGCGGAGCTGGGAGATCCAGACCGAGGCCGGCTCGGACCGGGTCCGCCTCGTGTACGAGGAAGGGCGTCGGCGTTTCGACCAGAGCTTCGAGACCGGGAACCGGGCGGCCCTGCAGCTGATGCTGGCCCCGTACCTCTCCGCCCTGCCCGCCGGGATCATCCCGGAGGAGGCCTGGACCCGGCCGGAGTCGCTGACCCGGTCGGTGACCGTGGAGACCCGCTCCGACTGGCTGTCGGTGGGCCGAAGCCGCCTGAAGGTGCACCGCCTGACGGCCCGGCTGCCCGGACAGCTCGAGGCGACGGCCTTCATCAGCCGCGCCGGGGAGATCCTCAAGGTCCAGTTGCCCGACCGGCTGATGCTGGTCAACGAGGCCATCCTGGGCCGGTGAGACAGGAGACCACGCTGCCATGATCGAGCTCGAGGGATTGACCAAGGACTTCGGATCGCTGAGGGCCGTCGACGGCATCGACCTGACGATCCCGCGCGGCCAGTTCTTCGCGGTGCTCGGTCCGAACGCAGCCGGCAAGACCACGACCATCAAGATGATGGTGGGCCTCATCCGGCCGACGTCGGGCCGGGCACGGATCGCGGGCTTCGACATCCAGGGGCAACCGCTGGAGGCACGTGCGCGCCTGAGCTATGTGCCCGACTTCCCGTTCCTGTACGAGAAGCTCACACCGGCGGAGTTCCTGAGGTTCACCGGCCGGCTGTTCCGGATGCCCGAGGCAGGGATCCGGGAGGGGTGCGAGGAACTCATCCCGCGCTTCAACCTGGAGGAGTGGCTGAACCAGCCGATCGAGTCCCTGAGCCACGGCACGCGGCAGCGCATCGCCATCGCCAGCGCCCTGCTGCACCGGCCCGAGGTGTTCATCATCGACGAGCCAATGGTCGGCCTCGATCCGCACCACGCCCGGGTGGTGAAGGACATCCTGCGCGAGCGCGCCACCCGGGATGGCATGACGGTCTTCCTCAGCACGCATCAGGTCGGCGTTGCCGAGGAGATGGCCGACCGCATCGGGGTGTTCCATCAGGGACGGGTGATCGCCTGCGGCGACGCCGACGAGTTGCGCCGGTTGTCCGGGACCCGCGGGACCCTGGAGGCGGCATTCCTGGCCCTGACCCGCGGCGACACCCATCACCCGACACCCGGCTGAGGAAGGGCCACGGCGACATCGTCGCAGCCACGCACGGTCACGGGGCAGGCGGGCCGCCCGGGGCCCCACCGCCAGCGGCCATCTCCTTGGGATTCATGGCCTTCGGGGCTCCGGTCAGCAATTGCTGGGCGAGTTTGCTGAGGCGCTGGTTCTCACGCTCGAGGCGCTCCAACTCGGTGGTGATGAAGAACACGTCGCCGCGATCCATCTCCCGCTCGACCGAGGCGATGGCGTTGTTGAGACCCCGGTCGCCCACGGAGGCCGCCGTCTCCTTGAGGGAGCTGATCTTGTTCCAGGCCGAGTTGCGCTGGCCCATGGAGAGCGCGGTCCGGGCATAGGTGAGCGTCTCGGCGGTCTCGGTGTTGACCGCCTGGAGCATCTTGCCGTAGGCGTGGGTGGTGAGTCCGGACTTCTCCTGAGCCTCCTCGAGCGGGGTCTTGCTCTCGGCGACCGCCTTGAGGGTGCTGGTCAGCTCGGCGGTGTCCATCAGGGGCGAGCAGAAGACCACCTCCACGTCGCGGAACCTCGGGTCGGACTTCACCCGGTTGCCGAAGTCGTTGGCGCGGTTCCCCTCCTCGCCGGCAGCGGTTCCCACCAGGCAAAGGCGGACGACGGCGCCCTGGTCGAGCCTCCTCCAGGCCTCGTCGGTCGACGAGCATTCGATGACCTCGAGGTCGAGGCCGATCACGCAGGACAGCAGGCGTGCCCGGGCCCTCATCTCCTCCTCGACGATCAGGACGGTGTGCCGGGAACGGACGGGTTCTTCGCGATCGGAGGGGGCCTCGATCCGGATGAACTCGGTGTGTTCCCGCAGGACGGGCTCGAATTCCTGGATCTCCTCGGGCGTGATCTGGAGCACGATGCCGAGTTGACCGCCCTTGCCCAGGGTGGAGCGTGCCCGGGCGTGGATGGCGACCAGCCAGGCCTCCCAGGGCGACTGGTTGACCTGTTGTCGCAGGGTCACCACCTCGTCGTCCAAGGGCGCGAGTTTGTCCACCTCGGCGCGCAGGGTCTTGTTGGAGGACTCCAGCTCGCGGATCCGGGTCGCGTATTTGGCGATGTTCTCGGCCATCTTGGCGTCGGCCCCACCCACGGGCGTCACGTCGTTGATGACCTTGTTGAGAGTGCTCTGGAGCGAACGGGTCTGGAAGAAGAGCAGGCCCAGACCGATCAACCCGAGGAGACACCCGCCGGCGGCGGACATGAATTTGATCTGTCGGGACTCCTCGAAGTCCTTGCCGGCATGCTTCACGAGGGAGCGTTCCAGGACCCCGAGCCGGGATTCGAGCTCATCGCGGCTCTGCCTCAGGCGGACCACGATCATCGCACGATCCTGATCGCCGACAGGATGCTGGAAATTGATGAAATCGGGCAGGAACTCCTCTCGGAAGAAGGTCTTGAGCTGCTGGAAAGCCACCTGGTTGTCCGGCTTCAGACCCGACTCCTCCATCTCGGAGATTCCACGAGCCATGGATTCCTTCATCCCGGTCAGGCGCTTCTGGAGATCCCGGGGATAGGATTCCTGGCTGTCGGCCAGCAGCTTGCCCAGGAGCGCCAACTCCACGCGCAACTGCTGCGCGCCATCCCGCGAGCGGCCGATCTTGCCGAAGATTTCGGACGGCTTGCGACCGATGGCGATCTCCAGGATGAGCGCCAACACCGCCACGCCGATGATCGTCACCAGCGAGGTGTACCAGGCCTGCCGAAGGCTTGTCTGGACCGAGGTATCGGACATGGTGGGGGGTGGCCGGGACGAGCGCGGTCCCGATCCCAGTTCATCGGAACGGAGGCCGGTGGACTTGAGACCTGGTCAGTCTGATCGGACCACCCGGGTGTCGACCAGGTTCCAGCGCGGATCGGGATCCGGATGATCGCGGTTGCAGTGGAGTCCCCGGCTTTCCGGCCGGCGGAGCGCGCTGGCCACAATGATCTCGGCGACGGTGGCCAGGTTCCTCAATTCCAGGAGGTCGGCGGTCACGATGAAGTCCCAGTAGTATTCGCGGATCTCGTCCTGCAGGTTGGCCAGGCGCTTCTGGGCTCGGCGCAGGCGCTTGTCGGTCCGGACGATGCCGACATAATCCCACATCAGGCGTCGGATCTCATCCCAGTTGTGGGACACGACGACCATCTCGTCGGGGTCGGTGGCCCGTCCGGTCTGCCATGCGGGGATGGCAACCGGGATCCCCGGGGCGGGACGGGACAGGGCACGGGCCGACGCACGGTGGGAGCAGACGAGGGCCTCGAGCAGCGAATTGCTCGCGAGGCGGTTGGCCCCGTGGAGACCGGTGCAGGCCACCTCGCCCACGGCCAGGAGCCCGGGAAGGGAAGTCTGCCCGTCGAGGTCGGTCTCGACGCCGCCGCACTGGTAGTGCGCGGCGGGGACCACCGGGATCAGGTCCCGGGTGATGTCGATGCCGAATTCCAGACAGCGGGCGTGGATGGTCGGGAAATGACCGATCACAAAGTCCCGGGGCCTGTGGGTGATGTCGAGGTGGACGCAGTCGGCACCGGTGCGTTTCATCTCCGAGTCGATCGCCCGGGCGACGATGTCGCGCGGTGCCAACTCGAGGCGCGGGTCGTAGCGCTGCATGAAACGCTCCCCGTCCGGCCCCCTCAGGAATCCGCCCTCGCCACGCACCGCCTCGGAGATCAGGAAGGACTTGGCCTTCGGGTGGAACAGGCAGGTGGGATGGAACTGGATGAACTCCATGTTCAGGACCGGCACCCCGGCCCGGTAGGCCATGGCCACCCCATCCCCGGTCGCGATGTCGGGGTTGGTCGTGTAAAGATACACCTTGCCGCAGCCACCGGTCGCCAGAAGCACCGACGGGGCCGCGAACACCTCGACCCGGCCCCCGGGCTTGTTGAGCACGTAGACGCCGACACAGCGGTTCGGCCCGGGCATCCCCAGCTTGGCGGTCGTGACCAGGTCGATGGCCAGGTGGTTCTCGAAGACCGAGATGGCAGGGTCGGCCGCGACCGCGGCCAACAGCGCCCGTTCGATCTCGCGGCCGGTGGCATCGGCCGCGTGGAGGATCCGGCGCTTGGAATGTCCGCCCTCCTTGGTCAGGTCCAACTCACGACGCCCGTCCCCGCCCGGGATCTCACGGCGGCTGAATTGGGTGCCGAGCCCGATCAGCTCGGCGATCCGGGCCGGCCCCTCCTCGACGATGGTCCGGACGACGGACTCGCGGCAGAGCCCGGCCCCGGCCTCCAGGGTGTCCCGGACATGCAGCTCGAAGCTGTCCTCGCTGCTCGTGACCGAGGCGATGCCCCCCTGGGCCCAGTTGGTGTTCGAGTCGGCGCGGTTCTTCTTGGTCAGGATGGCCACGCGGCCGGCCTTGGCCACCTTCAAGGCGTAGGTGAGCCCGGCGATGCCGCTGCCCAGCACGATGAAGTCGAACGAATGCAACCCGGGAAACGACATCGCGCCTACGATCCGCCTTGGCCGTGGTACTCGATCCGGACGATCTTGGTGTCCGAATTGTTGCCCCAGTCCTTGCCGTACTCGATGAGGTAGAGGCAGCCGTCGGGGCCGAGCTCAAGGTCCATCGGGCGCTTGAAGGTGGAGGCGGGCATGAAACGCTCCATCATCCACTTGCCGTCGGCCGACTTGGCGATGTTGTCGTTCTCGTCGAGCTTCACCGCGATGATCCAGTTGCGGGACCACTCGTAGATGAAGAGCGTGTGGTCGAACTCCTTGGGCAACCGGTGGGGCGAGGTGTTCTTCGGGTCGAAGTAGTAGACAGGGCCGGCCATGGCGGTGCGGCCCCCGGATCCGACCGCCGGGAATCGGGTCGAGGCCGACGCGGGATAATAGATGAACGCGGGCTGCGCCGGAGGCAGATCCTGGATGCCGGTGTTGTTCGGCGAGGTGTTCTTCGGGCTCATCGGGTCGAACACCCAGCCCTTGGGATCCCAGGCCTCGGGTTTCGGCGGGAGTTCCGGAAGGTTGTCGGTCTGCCCCTTCTTCTTGAGCTCCTCGACCTTCTTGCGGGCCTGGTCGAATGCCTGGCGGGCCTCATTGGCACGTTGGCGGTCCACGAAGTTGACCTTGGTGTAGGCGCGGTTGTCGCCCACGAACATCGGCCACCCGAAGAAGCCCGGCTTGCGGGCCTGGTTCACCTCGTCGAAGCCGGCCGAGCCGCGCTTGGCATCGGCGTGACCGGAGTCGGGACCGACCTCGCCCCAGTACAGATAACCGGTCCTGCGGTCGACCGACACGCGGAAGGGGTTGCGGTTGCCCATCACGTAGATCTCAGGCCGGGTGCCTGCGGTGCCCGGCTTGAAGAGGTTGCCCTCGGGGATGTCATAACCACCCTGCGGGCGGGGTTTCACCCGCAGGATCTTGCCCACCAGAGAGTTGGCATTCGCAGCCGTCCGCTGTCCGTCCCATGGGTAGCGGCCGGGGCGTTCGTCATGTGGCGAGAACCCGTCGGAGTCGAAGGGGTTGGTGTTGTCGCCGATCGACATGTACAGGTTGCCAGCGGTGTCGAAGGTCAGCGACCCGCCGACATGGCAGCACTGTTCGCGTTGGGTCTCCACGTCCAGGATCGGCGTCTCGGTGGAAAGGTCGAGCTGGTCGCCCGCCACGGTGAACCGCGAGACCCGCAGGATGCCCACCTTGCCTTGGGCATTGGTGGTCGTCTCCGGCAACGAGCGGTTGACATAGATCCAGTGGTTCTTCGCGAAGCCCGGGTCGAGGGTGATTCCGAGGGCCCCGTCCTCGAGCCCGGTGAAGGTGGGCAGCTTGCCGGCCACCACGGTGGATCGCGTGTCGGGCTTCCACACCTTGACCACGCCGGCCCGCTCGACCCAGAAGACCCGGCCATCCGGGGCGACGCTCAGCTCCATCGGATCGACGATGGTATCCTTGCGGGCACCATCGACGAGGGCGTCCTCATCGAGGACCACCTTCTTGAACGAGGACTCCGGGGGCAACCAGGAGCCTGACGCAGAGGTGGGGGCCTGGGCGATCGCCGGCCCGACGAGGCCCCAGAGAAGAAACACGTGAAGACCGAGGGATTTCATGGCGAAATCGGACTGGATTCACCCGCGGCACGCAAACTCCTTTTTGAGTTCCAGTGGGCGGCACAGAACCCTGGGGGGATCAGCGTCCGGATGGCGGCGTCGCGCGGGACTCGCCGGAAGAACTACCCAGCAGGTCCTCCTCGAGGGCACGCAACCGGCTGGCGCTGGAAGAGACCAGAAGCCGCACCCGTCGATCGGGCTCGCCGCGCCGGTCGCCCGCGGAGGATCCACCGGAGCGCCCATCCCGATACTGGACAAGGATCCCGAGATAGCGATCCAACTGCCCGAGACGGAGTTTCATGGACCCGTTGTCGGCCTCCTCCCGTCGGGCCAACGATTCGCCCAGTCGGATGAGCATCCGCAATTGCGCGAGCTTGCGTCCCAGCACGGGCTCCTGGGCCGGATACGGCCATTGTTCCAGGATTTCGGAGACCCGCAGCGTTCGGCGCTGCGGGATCCCGTTGGTGGTGGCCGCGACCTCCACCATCTCGGTGAGCACGGGGCGCAGTTGCGCATTCCAGCCTTCTGGGGTGATCCGCTGGGTGGCATCCTGGACGTGGAACGCCATCGAGACCACACCCCACCATTTCTCCACGTCCAGCAGGCTGGGGAACTGGGTCGAATAGGTCCTCAGGAACCCGGTCTGCCAGTTCAACGACTGGTTGAAAGACCAGACCAAACGGCCCAAGGAGCCGGAGTCCCCGCCCAGGGAGCGCAGCTGGTGCACCAGCAAGGCGGAGGAGCCCTGAAAGACCTGAAACCGGTTGGTGTCGCTGATCCATGCGTCGGGAGGTTGAGCCAAGGCCTCGAAACCGAGCGGAGGCCGTCCCGCCATCTTGCCCGCGATGACCGCCATCGGATCCAGATTTCGGGCGGGATCCTTGAAGTCGCGGTTCAGTTGCGGGACCAACTCGCGCCCGCCCTCACCGATGAGCAGGGTGGAGATTCCCTCGGACAGCCAAAGCGGGATCGGACTCAACGGTCCCTGGTTGGAGCGATTGGCCACCTCGAGGAGGGTTGCGTCGACGAGCGTGCGCACCAAAAGGGTCCAGTGGATCCGGTCCTGGAGTTCCACGGCGTAGCTCCATCCCTCCGCATATTGGGTGGCGATGATGCCTGCGGGAGGCTTGCGGCCATCAGCCTTGAGGATCCGAACCACGATGGACCCCCGATACTTGTCATCCAAGCGAAGGATCCGGAGAACCCCAGCCTTCACGCGTTCGCAGGCCACGGAAACGACCGGCGGATTCAGGGCAGCCAGTCCCTGCTGGTCCATGGGACGGAGCGGATTCAACGTCAGGGTCCGCTGGGATTGGCCGGTCGGTATCCGGATCGGTGAGGAAAGACCTTGGTCGAGGGGACCAAGCTCTCCCAGCACGAGGAATTGCCCCGAACGACTGCGGGTCGGCGCCCCCGATGGGCGCGGCACCAGAATGTCTGCGTTGACATCGAAGGCCATGCCGAGGAGGCACAGAAGCCACCCCGATCGGCGCATGAACTGCTGGAAGATCGCCGGGGAGTTCAACACACGACGCGGCCATCGGCTGGAGGCCTCATGGAGCCGAGGACTTGGCCGACGGTTTCGTAGGGGATGGGGTGGGCTTCGCAGTCGAAGCAGTCGACGCCGTTGCCCCTGACGAACCGACGGTTTTGGATTCACCTGCAGCGCCCGATTTGTAATTCGTGCTTCGATAGTCGGTGATGTAGAAACCGGAGCCTTTGAAGAGCAATCCCGCCCCACCGCCCACTCCGCGTTGGACCTTGCCCTTGCCCCATTTCTTGGCGGGACAAAGCTCCTTGGGACATTGGGTCAATGGGGCATCGCTGATGCGCTGGGACACCTCGAATTGGGCCTGACACTTCAGGCAGGCATACTCATAGGTCGGCATAAATCTGGGACTCGGGCCGAAGACGTGGATCATGGCCATTCCGCCATCAAGATCTGCGGAGTCTCGGCGTCGTCCTTGGGGACAGGCTAGGATCAACGAGGCGACGAGGGAAGTCCGGGTAAAAAGATTTCCCCGGGATTCCAACCCCAACGGATCGGTCGCGCGCCGATGCCAATTACGGGATGGGGCCTTCAAAACGATCAGGAGGCCCGGAATTCATCGGTCGAAGAGTCAAGACACCCGAGGCGACGACCACGCGGCGCTGGTCGAAGGTCCGGCCATGGCGTACGCAAACTCCAACAG
>JAJTFN010000065.1 GCA_021298285.1 Verrucomicrobium sp.
AAACCCACATCTGTGACATATGCGGGTTTGACCCCGTGGCCGGTTTTGGCGAGGGAGTGGCCCCTTTTGTGCAAAAGTGTGGGACCGACCCCTTCGGAGGCGGACGGAGTCCCGGGTTGATTTGGCGGGGGGGCGGTCGCCATGATCCGGGTCCTTTATGGCGAGGCGGCAATACCCGTTCCATTTGATCGAGCCCCGGTGGCAGCGGCACTGGGCTTCGGAACAGACTTTTCGCGCGTGGAATCCGGGCGAACCCATCCCGGAGTCGCATCCGTTCGGGCGGCGCCATGGGTTGGGCGGCCAGGCGGCGTCGGCGCTTCAGCTGCCGCCGAAGTTCTACATCCTCGACATGTTCCCCTACCCCTCCGGAGCGGGCCTGCACGTGGGGCATCCCGAGGGCTACACGGCGACCGACATCCTGGCGCGCTACCGCCGCGCCCAGGGCTTCAACGTGCTGCACCCGATGGGCTGGGACTCGTTCGGATTGCCGGCCGAGCAGTACGCGGTGAAGACCGGCCAGCACCCGCGGATCACCACCGAGACCAACATCGCCAACTTCACCCGACAGATCCAGTCGCTGGGCTTCAGCTACGACTGGTCGCGCGAGGTGGCCACCACCGACCCGGAATACTTCCGGTGGACGCAGTGGATCTTCCTGAAGATCTACAACTCGTGGTTCAACCCGGCCACCAACAAGGCCGAGCCCATCGACACACTGACCTACCCGGCCGACTGCCAGACCGAGGCGCAGCGGCGCGCCCACCGGGATTCCAAACGGCTGGCGTACGTCAGCGAGGCCCCGGTGAACTGGTGCCCCGAGCTGGGCACGGTGCTCGCCAACGAGGAGGTCATCGACGGCAAGAGCGAGGTGGGCGGCTTCCCGGTGATCCGCAAGCCGATGCGCCAGTGGATGCTGCGCATCACGGCCTATGCCGAGAGACTCTTGGCCGACCTCGACACCATCGAGTGGTCCGACTCCCTCAAGGAAATGCAGCGCAACTGGATCGGCCGCAGCGAGGGCGCGGAGGTCGATTTCCAGGTGGAGGGCGGCACCGAGAAGATCCGGGTGTTCACCACGCGGCCCGACACGCTGTTCGGGGCGACTTACATGGTGCTCTCGCCGGAGCACCGGCTCGTGGCCGGCCTCACCACACCGGCGCAGGCCGCGGCCGTGAAGCAGTACCAGGAGTTCGCCGCCACCAAATCCGACTTGGAACGCACCGAACTGGCCAAGGACAAGACCGGCGTCTGGACGGGAGCCTACGCGCTCAACCCGGTCACCGGCGGCAGGATCCCCATCTGGATCGCCGACTACGTCCTCGCGAGCTACGGCACCGGGGCCATCATGGCCGTGCCCGCCCATGACGAGCGCGACTTCGAGTTCGCCCAGAAATTCGCGCTGCCGGTGGTGCAGGTGGTGCAACCGCCCGATGCGAAGACCGACTGGCAGGGGTTCTGCGACGAAGGCACGGCCGTGAACTCGACCAATGCCGAGATCTCCCTCGACGGGCTGCCCACGGCGGAGGCCAAGCGGCGCATCACCGGCTGGCTGGAGTCCAAGGGCCTCGGCCAGAAGACGGTGAACTTCAAGCTGCGGGACTGGCTCTTCAGCCGCCAGCGCTACTGGGGCGAGCCGTTCCCGATCCTCTGGCGCAAGGACGCCGAGGGGAACCTGTACCACGAGTCGCTGCCCGAGACGGCCCTGCCGCTCCTGCCGCCCACCCTCGAGGACTACAAGCCCACCACCGACGGCCAACCGCCGCTGGCCCGCGCCCAGGACTGGCTGAACCTCCCCGACGGGGCCGTGCGCGAGACCAACACCATGCCCCAGTGGGCGGGTTCCTGCTGGTATTACCTGCGCTACCTCGACGCGAAGAACGCCCAGGGCTTCGTGGGCCGCGAGGTCGAGGACTACTGGATGCGGTCCGGCGGCAAGACGCCCGGCGTGGACCTGTATGTCGGCGGCACCGAGCACGCCGTGCTGCACCTGCTCTACGCCCGTTTCTGGCACAAGATCCTCTTCGACCTCGGCCAGGTCTCGACGGCGGAGCCCTTCTTCAAGCTGGTCAACCAGGGCCTGATCCTCGGCGAGGACGGCCAGAAGATGTCCAAGTCGCGCGGCAACGTGGTGAACCCCGACGACGTGTTGGCCGAGTACGGGGCCGATGCGTTCCGTCTCTATGAGATGTTCATGGGCCCGCTGCAGGACACCAAGCCGTGGAACACCCAGGGCGTCGAGGGCGTGTACCGCTTCCTTGGCCGCGTGTGGCGGCTCTTCGTGGACGAGAAGGCCGAGACCGACTACGAGCAGGCCTCCACGGTGGCGGGATCGGCCTCCGGGGTTTCCGCCGAGGAATCGGCCCGGTTGCTCGACCTGATCCGCCTCTCGCCGCTCATCCGCGACGAGGCCCCGACACCGGCCCAGCTCAAGCTGCTGCACGAGTGCCTCCGCAAGGTGACCCACGACCTGGAACACCTGCAGTTCAACACGGCCATCTCGGCCATGATGGTGTTCATCAACGGGGCCATGGCCTGGGAGAACCGGCCGTCCTCGGTGCTCAAGGCGTTCCTGCAGGTGCTGGCCCCGTTCGCCCCGCACCTGGCCGAGGAACTCTGGGACCGGTTGCACCGGCACGTGGGGTCGGTCACCGTGCCCTCCCTCACCTACGCGCCCTGGCCCGCCTTCGATCCGGCCCTGCTGGTGGAGACCGAGATGGAGCTTCCGGTTCAGGTCAACGGCAAGCTGCGCGACGTGATCCGCATGCCGGTCGGCGCCAGCTCGGCCGAGATCGAGGCCGCCGCCCTGAAGGCCGAGAAGGCCCAGCCCTTCCTCGCCGGCAAGACGGTGAGGAAGGTCATCGTGGTGCCGCGCAAGATGGTCAACGTGGTGGTCGCCTGACACCGCCGACCAGCACCCGGCCTCCGATCACGCCATGAAATCGCTCACCCGACACCTGACCCCCGACGAGCTTCGGATCCTTTGGATCCTCACGGCGGTGGTCCTGATGGGCATCAGCGGGCGGATCTGGATCGCCAGCCACCCGACGGTGGATCCCGGGGTGGCATCCACCGGCGGCCCGGCGGCGGCAAAGGCTCCCTGATGGAACTGCCACGCTCCAAGGACCCCATCGCCGACCTGGTGGCCGCCGACCAGCGCTACCACCGGGAGGCATATCTCTTCCTCCGCGACGGGCTGGAGTACACCCAGCGCATCCTGAAGCGGGAGGTGGGCTCCAAGACCCGGCATATCAGCGGCCAGGAACTGCTGGAGGGCCTGAGGGAGCACGCGCTCAAGGAATATGGTCCGATGGCCCGGACGGTGCTGGGCGAGTGGGGGGTCCACCGGACGGAAGATTTCGGAGAGATCGTCTTCAACATGGTCGAGCACGGCATCCTCTCGAAGACCGACACCGACTCGCGGGACGACTTCCGGGGCGGCTACGATTTCGACCAGGCCTTCCGGGATCCATTCCTCCCGGCCCGGCGACGAGGGTGACCCACGGCGGGTCAGGGCACCGCTTGTGGACGGGGTCCCGGACGGTTAGCTTGCCTTCCATGCACCTCCGCGGATGGCTTTCGGGCCTGCTCGTCGCCTTGGGTTGCCTCCTCCCCGCCGCGGCCCAGGACGCCCGGTTCATCCGACTCCACAACACCACGGTCACCACCCCACCCGCCCCGGACGCCAAGTCCCGGGCCGCCGCCGTCGCCAAGGCCACGCCACCCGTCTCGGGACTGTACCTCCTGCAGCTCGACGGGACGCCCTCGGCCCCCCAGCGCGAGGCCCTGCAGGCGAGGGGGGTCCGGCTGCTGCATCCGGTCCCGGACGACGCCTTCGTCTGCCACCTCGAGGCCTCGCCGGCGGCCGAGGTCCGCGCCCTCCCCTACGTGCGCTGGCTGGGGGAATACCAGCCCGAATGGCGCATCGACCGCCGCCTGGCCGCTGCGATCGGCTCCCGTCCGGCCGACCCGCTGGAGGTGAGGCTCCTGTTGCGACCCCACAGCCCTCCGGCGGTGCTGGTCGCCGCCCTGCGGCAGTTCACCGGAGCGATCCACCGCCGTCCTGGAGCTGGCGCGGTCGCCATCGGTCCTTTGGATCGAGCCCGCCGGACGCATGAAGCTGGTGGACGAGATCGCCACCGAGATCGTCCTTGGCGACGACGGGACTCCGGGAAAACCCGCCCAGGTCCAACGCCTTGGGTTCGACGGTCGGGGCGTGACGGTGGCCGTCGCCGACTCCGGGCTCGACACCGGCGATGCCGACACCATGCATGAGGACCTCCGCGGCCGGGTCGACGCGTTCTTCGCCTACGGCGGCCTGGAGGACGCGGCAGACGAGCACAGCCACGGGACCCACTGCGCCGGGATCGTGGCCGGCAGCGGGGCCATCGGCACCACCGACGAGGAGGGATACCTCTGGGGACTCGGGGTGGCCCCGGGGTCCCACCTGGTGGCCCAGCGCCTCTTCGACGCGGGCGGCGACTACTACGCGCCCCCGAGCTTCGAGGTGATGACCCGCGACGCCGTCCGCAGCGGGGCCTACGTCGGCTCCAACTCCTGGGGCGACGACACCCAGGGGCGCTACGACCTCAGCGCCGCCGAGTTCGATGCGCTGGTGCGCGACGCCGATGCCCGGACCCCCGGCGAGCAGCCCTACGTCCTGGAGTTCAGCGCCGGCAACTCCGGCCCGGGCCGGCAAACCATCGGCTCGCCGGCCGTCGCCAAGAACGTCATCGCCACCGGTGCCTGCCAGAACGACCGCTTCGACCTGGCCCTGTACGCCGAGGGCGCCGAGACCATGGCTGATTTCTCCAGCCGCGGGCCGGCCGAGGATGGCCGCATCAAGCCCGACATCACCGCACCGGGAACCTGGATCGCTTCGCTCAAGAGCCAGATGGCCAGCGACGCCAACGCCTGGCTGGGCATCGACGAGAACTACCTCTTCCAGGGCGGCACCTCCCAGGCCGGCCCGCATGTGAGCGGGGCCTGCGCCGTGTTCGTCCAATGGTATCGGGAAACCCAGGGTGGACTGACTCCGTCACCGGCCCTGGTGAAGGCGGCGCTGATCAACTCGGCCGTGGACATGACCTCCGCCGAGGTGCCGGTGGATGCCGACGACGACGACGCGGGCACGATGCTGGTCGTCGGGGGCACCCCGCCGGTGCCCAACCACGACGAGGGCTGGGGGCGCTGCGACGTGGCCAACCTGATCGCGGGCGAACGCCGCTTCGCCTTCACCGACCAGGGCGCCGGCCTGAAAACGGGGGCCGTCTCGGAGAAGCGGATCATCGTCGGCGCCGACGATGCCCTGAAGGTGACGCTGACCTACACCGATGTCCCTGGATTGCCGGCGGCGATCCCGGCGCTGGTCAACGACCTCGACCTCGAGGTGGTGTCGCCCGACGGGCGGGTGTTCCGCGGCAACGCCTTCCTCGACGGCGAGTCCTCGTCCGGCACGGCGGAGGGTGACCGCATCAACAATGTCGAGGGGGTGCTCGTCAGCAACCCCGCCGCCGGCGAATGGATCCTGCGGGTCCGGGCCCACCGGGTGGTGCAGGACGTCCACGGCCGGACCAATGCCGCGCCCGAACAGGACTTCGCGCTGGTGGCCTCGGGCCAGATCCCCTTCCCCGGCGAGGGCGTGGTATCCTGGGACCAGGAGACCTACCCGGCCCCGGCGACGGCTCGTCTGCGGCTGGTGGACACCGACCTGCGCAACGAGACGAGCGCAACGGTCACCGTCGCCTCGGGTTCCCAGCCCGCACCCCTGACCCTGACCCTGCAGCGCAGCGGTGCGGGCGGGACCTTCACCGGCACGGTGGTGCTGGCCACCTCGCCGAGGGCCGGCAGCCTGGCCGTGGCCAACGGCGACACGGTGACCGTATCCTACAACGACGCGTCCCCCGCGGGCGTGCGCACCCGGACCGCCACGATCGACCTCGACCCGCCGGTGATCGACTCGGTCCGGGCGGTGCAGCGCTTCGGGCGCACAAGCCTGCGCTTCGAGGCCAGCGAACCGGTCCGCTCGGTGGCGGTGCTCAACCCGATCGACGGACCGTCCTTCACGGTGACCAACGCCTTCCTGCGCACCTCGCCCGAACTGCCCCTGGCGGACCTCGTGCCCGACCAGGTGTACCGGTGGTACGTGGTGGCCACCGACGAGGCCGGCAACACCCGCACCAACGACAATGGCGGTCGCTACTACTTTTTCACCGCCACCCGGCCCGCCAAGGCCCTGCTGCTCTACTCACCCGAGACCGCCTTCGAGCAGTTGAACCTGCCGTTCCCGGGCATCGAGCATTGGACCGGGCCGTTGGACTCCCTCGGCGTCGACTACGAGGTCTGGAACTTCGCCGAGACCAACACGGTGCCCTCGGCAGCGCTGCTCTCGGGCTACCGCGTGGTGATCTGGCGACCGGAGGATCTGGCCACGCTGCCGGCTGGACTCGCCTCGGGGCTGTCGTCCTACGTCTCCGGCGGGGGGGCGCTGCTGGCGGCCTCCTCCGAGGTCCTCAGCCGGCTGTCGCCCGCCGAACAGTCGTTCCGCACCAATGTCCTGCACGTGGCCGAGTTCACCGAGGATGTCGGCGCCACCGTCGCCAACGGCATCACCGGCGATCCGATCGGCGGCGGCCTGGCGATCGGCCTCGACTACCAGGAGTTCCCGGATTTCCTCTCGCTGCTCGACTACTCCACCTTCCCCGACGCGCTTCGGCCCACCCCGGACGCGGCGGCCTTCCTGAACCAGGACGACGGTCGGGTCATCGGGGTGCGTTACCCCCGCACGGGCGACGACAGCCGCGGGCGGGTGGTCTTCCTGTCGATCCCGTGGGAGGCGATCCCCACCGAGGCCGAGGCACCGGACAACAAGGCCACCGTCCTCGGCCGGGCCTTGGATTTCCTCGTGCCTGGCCTGCGGGGCGGCTCGAGCGTGAGCTTCCACCAGCCGGCCTACACCCTGCCTTCGGCGGCGGTGGTCGAGGTCAACGACTCGGCACGCTCGGGGCAGGGCCGCATCACGCTGCGGATCCACGGCACCTCCGACCCCGCGGGCTTCGAGCTGCCGCTGGTGGAGACGCCCCTCAAGGGTTTGTTCCGTGGGCGCGTCACCTTGGGCACCACGGCGACCGAGGCGACCGGCGCTCGCCTGAAGTGCGCCCACGGAGACACGCTCACGGCGACCTACGAGAACGCCGCCGGGGCGGCCCTGTCGACCGACGCGGCCATCGACACCGTGGCCCCGGTGATCGGCGAGGTGGCGACCGATCCGGCCTACAACGAGGCCGTCATCACCTGGACCACCGACAAGCCCACCGACACGCTGGTGCGCTTTGGTGAGAGCGGCGGCGACGACGCGCTGCTCACGCGCACCGCCTACTCGGCCGAACTGACCACCGAGCACGAGATCCAGATCCCGGGCCTGCAGCCCGACCGCGACTATTACTTCGTGCCGGTGAGCCGGGACGAGGCGGGCAACACCACGACGGCCCGCCAGGCGGGGCGTTCCTTCCGACTGCGGACGCTGCGCCCGCTCGACGCACCCTGGAGCGACGCACTCGAGAAAGGCCGCGCCGGCTGGGCGACCTTCGACGACGACGCCTTCGACGACGAAACGGGCCAGAGCCTGCTCAACACCACCTGGAAGTTCGGGAAACCGACGAACCGGTACGGGATCGCGGCCCACAGTGGAACCCACTGCTGGGCCACGAACCTCGACGGCGAGGCCGTCGACACCGCCATCGCCGACCTGCTGAGCCCCGCCATCGACCTGCGGGATGGCAACACGGCCCGGCTGCGGTTCCGCACCTGGTACGACACCACCGAGCGCAGCGACCTGCTCGACTTCGAACTGTGCCAGGTGGCCATCACCACCAACAACGGAGCCCAGTGGAGCGACCTGGCCGGCTTCGGCCTGGGCGACGTCTCGGCCGACTGGGAGGAGGTGGACGTGGACATCAGCCGGTTCACCGGCCACGTGGTGCGGCTCCGCTTCAACTACCAGTTGCTGAGCTTCGAGACCACCGACCGGCCGGGCTGGTTCGTGGACGACCTGGAGATCACCCTCAGCCGGAACCAGGCCTCGTCGTTCCTCATCACCAACAACCTGGCACAGGCCACTTTCAGCGTCCGGGGACCGACCAACTTCACGGCGGTCGTGGGCACCGGCCGCTGGTTCAACGTCTCCAACGCGGTGCCTGGCGAGTACGTGGTGCGTTGGTCGCCCGTGGACCACCACCTCACGCCGCCGGCGGTCACCAACCGCCTGGGCACCAACGGACTGCTGGTGGTCGGCCGCTACGAGTTCCCCGATGCCAACGCCAACGGCATCTCGGACCTGTGGGAAGGTTCATCCTTCGGACGGGTGCTCTCCGGGCCGGAGGCGGCACCGGGCGCCGATCCGGACGGGGATGGGTTCGCCAATGCCCTGGAGTTCCAGGCCGGCACCGATCCCGTGGACCCCGACTCCGTGCTGCGCCTGAATCTCCCCTCGGGCGGGGCCAACGCACCGATCCAGGTGTCGTGGCCCAGCCGGCCCCGGCACGAATACGTGCTGGAGATCAGCGACGACCTCCGTCGATGGAGCACCGCGGGCGATCCCCGGATCGGCACCGGCGGCGTGCTCACCAACACCCTGCCGGCCTTGCTGGGCCAAGGGGGGTATTATTTCCGAGTCAGGGTTCAGCCCTGACCCTTGGGTTGGCGTGCGGAACCCCGCATCCGGATTCCACTCCGGGCAACCCGGCGGCGGCCCGATCGCCGCCGATCGCCACCCAACCGCCGCGACGGAACGACAAGGCCCGATCCCGGAGGTGCAGGATCGGGCCTGGCCGAGGCTTCCGAGGACGGTCCGATCAGCGCTTCTTGGGCTGGGCGGCCTCCCAGGTGGCCGGGTCCACCTTGCGGGCCGAGTGGGTGAACACGAAGACCCCCTTCTTGTTGCCCACCAGGATGTCCGGCAATCCGTCGCGGTTGTGATCCATCGCCTTGACCTCGGTGCCGACGCCCGAGGCGTCGTCGATGAGGTGCGGCACGAAGTCGACCGATCGGTCGGCCCCGCGTTTCAACTGGAACCAATAGAGCACCGGGGCTGCACCGGCCTCGGCGTCGCCGGTGGGACCGTGGGCCCAGAAACGCTTGCCGGTGACGATGTCCTTGAGCCCGTCGCCGTCGATGTCCACGAGGTCGATGCCGTGGAGTTGGCTGAACTTCACGCCATAGGGATTCTCGGAGACCTCCTTGTTCATGACGATGTGCTCCTTGAAGCCGACCTCTGAACCGGTGCGCGTCTGCTCGTACCACGCCAGGCCGTAGCCGTGGGCGGCGAGGCTGGTGATCACGTCGTTGAGCCCGTCGCCGTTGACGTCGTAGGCGTACATCTGGGCGCCGCCGAGGCCGAAGGCCACCGGGTGATGCCGCCAGACCGGGTCGCCGGCCAGCGAGGCGGGCTGTTCCCACCAGCCATCCTTCTCCATCAGGTCCATCCGGCCGTCGCCATTGACGTCGCCCACCCCGAGGCCATGGGTGAAGCGGTGGTACTTCTTGTCGGGTGAGAGCGGGTGCCAGGTGAAGGGGGCCGTCGGGTTCTTCGGGTCGGGCGAGGCGTAGCCGTAGCGCCCCTTGCTGGAGCAGACGATCTCGGGCCGGCCGTCGCCGGTGAGGTCGACCCACCGCGGCGACTCGTTGTCGGTCACGTCGAGGGCGACATGGCGCTTCCAGTGGCCGGTGGCTCCCTTGCCAGGGTTCTCGAACCACCACGAATTCTCGCCCGGGAAGCCCAGGATGAGGATGTCGGCCCACCCGTCGCCGTTGAAGTCGTGGGAATGCGCGAAGAAGTTGGCGCTGTATTCGTTCTCGTTGCCCAGCCCGCCCTTGTAGCCGCGGAAGGTCACCTCGGCGCCGTTGCGCTTGCTCTTGGAGACGCGGTCGGCCGGGGCGTACTCGTGGCGCGCCTTGAAGGTCGGTCCCTCGTACCAGAACGGGCCGGAGACGACGTCGTTGACACCGTCGCGGTTGATGTCGGCGAAGCACGCGCCCTCGGCCCAGAACTCGTCGGTCAGCACCTGCTTGGAGAAGGTGTGGAGCCGGGGCGTCGAGCCGGCGGAACCAAGGCCGGCGCAACCGCCCGCCAGCAGGCCGGCGGTCAGGGCGGCGGCGCAGGCGACACGGAGGGGATCGAGGGAGGAACGGAGGTGCATGGGAACCTTGTCGCGGTCGCCCGTCCGGAGGTCAAGGCGTGATTGCCGGAGGGGTCCAGGGTCCGGCTTCCAGAGCGGCGAAAAGAGAGCGCGGACCCGACAAAATGGTTCACGCACCCGCCTTCCGGTCGATAGGCTGGGTGGCATGGCCGAGCCATCCGCCCGCCCCGGAGCCCGCACCCACCACGGCATCGCCGTGTCGGATGGCGTCGCGCATGCCCGCATCCTGCGGGTCGGCCAGGCCCGGCGCCAGATCTCGCGGGAGCCCCTCGCCGCCGGGGCGGTCGAGGCGGAGGTCGAGCGGCTGAACCAGGCCCTGCTGGGGACACGCCAGGACATCCAGAAGGTGCGGGACCAGGTGTCGGCGGCGATGGGGGCGGCCGAGGCGGGCCTCTTCGAGGCGCACCTGCTGGTGCTCGAGGACTCGACCCTGCTCAACGAGGTGCTGCGGAAGATCCGGACCGGCGGACTCGGCGCGGAGGCCGCCTTCCACGACGTGTTCGAGAAATACGTCTCGGTGCTGGCCGCCGTCGACGACGCCTACCTGCGCGAGCGGGCGGCCGATCTGCGCGACCTCTCCGGGAGGGTGCTCGACCACCTGTCGGGAGCGGTCCAGGAGCAGGACCTCCAGCACCTGCCCGAGCCCTGCATCGTCGTCGCTCACGACCTCGCCCCGAGCGTCACGGCCCTCCTCGACCGGAAGAACGTCCTGGGCTTCGCGACGGAGGCCGGCGGCAAGACCAGCCACACGGCGATCATGGCCCGCAAGATGGGCATCCCGGCCGTGGTGGGTCTGGGCCCCCTGCTCGAGTCGATCCAGGAGGGCGAGTACGCCCTGCTCGACGGGCATGGCGGCCTGCTGACCATCAACCCGACCGACCAGACCCTCTTCGAGTACGGCCAGCTCAAGCAGCGGCGGGCCCTGTTCGAGGAGAAGCTGGCCCTGCTGCGGGAGCAGCCGGCGGTCACCCTCGACGGCCACCACATCACCCTGGCGGCCAACATCGAAGGTCCTGAGGACATGGCCGCCGTGCAGGCCAGCGGGGCGCATGGCATCGGGCTCTTCCGAACCGAATTCCTCTTCCTGAACCGTTCCACCCCGCCCGGCGAGGAGGAGCAGTTCGAGGCATACCGCGCGGTGGCCTCGCAGACGCGGCCAGGCCAGGAGGCCATCCTCCGCACGCTCGACCTTGGCGGCGACAAGATGCCCGGCGACCTGAACCGCTCCGGCGAACCCAACCCGTTCCTCGGGTGGCGCGCCATCCGCATCAGCCTCGACCGCCCGGAGCTCCTGCGCAGCCAGTTCCGGGCGATGCTGCGGGCCGGCCGCCACGGCCGGGTGCGGATCCTCCTGCCGATGGTCTCCGGCCTCGAGGAGCTGCGGGCCGCCCGTGCCATCCTGGAGTCCTGCCAGCAGGAACTGAAGGCCGAGGGGATTCCCTTCGGGGAATCGGTGCCCGTGGGCGTGATGATCGAGATCCCCTCGGCGGCGTTGATCGCCGAGGACCTCGCCCGGGAATCGGACTTCTTCAGCATCGGCACCAACGACCTGACCGGGTACACGCTGGCCGTGGACCGGCTGAACGAACGGGTTGCCCGGCTCTACCAACCGACCCACCCCGCCGTCGTGAGGCTCATCCACGCCACGGTCCAGGCCGCCCGGCGTCATGGGCGCCCGGTGGGGGTGTGCGGCGAGATGGCGGGCGAGCCAGCCTTGGTGCCGCTGTTGATCGGCTTGGGCGTGGACGAACTGAGCGTGACGCCCGCGCTGATCCCTGCCGTGAAGTTCCTCCTGCGCCGCCTGCGACTCTCCGAGGCCCGGGATCTGGCGGAATGGGCCCTTGGCCACAGCATCGGCTCGGAGATCCACCGCCGCAGCCGCGAGGTGGCCGTGGCGGCCGCGCCCAACCTCTTCGCCGAGCGCTGAGCCTCAGCCTCCCGACCTCGGGAAGGCGCACCGCAACGACGGGCGGGCGATGAGCCCCCACTGCCACAAGGGGACCAGGAGGAACCACTTCCGGGCGTCGTGGAACCCGGGCAGGAAGAGGAACGCGTAGCCGTGCGCCAGCAGGCCCAGCAGGGCCGCCGCCGAGGTGAACCAGGCCAGGCGGCGCACCCCGGGGGCGCGGCGTCCCCTCCATCCGGCCACCAGCACGAGGAAGAACGGCAGGATGCCCCACGGGAGAAGCAGTCCGTAAATCGGAGAACCCGAGCGGCCCGGCTCCGAGATCAGCGTGGTGAAGATCCCCGCCGGCAACCCGCCCGCCAGCGCGGCGCACAGCAGGAACACGAAGTCCGGGGGCAACTGATGCTCGGCGGGGCGTCCCGCGTCGGGGTCGACCGGATCGACGGGCCCGGGGGGGACCGGGTTGGATGCCCCGGGATCGGGGGGCGGTGAAGCCGATGGACTCATGGGCCGAAGGCTGGCCTCCAATCCCCGGCCCGGCAACCCGGTCCTCAGGACACGCCCGGGAATCCAAGGTCCCGGCACGCGCATCGGCCGACTCGGGTCCCGCGCCTCAACCGTTTCGGCCCAGGGCTTGGACCGTCTCCTCCAGGCTGGCCACATCGCAGACGTTGAACGCCTGGGCGGACTTGTCGATCCGCCGCAGGAATCCGGTCAGGGCCGTGCCCGGGCCCAGCTCGATGAACCGGGTGAAGCCCTGCGCCAGCAGGTGACGCATGCCGGCCTCCCAGCGGACGGAGGAGGTCACCTGGTCGACGAGCACCCCGGAGATCGAACCGGCCGCACCATGCGGCAGGGCCGTGACATTGGAGACCACCGGAACCCGGGGATCCTGGAAGCGGATCCCGGCCAGCGCCTCCGCCAGACGGGGCTGCGCCGACGCCATCAGCGGCGAATGGTAGGCACCGGCCACGGCCAACGGGATCGCCTTCTTGGCCCCGCGGGCCTTGGCCGCCTCGACCGCCGCCGGAATGCGTTCGACGGCGCCCGAGATCACGATCTGGCCGGGGCAGTTGAGGTTGGCCAGCGTCACACCGGTGGCCTCGCAGACCTCCCGACATGGCCCCTCCTCGAGGCCGATCACGGCGGCCATCCCGCCTTGGGTCGCCTCGCAGGCCTCCTGCATGAAACGCCCGCGCAGCCGGGTCACCGTCAGGCCCTCCTCGAACGACATCG
Source organism: Verrucomicrobium sp. (assembly GCA_021298285.1). Taxonomy (GTDB): domain Bacteria; phylum Verrucomicrobiota; class Verrucomicrobiia; order Limisphaerales; family UBA9464; genus SXXZ01. Next base: position 13,336 of record JAJTFN010000065.1, read on the forward strand.
CCCCGGCGGCCGCCAGCGCGGTGAATTCGCCCAGGGACAGGCCGGCCGTCGCGTCGGGCTGGAGCGAAGGCACCCGCTCTTGAAGGAGGCGCATGGCCACCCAGCTCACCAGGAAGATCCCGGGTTGGGCATTCTCGGTCTGGGTCAGTGCGGGCTCGGGACCCTCGAAACAGATCGACGGCAGGTCGTAGCCCAGCACCCGCCGGGCATCGTCGAACAGCCCGCGTGCCGTCGGGAACGCCTCCGCCAGATCCTTGCCCATGCCCACCGACTGGGCCCCCTGCCCTGCGAACAAAAACGCCGTCTTCGACATCCGGGGAATCCAACCAGCCCAGCACCCCTCCGGAAAGCCCCAATCTGCCCACCCGAGCCAAACTGACCCACCTGTCGAGACCAGGTGGTTGGCACGGACAGGCTTCCCATGGGGGCGGAAAGGGCCTACACCGGGGTTTTGCGATGTCACGAGACCAGCGAATCATTCCCCCGGGGGCCACGCTCGGGGTTCTGGGAGGCGGCCAATTGGGACGGATGTTCGCCATCGCCGCCCGGCGGCTCGGTTACCGGATCCATGTCTTCTGCCCGGAGGGCGACACGCCAGCGGCAGCGGTGGCCGACCGGACCTTCCACGCCCCGTATGAGGACCTGGATGCGGTGCGTGATTTCGCCAAGACGGTCTCCGTGGTGACCTTCGAGTTTGAGAACGTCCCCAGTGCCACCAGCGATGCCTGCGCCGAATGGGTGCCGGTGCGCCCCGATGGGCGGGTGCTGCACATCACCCAGCACCGGCTCCGCGAGAAGGGTTTCCTGAAGGATCAAGGGTTCCCCGTCACCCCGTTCCGGGCCATCGGGTCCCTCGCCGACCTCGAGGCGGCGACCCGGGACCTCGGCCTGCCCGGGGTGCTCAAGACGGCGAGCTTCGGGTATGACGGCAAGGGACAGCGGACGCTGCGCAACGCCTCAGAGATCCCGGCGGCCTTCGCCGGTCTGGGCGGGATCGAGGGCATCTACGAGGCCTTCGTCGATTTCGCGCTGGAGGTGAGCGTGGTCGGGGCCCGCACCCTCGACGGCACGTTTGCCGCCTTCCCGGTCTTCGAGAACGCCCATGCGAACCACATCCTCGACGTGACCGTGTCGCCCGCGCGGATCGCACCCGAGCTGGAGTCGGCCGCGCGGGAGCTGAGCCGCGGAATCCTGGAGGCGCTCGGGGTGGTGGGGCTGCTGACCGTGGAGATGTTCGTCACCCGGGACGGCCGGCTGGTGGTCAACGAGCTGGCGCCTCGCACCCACAATTCCGGACACCTCACCCTCGACGCCTGCGTGAGCTGCCAGTTCGAGCAGCAGGTCCGGGCCGTCTGCGGGCTGCCTCTGGGATCGACCGCCTTGAGGCGGCCCGCCGCCATGGCCAACCTGCTCGGCGATGTCTGGAGGCATGGCCCCCCACGCTGGGAACAGGCCCTCTCCGATCCGGACATCAAGCTGCACCTCTACGGCAAGGCCTCCGCACGACCCGGCCGGAAGATGGGGCACCTCACGGCCACGGCCCGGACCGCCGAGGAAGCCATCGCCGCCGTCCAGGGGGCCCGCGCACGGCTCTGAATCTCCCGCGTCGCCCCCGCCCCGACACCACGAGCGCGGTCGGGGCAGGCCGGACATGAAAAACCGCCGGACGCCCTGGGGCATCCGGCGGTCTGTGGAGGGGGGAACCCCTGGAGGGGCTGGCCCGGGATTTCCGCTCAGAGCCTGCGCAGGCGGAACTGCCGGAACCCTCCGGCCTCGTCGGCCGGGAGCGGCACGTCCACCGGCTCCTCCTCACCCTGGGTCTCGATCACGCCGACGGCCTGGACGGACTCCCACTCGACCCCGAGCAGCGAGGTGGACTCGAGCTGGTAGCGCGCGCCCGCCGGGCCGACGGCCCTGAGGACCAGGGACTGGTCAGGCTGCACCTGGAGCGACAACCGGGCACGCTGGGCGACCTTGGCTTCCGAACCCGTGCCGGAGCCGACCGGCCCGACGAGGATCCGCAGGGTGGTCGTGACACCGACGACGCCATCGCGCACCGAGACGGTCACGAGGTTGGTCGTGTTGGCGAAGCTTGCCGGGGGCGCCCACTGCAGCAGGCCGTTGGTGGAGACCGTAAGGCCCGCCGGACCCTTGGTGAGGCTGTAGGTCAGCACCTGCGCCGGCAGGTCGGAATCGGTGGCGACAAGCGCCACGGAGAGACGGCTCTGAGCCGCCACGGTGTAGTTGGTGGACGGGAACACCGGCGCGGCATTGGCCTCGCGCACGGTGAGCGTCAGGGTGGCGGTGGCGCTGAGCGCCGTGGCGGCGGAGTCGGTCACCCGCACGACCACCCGGTTGGTGCTTGGCCCCTGATCCTCGCCCGGCGTCCACTCCATGAGGCCGGTCTCGCTGACACTCAGCCCCTTGGGGCCACTCACCAGGGCGAAGCTGAGCTTCTGGGCGGGCAGGTCGGCGTCCCGGGCGATGAGTTGCGAGGAGAACTTCGCGTTCTCGAAGATCGAACGGCTGAAGGCGTTGATGAGCGTCGGTGCCGTGTTGGCCTCGGACACGAAGAGGGTGAAGGCGTTGGTGGAACCCAGCACCGGGTTGCCGTTGTCCGTCACCCGTACCACCACGCGGTTGGTGCTCGGGCCCTGTTCCTCGGTCGGAGTCCAGTTCACCGTGCCGTCCTCGGCCACGGTGAGGCCTTTCGGACCCTCGACGAGGCCGAAGGTGAGGCGCTGGGCGGGCAGGTCGGCGTCGCGCGCCGCGAGGCGGAAGCTCGTCGCGCTCAACTCGCGGATGAGCCGGCTCGACAGCCCGACGAAGGTCGGCGCCGAGTTGGCCGAGCGCACCTCCACCTGGAAGGACGCGCTGACCACGCGGAGGCCGTCGCTGACGGACACGGTCACCGGGTGACGGGCCGAAGCCTGGTCGACCGCGGGGGTCCAGGTGAGCACGCCATCGGCGGGATTCACCGCCATGCCGCGCGGCCCCTCCGCGAGGGCGAAGGTGAGCCGCTGGGCGGGAATGTCCTCATCCCTGGCCGAGAGGCGCACCGTGAAGGGCTTCAGCGCATCGACCGTCTGGTCGGGCACGGCGGCCAGCACCGGCGCCTGGTTCAGCTCCAGCACCACCACCGAGAAGGCGTTGGTCGAACTGAGCGGAGGCACGCCGCTGTCGGTGACCCGCACCACCACGCGGTTGGTGCTCGGACCCTGCGCCTCGGTGGGTGCGAACGCGACCTGACCGGCCGGACTCACCGTCAGCCCATCCGGGCCGGAGACCAGCGAGAAGGTCAGCGACTGGGCCGGAAGATCGGCGTCGGTGGCCGACAGGTTGAAGTTGATCGACCGGGTCTCGGAAACGCGGCGCAGCGAGACGTCGGCGAGGACCGGAGGCGTGTTGGACGGCCGGACCACCACCGCGAAGACGGTGATCGAACGGGTCACCCCGTCGCCCACCGAGACCTCCACCCGGTTGGTCGTGCCACCCTGCTCCAGCGCCGGTGTCCAGCGGATCTCGCCGCTGTCCGCGACGCTCAGGCCGCGGGGGCCGTTCACCAGGCCAAAGACGAGCTTCTGGGCGGGCAGGTCGGAGTCCTTGGCGGACAGCGTGATGCCCCACGGTTTGAGGGGATCGATCACCTGGTCATCCACCGGCGAAAGCTCAGGAGCCTCGTTGACCTCGGCGACGATCAGGCTGAAGGCATTGGTGCCGCTGAGGACGGGCACCCCGTTGTCGGTCACGCTCACCACGACACGGTTCGTGCCGGGACCCTGGGCCTCGGTGGGCCGGAAGGTCACGACACCGGCCGGGCTGACGGCGAGGCCGTCGGGGCCGGAGACCAGCGCGAAGGTCAGCTTCTGGGCGGGGACCTCGTCATCCACCGCGTTCAGCGTGAGGCTGAGGTTGGCCAACTCGTTGATCGTCCTCGGGGCGATGTCGGCGATGCGCGGCGCGGTGTTCGACGGGCGAACCACCACCACGAAGGCCGTGCCCGCCTTGGCCACGCCATCGGCGACCGCCACCTCGACCTTGTTCGTGGTCCGCCCCTGATCGACCGAGGGGGTCCACTCGAGCAACCCGGAGTCGGATACGGTCATGCCGCTGGGCCCGCTCAGCAGGCTGAAGACCAACTTCTGGGGGGGCAGGTCGGCATCGCGGGCGACGAGTTGGATCGCCAAACGCTTCAAGGCATCGATGGTCTGGTCGGCCACGGGCTGGACCACCGGGGCCTCGTTCAGTTCATTCACCGCCACCTGGAACTCCCCGGTCGCGTTCGCAAGTCCGTCGGTCACGGTGAAGCTCACCGTCTCGGTGGTGCCGCCGGCATCCTCGCCCGGCGTCCAGGCCACCCGCCCTTCCGGCGACACGGTCAACCCGACCGGTCCCTTGACCAGTCGGAAGAGCAGGATCTGCCGCGGCAGATCGACATCGGTGGCCGCCAAGGTCAGGGACAACGGCTTGCCTTCGTCGACGGTCTGGCGGGGCACCGTCCCGGCCACCGGCGGGACGTTGACCTCGCGGACAATGATCGTGAATTGGTTGGTCACCGAATCCAGGCCATCGGTCACCGCCACCGCCACGTTGTAGGCGAGAGGGCCCTGGTCCTCGGAAGGCGTCCACGTCAGCAGGCCGGCGGGCGTGACGGTGATCCCGGTCGGCCCCGAAACCAGCGAGAAGCCCAGCGGCGCCCCCTCCGGATCGGTCGCCTTCAGCGTCAGGTTGAAGGGCTTGCCCTCGTCGGCGGTCGCGCCGGCGATGGACTCGAACTTGGGGGCGTCGTTCTTGCGCCGGAAGGCGAAGAGGTTGGTGACCGGGTTGTTGCAGTAGATCCAATCCTGCTGGGAGGCCACCGCGGGGATGTCCTTCACCAGCGGGCGCACGGCCACGGTGTAATAGCCGTTGGGCAACTCGACGAAACGGGCCAGTCCATTGGTGACGACGGCCGAAACAACCAGGTCACCGGCGTCGACATCGCCGACCTCGCGGACGCGGGTCAACGCGACATCGAACGGCACCCCAACCGCCGGGCGGTCGTTGACCGTGATGCGGACCTCCTTCACGCCGCGCTGGCTGGTGTACCAGTCGAGGTAGGCATGCCGATCGGCCCCGACGGGCTTGTCGAGCAGGTAGTGCTCGCCGCCCACCGGACGCATCTCCAGGGTCCAAAGCCCGACGGCCGGGCGTGCGACGCTCAGTTCGGGCCCGGCGACGATCGCGTTGGTGCCGCGCTGGACGACCGTGCCTGACGGGCTGATGAGACGGTACCGGAACCCGGTCGCCGGCATGGGAATGCCCACGTTGTCCAGGTCGATGACGAGGGATTCACCCAGCTTGACGTTGAAGCGGTAGGCCGCGTGGTCCTCCTCGAGAGCCTTGAAGCTGGGGAGGTCGATCGCCAGCCAGCGGGCACCACAGAACTGCAGGCTGTGGTGGGTCTGCGTCACCGGCGTGCCACCGATGCGTGACTCGAGCCGGATGACCTTGCCACGGGCGAAGGTCCCGAGGGTCGCCGACGCCGACTTCTCCCAGCGCAACCCGTTGGTCCGGGCCTCGGCGGCCGTGTAGGAAACGGTCACCGTCGCGATGCGGTTGGTGCCGTCGAAGGCATCGACGATGGTGGTCTGCGGGTCGTTGGTGTTGACCGTCACCGTGGTCAACTGCAGGTCCAAAGGACCGCCATCGGCGAGCACATACCAGGTGTGGATCTGGTTGGTCTCATAGTTGCCCACCAACGGACCGCAGATGCACGGGGAAAGGTCCCACGGCGGCGGTTCGACGGGGAATTCCGGCGGAGTCAACACCACGGTCGAGCCCTTGACCGAGATGGCCACCAGGGCCGGGGTCGACGTCAGGCTGCCGTCGTTGACGGTGAAGGTGAACGAGTCGTTGCCGCTGAACCCGGCCTTGGGCGCGTACCGGAGGTTCGGGGCCGTGCCCGTCAGCGTGCCGTTGGCCGGTTGGGTCACCACCGCATACTTCAGCGACGCATTCTCCGGATCCGTGCCCTTGAGCACGATGTCGAGCGTCGCCCCGGCGTTCACGCTCAAGGTCTGCCCCACCGCCACCGGCGGC
>JAJTFN010000066.1 GCA_021298285.1 Verrucomicrobium sp.
GGTCGTGGCCCGCATGCGCTTCCACCGCATCGAGGAGGGCAACCACAAGCTGCGGGTGACCCTGGCCGACCAGGATGGACGGATGATCATGCCCAACGTCGATGCGCAGGTGGGGGTGCGATTCCGGGAGACCTCCCAGAGCGCGACCTTCAACTTCGTCATGCAGATCAACGGGCTCAAGCTCGACCAGTTCGGCGAGTACACGGTGGATCTGGCCGTGGACGGGGTCCATCAGGGGTCCCTGCCCTTGTACTTCGCGAGGAACCCATCGGCGCCATCCGAGCCCGAGGCTGCCTGAAAGCCCGAGCGGAGCGCGGAACCGAAACCTCCTGAGGTCGCCTGCGCCATGGTCATGCCGGTCCACGCGGCGACGGGCGGGAAACCGCACGACCCGCAAGCCGACCGGGAACGGAGCAAGTGGCCGGAATCTCCCGAGACGGGAGTCCCCTGGAAAAACCGGAAAAAACGGTGGGGGGAACTGGCGGAGAGGGAGGGATTCGAACCCCCGGTAGGGATTAGCTACGCACGCTTTCCAGGCGTGTGCCTTAAACCACTCAGCCACCTCTCCGCCTCGAAGGCCTCGGACGATGCCGAAGCCGAAGGTCGGCCGCAATCGATTTCAGCGGGATTTCGGGCTCTCTTTCTGGGGCCCGCGGGCAGGACGGGTTCGATGATCCCGGGATCGATCCGTCTCCGGGGGGCGTCGCCCGAAGGCGCCGGCGGACCGGCTATGGGGCCTTGGGCGAAAACCAGCGGAAGCGGAAGCCATCGGCGTCGGTGGCCCCACTGAAGGCCTGCAGCGTCCAGTAGCGGGCGATGGAGTCGAAGGGGGGCAGGCGTTTGAAGTCGGCCCACGATTCGACGGCTTGGACGGTCTCAAGACTGGTGGTCCCTGCGGGCATCACACCGGCCAGGGAATCGGTCGTGCGCAGGGCCTCCCAGGTGGGCCGCAGCTCGAGCCGGGGCTGCGAGAAACCGAAGAGCCCGCGACCGGTGCCGCCGACTCCGGCCACCGCCTCGGACCATCCGGGGATCGCGGCCGGCACGGGAGGGGTGGTGGCGGGAGCATTGGTCGCAGCGAGGGCTCCGGCCGGTGGCGACACCGCGGCGTTCGTCGCAGTCGCCCGATGGCCCGAGACGGCCGCCAGATAGGCGTCCATCGCGGGACCGTCGCTGGCGATCACCACATGGTTCGAAGCCTGGACCATCTGGAAGGCGTTCTGGGGACCTCCCTTGGCGGCCACGGTGGCGACCATCACCTTGCGCCCGCCGGGACCGGTGCGCTCGGAGAACTCCAGCGCCCCGGCCTTCATGTGGACCAGCGCCTCCAGCGCCTTCCACCCGCTGGTCAGCCGGGCCGGATTCGGGGACCCGACCAGTTGCACCCGGCCGGACCGGCTCAACTGGAGCAGATTGGTGCCGGTCGGCGGCAGCGTGAAGGTGATGAAATCGTCGCCGAGGTTGCCCACGAGGTCGCGCAGGAGATTGAAGTTGGGATCGAAGACCTGGCCGGCCGACTCGACGGTGATCTGCGCCAGGTCGCCGAGTTTCGGCGACACCCGCTTGAGGGATGACTCCAGGGCCTTCCACCCGGCGGCGCCATCGATGCGCCAGCGCTGGAACGAGCCCACCCCATCGGGAATGCCCTCCGGCAGCCCCGCGTCCTTCGGCAGGATTTGCATCACCTGCGTCAGTCCGGCGCGACCGGCGGCCGGCACCTCGATGGCAAGGTCGGTGGTCATGCCGGCCTCCGTCGCATGGATGGCCCCGCCCACGGCCTGGATGGAGGCCAGCCCGGTGGCCGGCACCACCTTGGCGGGATCGGCCCCCAGGAGGCTCAGCATGCCGAAGACCCCCTCCAGGCTCGGGGCCAGGCGTCGGTACACGGCGGCCACATCGACGTAAACCCACGCGGGCCGGTCCTTGAGGGTGGAAGCCCAGAGACGGCCGAAGGAGTCCTTGCCTGAGAGTCCCGCAACGGTGTTGGTCGCGACGAGGCGGGGGATGGCATTGGAGATCACCGCCCAGGAAGGACCCGCCACGAAGGCCGAGCCGACCTGACCGAAACAGACCTCCCATCGCAGGTCCTCATCCTCGAGGGCCTCGGACCGGGGCGCCGGGGCCTTCGTGACGGAATTGGTGGAGGCAGCGGACGCGGCCTGGAGGTCGATGGTCAGGCGGGTGAACCGGTGCTCGCCAAACTGCCGCGTCGTGGCCCCAGCCGTCGCGTTGGTCGACAGGCGGACTCGGGCCTTTTCGAGGGCCTGCCCCAAGGCGGCGGCACCGTCGCGCGTGTCGAGCACCAGCAACCAATGGGCCCCCGGGCCATCGGACCCCGGCTCGGGAGGCAACGGAGGCATCACGGCCAGCGTGGCCTGGCCGTGGGTCAAGCCGATCAATTCGCCCGGGTCGAGGCCGGATTCCCGCTCGAGGCCGGCCAGCCACTTGTCCCGGAATGCGCCCTCGAAGCGTTGCCGGAACTCCGTCATGGCCGGGTCGGCCCACAGGCGCCCCAAGTTGGAGCCCTGCCAGGCGGACCGGGCCGACGGCACCCCGGGCACGCTGACGACGGCCAGCGTGTCGGCCGGGAGGAACTCCTGGGCCGGTGGAAGGTCGGCCAGGATCCCACCCGAACAGGCGATCCACCACAGCATCCACCGCGCTCGCAGAGTCATCGTCCCCCAACCGTGGCGGAGGGTGCGGCCTGGTCAAGTGCCGGGGAGGCCCCCCGACCGGAGCCGGGGATCCACCGGACTTGCCGAGGTCTCGCCACCCTCAGGTTGCGGCTTGCCCCCGCTGCCCCGGATCCCGACACAATGACGGGCATGATCTACCATGTGGAGGACCTGTTCGATCTCAGCCAGACCTCTCACGGCGCCCTGTTCGAGGGGGTTGAATACCCTTGGGACGCCCTCAAGCGCCTGGCGGGTCACCTGGCCAGATCGCTCCAACCGGGCTCGCAAGGCGCCGTGATCCACCCGGGGGCGCACGTCGGACCGCAGGTCTTCCTCGGCGAGGGGACGGTGGTCGAACCCGGGGCGCTGATCATCGGACCGGCCATCATCGGGAAGGGTTGCCAGATCCGCCACAACGCCTACCTGCGCGAAAACGTGATCGTGGGCGACGGCTGCGTGGTGGGCAATTCGGTGGAACTCAAGCACTGCGTGCTCTTCAACCAGTGCCAGGTGCCCCACTTCAACTACGTCGGCGACTCGATCCTCGGCCACAAGGCCCACCTCGGCGCCGGCTCGATCCTGTCGAACGTGAAGCTCGACAACCGGAACGTCTGGGTGAATTTCGAGGGCACCCCCATCGACACCGGCCTGCGCAAGTTCGGCGGCCTGATCGGCGACCGGGCCGAGATCGGCTGCAATGCGGTGCTCAACCCGGGATCCATCGTGGGCCGGGCCTCGGTCATCTACCCGAACGTGTCGTGGCGGGGCATCCTGCCCAAGCACATGATCGCCAAGCACGAGGACCGGCCGAACGTGGTGGTCCGGCGGCCGCGCGAGGCCTGAACCCTGCCCTCGCCTCCTCGCCACGCTGCCTTGCGCACGATGCCTCAGGCCCTGGGGGTGATGTTCACCACCAGCGACTCGTAACCGACGGACCGCTGGTAGGCCTGCTCGCGCTCCACCCGTTCCTGCGCCGAGAGCACCGTGATCCGGTCGACCTGCTCGATGCACTGCTGGAGCAGGGTGCGCACCAGCAGGCGGGCGTGCGCCGCGCCCAGGCAGAGATGCGCACCAAATCCGAAGGCCAGGTGCGGGTTGGGCTTGCGGTCCAGGCGGACCTCCAGCGGGGCGTCGAACACCGTCTCATCCCGGTTGGCCGAGGCCCAGCACAGCGAGGCCCGCCCCTGCGGTGCCACGGTGACACCGTGGACGTCGGTCTCCACCGGGCAGACCCGCCCGATGTGGGTGAGCGGCGTGACAACCCGGAAGAACTCCTCCGTGGCGTGGACCACCCGCTGGGGATCCTCGCGCAGGAAACCCAGGGCCTCCGGACGGTGGGCGAGGTAGCCCAGTACCGAGGACAGGGTGTGGATGACCGTGTCGCGCCCGCCGGCGAAGGTGAGGTTGCCGAACCCCATCATCTCCTGCCGGGTCAGCGGCCTGCCGCGGAAGGTGGCCTGCGCCAGGGCGCTGAAGAAGTCCCGGCCGTCCCCACCGGCCGCACGGTCGAACCGGTCGTGCAGGTAGGCTTCCAGGGCCCCGCCCTTCGAACCGCCGTCGCGGAACACGTGGATCCCCCAACCGATCCAGAGGTCGGCCTCGGACTCGGGCACGTTCAGCAGGTAGGTCATCGCCCGCGACTGGATCGGCAGGGCGAACTCCCGCACGACCTCGATCGGCCCACGCGCGATGGCCTCGCGAAGCATGCCCCCGATGAGCGCCTCGACCTGCGCGATCATCCCGGGATCCTTGGCCCGCTGGAAGAACGGCTCGACGATCCGGCGGTAGTCGGTGTGGTCGGGTGGATCGGTCTCGACCGGCAGTTGCCGCATGGTGCGCACCGCTTCCTCGGAGGGGATGGGCACGCGGAACGGCGCGTCGGAACTGTAGGTCTTCCAGTCACGGGCGGCTTTCCGGACCTCCTCATGGCGGAGGATCATCGGCACAGTCTCGCCCTGGAACTCGCAGGGCAGCACGCCGTCGTCACGGCGGGCTTGCTGGAACGGATCATCGACGGGTTGCATGGCGGTGGCGTTGGCCGTCGACTGCACCGCCCGGCCGGCCGGCCGTCAAGACGGCAACCCCGGTGACGTGCCCGCGGTCACCGGCCGGCCGCCGCGCAGGCTCAGCACCATGCCGGTGCGGGCGGCCAGTTCCCGGTCATGGGTGACCAACACCAGGGCGGTGCCCGCCCGGGCGTTCAACTCGAAGAGCAGGTCGGTGATCTTCACGGCGGTGGCCGGATCCAGGTTCCCGGTCGGCTCGTCGGCAAAGAGGATCCTCGGGCGGTTGATGAAGGCCCTGGCCAGCGCGACCCGCTGCTGCTCGCCTCCCGACAACTGCGCCGGGTAGTGGTGCAGTCGCTCGGCAAGCCCCACCCAGCCGAGCAGTTCCCGGGCACGGTCCTCGCCGCCGTGACTCCCCTGCAACTCGGCCGGCACCAGCACATTCTCCAGCGCGGTGAAGGTCGGCAGGAGCTGGAAATTCTGGAACACGAACCCGACGTGCTCGTTGCGGACCCGCGCGAGGCCATCCTCGTCCAGGGAGCCCAGATCGTGGCCGGCCAGGCGCACCATCCCGCCGCTGGGCCGGTCCAGGCCGGCACACAATCCCAGGAGGGTGGTCTTGCCGGAGCCGCTGGGACCGATGATCGCGCAGGTCTCCCCAGGCATCAGGCGCAGGTCCACCTGGTCGAGCACGGTGAGGGAGCCGCCATCGGCGGTGGGGTGCACCTTGCGCAGGCCGCGGACCTCGAGGATGGGCTCGGTCATGAAGGGCATCGAAGCACAGAGTCCCCGTCACGGACCAGCGCCGTGACGAGCCGGGGTCCGGGCTCGATCAGGGGTCCAGCCGACGCTTGATCCAGCGGATGCCCCGGCCGATGCCGGGCACGTGGTCCCAGAGGCCTGCGGCGCTGTCCCAGTAGTCCTGGTGGATGAGCACGCGGCCCTGGTCGTCGAAGCGCACCAGCGTGATCCCCAGCGTTCGGAGGGTCTCGCCGGCCGCGATCTTCTTCATCCGCACGTCCATGACCCACCGGAAGTAATAGTGGCCATCGGCCGAGCGGCTGACGTCCTCGATCGTGGCGGTGATGCTCTCCGCGGCCGCGACCGTCTCAAGGAAGTAGGCCTGGATGTTCGTCGCACCACGGCGGCTCACCAGGGTGTCGTTGAGGTAGGCGTCCGGCGCATAGACCGAGAGGGTGCGGGTACGGACCGACTCCTCGTCGATGCGCGACAGGAAGGCCTTCAGGCGCCCGATGGCCTGACGTTCCGCCTCGGAGCCCTGGGCCACGGTCGGCCGCCCGGCCATCTCGGCGGCCACCGACCGGAACGCCGCCGCGCTGTCGGTGACCCGGGGGACGGCCGAGCAACCCACCCCGAGACCGAGCACGACGCACCCCAGGCCGATCCAGAACCCCCATTTCATGCCCACAAGCTGCGGTGCGCGGCCCAAAGCGCAACCCCGGGCCATCGCCCCGGGGCACAGCCCGGGGCATTGATCCTCGCGCTCGCGGTTGAGCCCCCGTGGCGGCCCCGTCCTGCGGATGGGCTGTCGGTCAACGCACCAGCTCGTAGGCCGCGCCCTTGAGGTACTCGGTCTCGGGGATGCTGGGCAGGACCGGGTGGTCCGGCGACTGGGTGTAGGTGGCCACCCGGCGGAGCAGCTTGCGCTGGTCATAGGCCGCGCTCAGGGCGACATCCTCGAAGAGCCGGGCATCGACATGGTGCGAACAGCAGAACGTGGCCAGCGTGCCGCCCGGCTTGAGCAGCTTGAGGGCGCGCACATGGATCTCCTTGTACCCGCGCAACGCGTCCGGCACGGAGGCCCGGTTCCGGGTGAAGCTCGGGGGATCGAGGATGATGAGGTCGAACTGCGGCACGAGGCGCTCGTTCGGCCCGGTCACCGTGCGCGCCTTGAGCCAGTCGAAGACGTTGCACACCTCGAACTGCGTCACCCCGGCCAGCCCGTTGCGCTGCGCATGGCCGGTGGCCGCCCGGATGGCGTCCTCGCTCTGGTCCAGGGCGATGACCTGCCGGGCGCCACCCCGGGCGCAATGCAGGGCGAACCCGCCGAGGAAGGTGAAGCAGTCGAGCACCACCGCGTCCTTGGCGAGGGCGCCGACCCGGGCATGGTTCACCTGCTGGTCGAGGTACAGGCCGGTCTTGTGGCCCGCCTTCAGGTCGGCCGTGAAGCGCAACCCGTTGAGGGTCACCTCCACCGCCTCCACCGGCTCGCCGGCCAGCAGGCCCGACACGGCCGGGAGCCCCTCGTACTTCCGGGAGGCGATCTCGTTGCGCTCATACACCGAGCGTGGCCGGAGAACCTGCTGGATGGCCTTCACGATGTCGGCCTTGCGCCGCTCCATGCCCAGGGAGCTGATCTGCAGCACCACCACGTCCTCGTACTTGTCGATGATGAGGCCCGAGAGCAGGTCGCCCTCGGCGCTGACCACCCGGTAGGAGCTGGCCCCGGGAAGGTGGCGCTTGCGGACCTCGAGGGCGGCCCGGAGGCGCTCCGCGAAGAACGCCGCGTCCACCTCCACCCGCTCATTGGAGACCATCCGGACCTGGATCTTGGACTGGGCGTTGAAGAATCCGACCCCCAGGAACCGCTGGCGGTGGTCCTTGACCTGGACGAGGTCTCCATCGGCCGGAGTCTGGACGCAATGCTGGATGGCGCTGGAGTAGACCCAGGGATGGCCGGCGACCAACCGGTCGGCTTCGCCGGGCTTCACGATGACGGTGGGAAGAGTGCTTTCCATGATAATAGACAGACCGCGGGTTCGCGGAGCCCCGAGCATAGGCAGAATCCACGCCCGGGAGCGAAGCGGTTTTCCAAACCGGCGCCCCCGGGACCGATTTTGGCTTTCGCGCAATCCATCGACCCCGGCTAGCTTGGGCACATGCGATGGCTCATCGGTCTCCTCTTCGCGGGCCTTGCCTCGATCCTCGTCGGGCAGCACGGGGCCACGGCCCCGGCCTGGTCCGAGGCGACGGAAGGCGCCAAGCGTTTCCAGCTCGGCGCCGGACTCAGGCTCGAGGTGTGGGCGGCCGAGCCCCAGCTCAGCAACAGCGTGGCCTTCGCCTTCGACGGGAAAGGTCGGGTCTACCTCGCGGAATCCGACCGCTGGGCCATCAGCGTCTTCGACATCACCCAGAAGACCAATTGGCTCCTGGCCGACATGGCCTTCCGGAGCGTGGCCGACCGGGGCACCTTCCTGACCAACGCTTTCGCGACCAACCTCGCCTTCCTCACCCGCGAGAGCGAGGTGCTGCGCCGGGTGAGCGACCGGGACGGCGACGGGCGTGCCGACCATTCCGAGATCCTCGCACGGGGATTCCGGGATGCCGTGGACGGCACCGCCGCGGGGGTCCTCGCCTCGCGCGACGGCCTCTACTTCGCCAGCCTCCCAAGTCTCTGGCGGCTGCCCCATCCCGGCGATGGACCGGTGACCGCACCGGCCGAGGGCAACCGCCTGAAACCGCTGGCCAGCGGATTCGGGGTGCACATCGGCGTGTCGGGCCATGACCTGCACGGCCTCATCCAAGGTCCGGACGGGCGCATCTACCTGAGCTTCGGCGACCGCGGGGCCAGTCTCACCAACCGCGAGGGCCGGCGCATTCACCTGCCCGACTGCGGCGGCGTGCTGCGCTGCGAACCCGACGGACGCTCCCTGGAGATCTTCTGCCGGGGCCTTCGCAACCCGCAGGAACTGGCCTTCGACGACGAAGGCAACCTGTGGACCGTGGACAACGACACCGCCGGAGCCGACCCCTGCCGGGTGCTGCACCTGGTGGAGGGCGGCGACTACGGCTGGCGCACCGGCTACCAGCACCTCGACGGCTTCGGCCAATGGGTGAAGGAAGAACTCTGGAAGGGCGGCCACGACGGCACGCTGCCGCTGGCGGGAACCGTCAGCCAAGGCCCCAGCGGCCTGGCCTTCCATCCCGGCACGGGGTTCGGTCAACGGCTCCGGGGAACCTTCCTGCATGCGGATTTCCCGGGCGGCGTGTGGGCCTACACGGTCCGCCCCTCGGGCGCGAGCTTCGTGGTGGACCGAAAGGAGAAGTTCCTGTGGAACTGCTGGCCGACCGACGTGGACTTCGGCCCGGATGGCGCGGCCTACGTGCTGGACTGGGTCAGCGGCTGGGGCCAGACGCCGCGCGGCCGCATCTACCGGATCACGACCGACCAGCCCGCGTCCGCCGATGAACAGGCCTTGATGGATCAGGTGCGACGACTGCTGGCCGGGGGCTTCGGCCAGCATGCCGACGACGAGGTCCTGGCCCACCTCGGCCACGCCGACCGGCGGGTGCGCCTCGAGGCCCACCGGGAGCTGGCCCGCCGAGGAAACGCGGTGCGCGATCGGCTCGTGCAGACGGCCCTGACCGGATCGCCGCTGGCCCGGCGGCATGCGGTCTGGGCGCTCGGGCAGATCGGCCGCAGGGATGCCGGCTCGGCGACGACGCGCGCCCTGCAGGCCCTGGTGCCGCTGATCGGCGGCGAGGATGCGGTCCTGGCCCGCTGTGCGGCGCAGACGCTGGCCGAGAACGGCATCGTCGCGGCCCACCCGGCCCTGGTGGCCCTGCTCGAGGCGCCCGAAGTCGCCCGCCGTGCCACCGCCATCGACGGGCTCCGGGTCCTGCGGTCCCACCGGACGCGCGACCGGTTCGAGCCCGAGTCCCAGAAGCCGAGCCGGCCGGATCGCCCGGAATCCCAGGCACCGCCATTCCGCCTCGAGTTCCCGTGGAAGGCCTTCCGACAGGCGGTGCTGGCCGACGGCGGGACCGACCTGTTCCTGAGGTCCATGGCCGAGCGGTGCCTGCGCCACGAACGACCCACCACCGGCGGTCGGCGCTCCGCGCTGGCCCTCGCAGGGTCGGATCCGGATCCCCGCATCCGGGCATTGGCCGTCGGGGCGATCCGGTGGATCCGCACCGACGAACCGGAGTTCTCCGGCGAGGCGTCCGAGGACCTGCGCGCATTCCTTGGCGACAGCGATCCCACCGTGGTCACGGCCGCGGCCCGGGCGATCCATGACGTCCCCTGCGTGGAGGGGCTGCCGGCCCTGGCCCAGTTCATCACCCGCGTGGATTGCCCCACGAACCTGCTCACGCGGGTGATCCTCGCCTGCCGGCGCCTGGGGGCTCCGCAACACGCCCAGCAGTTGGCCCAGCTGGCCAAACGCCGGGATGCGCCCGAAGCGGCCCGGGTCGCCGCCCTCGACGCGCTGGCCACATGGGCCCAGCCGCCGCCCATCGATCCCATCTCGGGCTTGTGGCGACCGGCCTTTGGCGGGGCCGCTCCCTTCGAGTTGCGCTTTCCCACCGAGGCGACCCCCGGGGCCCTGCCGGGGCGTGGTCCCGACGCGCTCTCGCCGGTCCAGCCGGCTGCTCCCGGGACCCCGACCCCCGAAAAACCGCCGTCACCACCGACGTCCACCCCGGTCCCGTCCAACCCGCTCCTGGCTGCCGCCCTGGAAGCCACCAGCGGCCGGGGCACCGCCCCGATTCCCCTGCCCCGTCTCCCGGTGGATCTCGGGCGTTCGCTCGACTTCGCCGAGGCGCAGGCCTTCCGCCGCAACGCCGAGGCGGCCAAGCGGGCCTTCCTCAAGGTGGCCGGAGAGATCATGAACCCGCAGACCCCGGACGAGTACGGACTGAGGCTCGGTGGCGGCCCGTCTCCGGAGGCGGTGCAACGGGCCGTGGTCACCACGGCCCGCCGGCTCGGCACCCGCGAGGCCAGCACCCCCCTCTTCGAACGGCTCACGCAGGCGACGACCCCCTTGGCCGTCCGCCGGGAAATCGTCCAGGCCCTCGCCGAACTCCGCGCCGGCCAGACCCAGGAGGCTCTCCGCATCGCCATGGAGGATCCCGGCCTCCGGTCGGCCGCCGTGCCCTACCTCGACCGCCTGGGCGAAGACCCGGAGTCGGCCGCCCTGCTCTCCAATCTCGTCGCCCAGGCCACCTCGGGGGAATCGCTCCGCACGGCTCAAGCCGCCCTGCTGGCCCTCGGTCGACTGCGTCACGAGGCCGCGCTGCCCGCCCTTTCCGCCGCGATCCAGCGATGGAAGGCCGGCACGCTGGCCCCGGAATTGGAGCTGGATCTCCGCGAGGCCGTCGCCTCCACCTCGCTGTCCACCACCGTCCCAGTCCGCGCGGCTGCCGCCGGATCGGAGGATCCGATCGCCGTCCATCGCGCCAGCCTCGTGGGTGGGGAAGCGGCGGCGGGCGGGCGGATCTTCCGGGAGCACCCGGCCGTCCAGTGCCTGCGCTGCCACCAGGTCGGTGCCGACGGCGGCATCGTGGGGCCGAAGCTCGACGGGATCGGCAAGCGCCAAACCCGGGAGCAGCTGCTCGAGAGCATCGTCTGGCCCAACCGCCGGATCGCCCAGGGCTTCGAGACCGTGGCGTTGACCCTCCGTGACGGCTCGGAGGCCAAGGGCACCGTGAAGTCCGAGGCCGGTGGCGTGCTCACCCTCGAGACGACCCTCGAGGATGGCACCGTCGCGGCGCGGGCCATCCGTGCCTCCGAGATCGTCCGCCGCGAGCGCGGACCGAGCGCCATGCCGGAGGGGCTCGCCGAGTCGCTCAGCCCGAGGGAACTGCGAGACCTGGTGGAGTTCCTGGCCACCTTGCGCTGATCCGGCGGGGATTCGGCGGCGATTTGGCGCCGCTTCGGCGAGGGCTGATCCGCCGGGGACGCCCCGAGACTTGGGCCGCAAGGGGCCGAAGGTCACTTGCCCTCGTACTTGCGCAGCGTGGCCTCGAGTTCGGCCTTGGCGGCCGACGGGGCCAGCTCGATGGCCTTCTTCTGCTGGACGACCGCCTCGGCCTTCTTGCCGTTGTCGAAGAGGGCCCGGGCGTAGGTGTCGAGGATCCCCGCCTCCTTGCCGCCCGACGCCTCCACGGCGGCCTCGGCCACCTTGAGGGCGAAGGCCGTGTCCCGGGTCTTGATGACCGGCACGGTCAGCACGTTCCAGGCGATGGCGTTGAGGATCTGGGGATCCTTCTCGGCCATGGTCACCAGGGTCTCTCCCAGGCTCGCGAGGTCCTTGGCGTCCGGCTTCGAGGCGGACTCCATGTACTTGCCGAAGGCCTTGTTCAGCTCCTGCATCCGGGCCTCGCGGGCCGCCCGGCCGTCGAATTCCTTCTGGGCGGCGGCGAGGTCGTACTTGGCGGCGACGATCTCCTCCAGCGCCTTGTCGAGGCCACCCATGGGATGCCCGACCCAGGCGATGCGCCCCTGCTGGTCGACGACGAAGGCCGTCGGGATGCCGTTCTGGCGGAAGGCCTGCATGTAGTCCCGGGAGGTCTTGCGGTCATCGTCCAGGGCCACGGCGTAGTCCATCTTGGCGCCCATCTTGTCGACGAAAGGCCGGACCTCATCCTCCGTCTCGTCGGAGATCCCCACGAAGGTCACCCCCTGGTCCTTGAAGCGCTTCTGCAGCTCGGTCAGGTGCGGGATCGAGGTCCGGCACGGGCCGCACCAGGTGGCCCAGAACTCCACCACATACACCTGCTTGCCCTTGCCGGCGGCCAAGTCGACGGGCGTGCCCTTGACCGTCTTGGCCAGGCTCAGCGGTTTGGCCGGGTCGCCCAGCCTCGCCGCCTGGGCGGTGAAGGTGGCGACTCCGGGGAGGAAGCCCACGGCGAACGCGAGGGCGAGGGCGGCGGAGAGACGGGAGCGGGGCTTCATGGGAGGAAAACGGGTCGTGTCGACCCGGGCGGAACATCCGGGATGCAACTCCCTTGGCAAGTCCTCAATCGACGGCAAGACCCCGCCAGCCATCCGGGGTGGATCCCACGGGGTCCTCAGGACGGCTCACCCCGCCGCAGGAGTCGCAGGCTGTTGAGGACCACCAGCACGGTGCTGCCCTCGTGGGCCGCGACGCCGACCGACAGCGGAAGATTTGCGGCCGTCAGCGCGAGGATCGCCATGACCAGGATGGTCCCCAGCGAGAGGACGATGTTCTGCCGGATGATCCTCCGGGCACGCAGGCTGAGGTCGCGGGCGGTGAGGAAGCCCTCGAGACGGTCGTTGGCCAGCACCACCTCGGCCTGCTCGATGGCCGCGTCGGAACCCCGCGCGCCCATGGCGATGCCCACGTCGGCGGCCACGAGGCAGGGGGCGTCGTTGACCCCGTCGCCGATCATCGCCACCACCCCGCCCCGCTGCTGGAACTCCCGGATGGCGGCCACCTTGTCCTCGGGCCGCTGACCCGCCCGGACCTCGTCCACCCCCGTGGCGACGGCCATCTCGCGCGCCGGGGCGACCCGGTCGCCCGTGAGCATGACCGTGCGCAGGCCCGCCTCGCGCAACCGCGCGACCACCGCCTTCGATTGCGGCCGGAGGGCATCCTTGAGCACCCATCGGGCGAGGAGGCCGCGGCCCGCGATCCAGCTCTCGGAAGCCTTCTCCACCGGCTCGGGCAGCGAGGCCGGGGCCCCGCCCTCCCGCTGGGCGAGGAATTCCCGGTTGCCCAGGAGCATCGGCCGCCCGCGCCAGCGGCCGGAAAGTCCCTTGCCGGCGACGGTCTCGGTCGCCTCGACCGGCTCGGCCGGCAGGCCTTGGACCTCGGCCCAACGGGCGATGGACCGCGACACCGGGTGGTTGGACACGCGCGCCAGCGCCGCGGTCGCGGCCACGATGTCGGCCTCCGGGCCCTCGAACACCTCGACCCGATCCACCGCCAGGCGTCCCTCGGTCAACGTCCCCGTCTTGTCGAAGCAGACCACGCCGACCCCGGCGAGGTTCTCGATGGCGGCCCCGCCCCGGAACAGCACGCCCCGACGGGCCCCGGAGGCGATGGCCGAGAGGATGGCCGACGGCACCGACAGCACCAGGGCGCAGGGGGACAACACCACCAGCAGGGTCATGGCCCGGTAGAAGGCGCTGGCCTGGTCGCCCGTGGAAAAGAACGGCGGCCGTCCGGCCCCGTGCCACTGGTGCAGGAAGGTGCCGAGGCACGCGACCAGGACGAATCCGGTGTAGGCGGTTCCGAATCGGTCGGTGAACCGCTGCGACGGGGCCTTGAGGTGCCTGGCCTCGAGGATGAGGTTCAGGATGCGGTGGAGCGCGCTGTCGCCCACCGGTCGCAGCACCCGTCCCTCCAGCACGCCCCAGAGGTTCAGCGTGCCTCCCATCACCGGATCGCCGGGAACCTTCGGGATGGGCTCCGATTCGCCGGTCAACGAGGACTCGTCACAGGCGCTTTGGCCGCGCAGGACGCTGAGGTCCACCGGCGAAAGCTCGCCCGCGGTGACCCGCAGGACGTCGCCGGCTTCAGGCTTTCGACCGGCACCACGCGTTCGGCATCGCCCTCGAGCAACCGGGCCGTCTTCGGGGCACGCCGCATCAGCGCGTCGATCTCACGCCGGGTGCGACCGGCCGCGAAACTCTCCATCGCCGAGGAGGCGGAGAAGAGGAAGAGCAGCAGGGCCGCCTCGCCGAGCGCGCCGACGGCGACCGATCCGGGCACCACCAGCAGCATCAGGAAATGCGTGTCGAAGCGGAGGATGCGCAGGTCGGTCCACACCTCGCGGGCGAGGTCCCACCCGCCGGCCAGGAAGGCGACCATGAAGGCCGCCGTGGAAACCGTCGGCCAGCGACCCGACAACGCCCAGCCCAGGCACCCGGTGGCCAGGCAAACGGCCGAGCGTGCCGCCATCGGCTTCCAGGCATGGACGGGAGAGTCGACGGGGTTCATGGGGTGGTCGACCCGCCCGGGGCCGGGTCACTCGGCCGGGGCTGCCTTCGGCGTCTTGGGGGACTTGGCGGGCTTGGCGGACTTGGCGGGCTTGACGGCCTTTGGGGCCTTCGGGGCCTTAGGAGCCTTCAGGGCCTCCGGGGCGTTTTCGGTCGTCCCGATGTTCCCGACCGTCTCGGACCGTTTCCGGGGAGCGGTTGGCTTGACCCGCGGAGCGTCGGCCCAGAGGCCCTCGATGTCGTAATGCGCCCGCACGTCGGCGCTCATGATGTGCACGATGACGTCGAAGAAGTCGGCCACCACCCAATGCGACTGGGCCGAGCCCTCGGTGTGCACGGGCTTGAGGTCGTGTTCCCGGCGCAGGCCGTCGAGCACCTCGTTCTCGATCGCCCGCAGGTGCGGCTCGCTGGTGCCCGTGGCAATCACGAAGAAGTCGGTCACCGTGGAAAGCTTCCGCACATCCAGCACGACCAGGTTCTCGGCCTTCTTGTTGTCGGCCAACGCCCGGCAGGCGAGGGCCAGCTGTTTCGAATCCA
>JAJTFN010000067.1 GCA_021298285.1 Verrucomicrobium sp.
CTGGGTTTTCTGGTGGCGGTCCCGTTTGCCTGGAAGGCCCGCGGAGCCTGTCCCCAAACCGCAGCCGGAGCCCTGCGCCATCTGCCGTCCGGACTGACGCTGGCGCTGACGACGGGGATCATGCAGGGCTGCACCTTTGTGATCCTGAATTTCTTGCCCACGGGGATCGCGTTGTCGTTCTTTCAATTGTCCGCGGTGCTGAGCGTGTGCTTGGGGCGGGCCTTTTTTGGGGAGCCCCAGTTTGCCCGCCGACTGGCCGGAGCCACCATCATGGCGCTGGGGGCGGCGCTTCTGGTGGCGGCCCGATGAATTTCTGCCCAAGGGGTCG
The DNA here is from genome assembly GCA_021298285.1 of Verrucomicrobium sp. Taxonomy (GTDB): domain Bacteria; phylum Verrucomicrobiota; class Verrucomicrobiia; order Limisphaerales; family UBA9464; genus SXXZ01. Next base: position 329 of record JAJTFN010000067.1, read on the forward strand.
AGTGGGGCGTTTCTCGGCGTGACAGATAGCCCGACGTGTTGTTGATTGACCCCAGCATGAAACGAGTCCTTTTCGCGCTGGCCGCCGCGCTTCTCTGCGGCCTCGCCGTGTCCGCCGAAGACAAGGCACCCACCAAAACCGACAAGAAAGAAACCCCAGTGAGCAACAGCAACAACGAGGTCGCCGTCATCAAGACCGTCGCCGGAGACATGGTCATCGAGTTCTGGCCCGACGTCGCCCCGAACACCGTCGAGAACTTCAAGACCCTGGCCAAGAAAGGCTTCTACGATGGCACGGCGTTCCACCGGATCATCAAGGGCTTCATGATCCAGGGCGGCGACCCGCTGACCAAGGACGAGGCCCAGCAGAACCGCTGGGGCACCGGCGACCCGGGCTACAAGATCAAGGCCGAGTTCAACGAGCGCTCCCACAAGCGCGGCGTCATCTCCATGGCCCGGTCGCAGGACCCGAACTCGGCTGGCAGCCAGTTCTTCATCTGCCACGGTGACCCCACCTTCCTCGACCGGCAGTACACCGCCTTCGGCAAGCTCATCAAGGGCGACGACGTGCTCGAGAAGCTGGCCACCTGCGAGACGGCCCGCCAGGACCGCCCGGTCAAGCGCCAGGGCGTGGAGAGCGTCAAGATCGTCGACCGGGCCACCATCAAGTAACCCCGACTGGCCGGCTCTCCGGCAACCCGAAACGGCGGACGGGCCCCCCCTCCGCCGTTGTTTTTTGTCCATGGACGCGGAAACCCTCCAAGCCATCGCCTCGGTGCTCGAAAACCTCGGCTGTCCACCGGCCAAGTGCCCGGAGATGGCCGCCCAATTGCATCGACGCAGCCTGCAACTGGCCGCGGCGACGGGGCGCAGTCAGCCCGAGGCGCTCGGCCACCTGCTGCGCGCCATGGCCGGCGGTTGGGCGGCCCCGTCGGGCTCTCCGTCTTCGGCCGATCTGCCGGCAACGGGCCGTGAGTCCTCGTTGGTCGGCGTCCGTCCGTGGCCCGACCTGGGCCAGGAGACCCTGGGCGACTACCGGATCTTCCGGCTCCGATCCGTGCGTCGCCGCAGCCCCCGCAACGGGGTGGAACGCGACTTCTATGTCATGGACTGCGCCGACTGGGTGAACGTGGTCGCCATCACCGAGACGGGCGACCTGGTGCTGGTGGAGCAGTTCCGGCACGGGGTGGCCTCGGTGGAGCTCGAGGTGCCCGGCGGCATCATGGACCCGGGCGAGACCGATCCGGTCGCCGCCGGCCTGCGTGAGCTCCGTGAGGAGACCGGGTATGCCGGCGAGGGCGCCATTGAGATCGGGTGCGTGCTGCCCAACTCGGCGATCCAGAGCAACCGCTGCCGGACGGTCCTGGTGCGGAACTGCCGCAAGGTCGGCGACCTGGAGTTGGACGACTCCGAGGACATCGCCGTCCGCCTGGTGCCTGCCTCGGACATCCCATCCTTGGTGACACAGGGTGCCGTGCGACACTCGCTGGCGGTGGCGGCCCTCTTCCATTACGAGTTGTGGGCCCGGACCGGGCGGTGAGGCGCATCGGCCGCCGAGTGGCCGCGACCCCGCCTCCCGGAAGGGAGGTGTCGGCTGGAGTTCACCGCGAATTTTCCCGCCTCCTCTTTCGCCCCGCGCCATCACGGGCCATACTTGGAAATCGTATGAAATTGACCTGGCACGATGCCGACGAGATCGCCTGGGCCCTCATGGATGCCCACCCCGAGCAGGATCCGCTGAAGCTGAGCTTTCCGAAGCTGCACAAGATGGTCTGCGAGCTGCCCGACTTCGGCGACAAACCCGAGGCCTCCAACGAGAAGATCCTCGAGAACATCCAGATGGCCTGGTACTCGGAGCAGAAGTGATCCATGTCCACGATCATGACCCGAGGGCCGGTGAGGCGGGCGGGAAAGCCGTCGGGCCGTTGCGGGAAGCAGGCCCTCCCTTGAAGACCGCGTTCCCTGGAACCCATGGCTCTGGGCCAGGGGAGGGGAGCGGTGGACGGGTTGCCTGTGTTTCTGGAAACCCCTGAGACCGTTGGAGATTTCCTGAAACCTTCAGGATTCTGCTGAAACGCTCAAGGAAGGTTCCGGATGGACCTCACAACCGTGATGTCGCTGCCGCCCGTTGACGAGGCGGACTGAGCTGGCCGTTTGAGCTGGCCGTTTCAGGACCTCGCCGTTTCAGGACCTCGCCGAGGCAGGCCTTGGCCTTGGGGGCAGGCCTTTGACGCCGGCCTTGGAGGAGCGGGCCTTCAAAACGATGAGGGCCCTCAAAAAAGGGCCTTCCGAGCAAAGAAGGCCTCCGAGGAGGAGCGGTGGGGTGGCCGACGGGACTCGAACCCGCAACGACCAGAATCACAATCTGGGGATCTACCATTGATCTACGACCACCGACCGGCCGCCACGGTAGGCCTTGAGTCGCCCCAGCGTCAAGCCACTCGGCGATTTTGACGGCGCCGCCCCGTCGGCCCGTCCGGGCTGGTGGGACTCAGGTGTCCGGCAGGTACGGGATGGTCAGCGGACCGAGGGGCAGGACGGCGACCCGACCCGCCGGCCCGGCCCGTCGGAGGGCCTCACGCACCGCTCCGGCGATGTCCCGGCAGGGCTCGACATGCGCCTGGCGCAGCACCTTGTCGGGGATGGTGGAATGCACCAGGACCCGTGCCTTGGATTGTACCACGCCCTGGAGGTGGGCCTGCCACTGCTCCGGCCTGGAGAACCCGGGCGTCGCCAGGCGCGCCAGCACGTCCTCGATGGACCCTGACTCGCGGAGCAGGGCGTCATACGGGCTGCCCGCCGGGATGCCCTCCGAGCACTCGGCCACCAGGACGATCGTCCCGCCCGGCCGGACGATCCGGGCCGCGGCCGACATGCCCTTGACCCCCTGGTACAGGTTCTGGTCGAGCGGATAGCCGGAGTTGGTCGTCACCACCACGTCGAATGGCGCTTCCACGGCCTGCATGGCCGACTGGCGGACCCGTTCCCGGCCCATCCGGTGGGCTTCGGCAAGGTCGCCCGCGAAGACTCCGGTGATGCCGCGGCGGGCATCCAGGGTCACGTTCAGCAGGAAGCTCCGGCCCACCCGCTGGGCGATGTCCAGCATCTCCTCCCACACCGGGTTGCCCTCGCAGCGGCCGAAGCAGGCGTTCGGATGGCCGAGGTTCGCGGCCCCGTGGTTGCACATCACCGTGTCCACGTGGGCGACCCCGGGCATGATGCCCTTGGGCCCGCCACTGAACCCGGCGAAGAAGTGGGGCTCGATGAACCCGGTGACGATGCGCACGTCGGCCTCGACGCAATGGCGGTTGATCCAGGCTGGCACGCCCGAGCGTGTGGTGCCCAGGGCCACGCAGGCCGCGTGGTCGAACGGCTCGTGGTTGACCACCCGCCATCCGGCCACCACCTCCGGCGTGAGCATCTGCTCGAGCTCCGCGCGGGTGCAGGGGCGGTGCGTGCCCAGCTGGCAGAGCAGGGTGACCTGGTCCCGCCGGACCCCCGACGCCTCGAGGTGGGCCAGCAGCCAGGGGATGATCCGCTCGTTCGGCGTCGCCCGCGTGATGTCCGTGAACAGGATGCAGATGCGGCATCCCGGGTGCAGCCACTGCCGCAATGGCGGGCAGCCCAGCGGGGATTCCAGAGCATCGAGGATGGCGGCGCGCTCGTCGGCGAGCCGGGGGAGGTGCCTGGGTGCGATCACCGTCGTGACCCCGTCCGGGAAGTCCACCGGAAGCCAGCCCCGCCCATAGGCCAAATCAACGGTCATCACCCGCAGTGAATCGGAGCCGACTGCGGAGGACAGGTGAAAAATGGCCCGAGGGCCAAAAAAGCAGTTGCCCGGGACGTCAACGGACTCTAATTGTCCGTGGTCTGAAGCCTGACCGCCTTGGAGTTTCTTCTCCCTGCGGCTTCCCCAAGTCAACATTCCCGCGGCCCTTGCTTCCGCCGCATCTCTGGGATCGGGCTCTTCCGACGCACCATAGCACATGAGCAATCAGCATCCGCCGGAGGACTCCGTTCCCCGGCCTCCGGAGTCCCAACAGACGGCTCCTCCGGCATCGCAATCGGCCCCTCCGTCCGACCCGGGCGAATGGCGACCTTCCGGCGGCGACGCCGCAGGCCCACAAGGTGGTCAGCCGCCCCAAGGCCAATCCGGCCAATCCGGCCAGCAGGGTGGATTTCGTCAGGGCGGTGGCCAGGGCGGGTTCCGCCAGGGCGGCGGTCGGCGCCACGGTGGCCATCACCATCGGCACGGCGGCCACCAGAACCAGCGTCACCATCAGGGGGGCGGCCAGGGCGGCGGCCAAGGCGGCCAAGGGGGGCAGGGTGGCGGTCATCGCGGTTACCAGCCGCAGGGCGGCGGGCAAGGCGGGGGCCAGGGCGGCGGACCTCAGCAACCGCAGGCCGAGCCGGTCATCCTCGAGGGTTGGCTGGAAATGTCCGAGAAGGGCTTCGGCTTCCTCAGGTCCTCCAAGGGCAACTACGCGCCCAAGCCGACCGACGTGTTCCTGACCCCCGACTCCATCAAGCGGCTGGCCTTGCGTGAGGGTTGCCAGATCAAGTGCTCGGTCAATCCGCCGCACCGGGGCAGCAGCCCGCAGATGCGCGAGGTCATCGAGGTGAATGGCAAGTCCTACCAGGACTACCTGCATGCGATGCGTTTCGAGAACCTCACCACCATCGATCCCATCGACAAGTTCCAGCTCGAGACGACGCCCGAGGCCCTCGAGACCCGCATCATCGACCTGGTGACCCCCATCGGCAAGGGTACCCGAGGCCTGATCGTCGCGCCGCCGCGCACCGGCAAGACCACGATCCTCAAGCAGATCTGCAACGCCATCACCACCAACCACCCCGAGGTGCATTGTCTGGTGCTGCTCATCGACGAGCGCCCCGAGGAGGTCACCGACTTCCAGCGCAGCGTGAAGGCCGAGGTGGTGGCCTCGAGCAACGACCAGGACCTCGAGACGCACGTGCGCCTCAGCCGCCTGATGATCGAGCGCTGCCGCCGCATGGTCGAGGCGGGCAAGGACGTGTTCGTGCTGCTCGATTCCATCACCCGCGTGGCCCGTGCCTACAACTCCGTGCACGGCGGCTCCGGCCGCACGATGACCGGCGGTGTGGATGCCCGCGCCCTGGAGATCCCCCGCAAGATGTTCGCCTCGGCCCGCAAGGTCGAGGAGGGCGGCTCGCTGACCATCCTCGCGACCGCGCTGGTGGACACCGGCAGCCGCATGGACGAGCTCATCTTCCAGGAGTTCAAGGGCACCGGCAACATGGAGCTCATCCTCGACCGGAAGCTCTCCGAGCGCCGGCTCTACCCGGCCATCGACATCCCCAAGTCGGGCACGCGCAAGGAAGAGAAGCTCTTCCCGCCGAACCAGATCGATGCCATCCGCAAGCTGCGCCGGATGATGACCGACCTCCAGCCGGTTGAGGCCATGGAGACGCTCATCGCCGCGCTCAAGAAGCACAAGACCAACGCGGAGCTGCTCTCCAAGCTGGCCTGAGTCCCCCATCGATCGGCCCGTTTCGATCCGATCGGGACCGGTTGGACGAATCGACACAAAAACGCCCCGACCGTGAGGTCGGGGCGTTTTGTCAATCCGGCGTCTGGAAATCCCGTCCGGGGAGAGCCTCGTCCGGGCCGGGGCCTCAGGCCTTCGGCAGCAGGTCGGCCACCAGGGCCTTCTCCTCCTTCAGCTCGTTCTCCGTCGCGGTGATCTTGGCGCGGCTGAACTCGTTGATGGGCACGCCCGGCACGATTTCCCAGCGCTGACCGTCGCTGCGGGTCGGGTGGCTGAAGATCAGCCCCTTCTCGATGCCGTAGTCGCCCTGCGAGCACACGGCCACGCTGAAGCTGTCGTCGGGGTGCGTCGGGGTCGTCAGCGCGCGCACGGTGTCCACCACGGCATTGGCCGCCGAGGCCGCCGAGCTCAGCCCGCGGGCCTCGATGATCGCCGCGCCGCGCTTCTGGACCGTCGGGATGAAGGTGTCCTTGAACCAGGCCTCATCGTTGATGACCGACGTGGCGGCCCGGCCGCCGATGCGGGCCTGGTAGAAGTCGGGGTACATGGTCGAGCTGTGGTTGCCCCAGATGGCGATGTTGGACACCTGGTCGACCCGCACGCCAGCCTTCTTGGCCAACTGCGTCTTGGCGCGGTTCTGGTCGAGCATCGTCATGGCGAACCAGCGGTCCGACGGCACGTCCTTCGCCGCGTTCATGGCGATCAGGCAGTTGGTGTTGCAGGGGTTGCCCACCACCAGCGTGCGGACATCCGAGGCGGCGTTGCGCTGGATGGCCTGGCCCTGGCCGGTGAAGATCTTGCCGTTGATGCCGAGCAGGTCCTTGCGCTCCATGCCCTGCTTGCGCGGCACGCTGCCGACCAGCAGCGCCCAGTTCACGCCGCGGAAGCCTTCGTCGAGGCTGGCCGTCGGCACCACGCCCTGCAGGAGGGGGAAGGCGCAGTCGTCGAGTTCCATCACCACGCCGCCGAGGGCCTTGAGGGCGGGCTCGATCTCGATCAGGTGGAGGATGACCGGTTGGGTGGGGCCGAACATCGCGCCGGAGGCGATGCGGAACAGGAGGGAGTAACCAATCTGGCCGGCGGCGCCGGTCACAGCGACACGGATGGGTGCGTTCATTGAGCGGCTTCCAGTCTGGCCCGGATCCGACCCGAAGGCAAAAGGCAAAGATCCCCGACCACGGCGGGCCTCCCCCGAATTGCCGGACGATGGTCCGTCGTTCCGGTCCATCCGACCGGCTGCGATGGCCTTCTCGGTGATCGTTCCTCCCCGCACGCGCCGAAACCCGGCCAGCCCCGTCGATGGGGAACCGACCTCTTGGTGACGAGGCCGATCCCCGTGCGGCGCCGTGTCGAGTGGTCGTCCGGCGCCTTGCGCCCGCTGACAGGATCGACGAACGTTCTGATCACCCGGCCGGCCGACACCCCGGCATCCCGGCCATCCGCCTCCCCATCCATGATTCCCCGGACGAACCGCCTCTCCTTCGCCATTTTCCTCCTGGTCGGCGCGCTCGCGGCCGGCGTTGGTCCGCTTCGGGCGGACGACAAGCCCTTCAAGCCCTCCGAGGCCAAGACCTCCAAGCCGGACCTGCTGGGGCGTACCCGAACGGAGTTGCGCGATGCCCAGGGTCGCAAGGTCGGCGACGCGGTCACGACCCGCCCCAACCTGAACGGCGATTCCCGGACGGTGGTCCGCGATGCTTCCGGGCGGAGGCTCGGCGAAGCCGTGACCCACAAGCCCGACCTTCTGGGCAAGTCCCGCACCACCTTCAAGGACCCGAGTGGTTCGACCCTCGGCAAGGGCGTCACCACCAAGCCCGACCTGATGGGGCGCACCAAGACCCGCTTCACCGATCCCAGCGGCCGGATGCTGGGCGAGGCGGTGACCACCAAGCCCGACCTGATGGGCCAGACGCGCACGACGATCCGCGGCGGCACGCCGTGGAACCCATCCGCCAACTCCGGTTCCGGCACCACCCCGCCGCCTTCCACCCGCAAACCCTGAGGAGCCTGAGGGGTCGGTCCTCACTTTTGACACAAGCTGGCCTGCCCACCGGTGGCGTCTCGGTCCCCCTCCGCCCAGGATCGCCGAATGGGCCCGCGGAATCCATGATGGGACGTGCGGGATCCCTTGGGTGCCGGCGGCCCACCCCGAGGCAACCGGAGGCAGGTTTGTGTCAAAAGTGAGGACCGACCCCCTCGACATCAAAATACGGCTTGATCCGGGGGCGAGTGCCGGTAATCTCTCGGTTCTTTCGTCTCATCGAAAAGGTCCTGTTTTATGCGTCGTCCGAAGGGAATCAAAACCAAGAAGTCCGTTTCCAAGCGGTTCAAGATCACCGCGAGCGGCAAGGTGCTCACCCAGCACGCCGGGAAGCGCCACCTGCTCTCCAGCAAGAACGCCAATCGGCGGCGTCGTCTGGGAACCGCGAAGCTCGTGCACGAGACCGACGTGTACAAGATCAAGTCCTGTCTGCCGTTCTCCCACTGAACACCCCCACCTTCTAACCGCACACTTCCATGCGCGTCACCAACGCTCCCGCTTCCCGCAAACGTCGCAAGAGGATGCTCAAGCTGGCCAAGGGCTTCCGCCTTCGCCGCAGCAGCCACTACCGCTACGCCAGCGATGCCGTCGACCACGGCATGCAGTATGCCTACCGCGATCGCAAGGCCAAGAAGCGCACCTTCCGCTACCTGTGGCAGATCCGCATCAATGCGGCCGCCCGCGCCGCCGGACTGACCTACAGCCGCTTCATGGAGGGCCTCAAGGCCGCCGGATGCTCCCTCGACCGCAAGGTCCTGGCCGACATCGCCGCGACCGACTCGGGCGCCTTCGCCAAGCTCGTCGAGGTGGCCCAGGGTGCCCTCAAGGGCAAGGCCGGTGCGACCACCCAGGCTGTCGCCGCCTGAGCTGAGCCGAGCTCCATCCGCAGGAATTCCCGAGGCGGGCGCCCTTTTGACGAAGGCCGCCCGCTTTTCTTTGGCCCACCCTCCTCCGGACCGCGACCGCCCATGGCTGCCCCTCTTCCTGCTCCTCCTCCCGCTTCCCGACCGATTTCCTGACCCCACGGGACAGGCGTCGCCCCGCGACCCGTCCCAGCGAACGATCCGCCTCCATGTCCCTGCAAGAACGCCTCCCCGCCATCCTCGCCGCCGCGCAGCAGGAGCTCCGTGCCGCCCCTGATCTCCCGTCCCTCGACCGGGCCAAGGGCAAGTTCCTCGGGGCCGAGGGCGCCTTCACCACCCTGATGAAGGAGTTGGGCTCGCTGCCCAAGGAGGAGCGGCCCCTGGCGGGCAAGGCGATCAATGCCGCCAAGCAGGAACTCGAGGCCGTCCTCAGCGAGGTCCGCGGTGCCCTGGAACTCCGGGCGGCGCTGCCCAAGGAGCCGGCCGACTTCACCCTGCCGGGACGCCGTCGTCCGCTCGGCCGGCTGCACCCGCTCACGCAGGTCACCGACTCCATCGTGCGGGCCTTCCGCAAGCTGGGCTTCGCCGTGGCCGACGGGCCCGAGATCGAGGACGAGGTCCACTGCTTCGACGCGCTCAACACGCCCAAGGACCACCCGGCGCGCGACGCCCAGGACACGTTCTTCCTCGATTCGACCGGGCGTCCGCTGCTGCGCACGCACACCAGTTCGGTGCAGATCCGGGTCATGGAGAAGACCCCGCCGCCCATCCGCATCGTCGTGCCCGGCCGTGTCTTCCGCCGCGACAACGCCGACGCCACGCACAACCCGACCTTCCACCAGATCGAGGGCCTGTATGTCGACCGCCATGTCACGGTCGGCGACCTCAAGGGCACCGTCGAGGCGGTCTTCCAGGAAGTGCTGGGCAGCGACGTCAAGCTCCGCTTCCGCCCCCATTATTTCAGCTACACCGAGCCCAGCCTCGAGATCGACTTCACCAACGCCCTGGTCCGCAAGCTGGGCAAGGAGTGGCTGGAGATCGCCGGCTGCGGCATGGTGCACCCGCAGGTCTTCGAGAACGTGGGCTACGACCCAGAGGTGTGGAGCGGTTGGGCCTTCGGCTTCGGCATCGAGCGCATCGCCATGCTGTGCTACGGCATCACCGACATCCGGCTGCTCTACGAGAACGATGTCCGTTTCCTGAAGCAGTTCTGAATCCCATTCCACTCCCGTGCCGCGCCCTAAAGCCCCTTTTTGCCCATGAAAGTCACCCTCAACTGGCTCCGCAACCACGTGGACTTCGACGGGACCCCGGAGGAACTCACCGAGCGCCTCACGCTCCTGGGTCTGGAGGTCGAAGGGGTCGAGCGCCTGGCCGGCCAGCTCGACGGCGTGGTCGTCGCCCAGGTGCTCTCGCGCGACAAGCACCCCAACGCCGACAAGCTCTCGGTCTGTCGCGTGGCCGACGGCCGGGGCGAGCGGCAGATCGTCTGCGGGGCCCAGAACTTCAAGGCCGGCGACAAGGTGCCGCTCATCCTGCCCGGGGCCTCGCTGCCGCCGAAGGCCGGCGAGACGCAGCCCTTCACCATCAAGGTGGGCAAGATCCGCAGCGTCGAATCGCACGGCATGATGTGTTCCCACGAGGAACTGGGCCTCGAGCCCGAGGCCTTCGGGCTTCGCCGTGAGGATGGGCTCCTGATCCTGCCCGAGACGGCCACCGTGGGCCAACCGTTGGCGGTGCATCTCGGGCTGTCGGGCAGCGACGTGGTGTTCGACCTGGAGGTGACCCCGAACCGGCCCGACCTCAATTCGGTGATCGGCATCGCCCGCGAGGTCGCCGCCCTGACCGGCAAGCCCCTCCGCCTGCCCGAGGTCACCGTGCCCGAGGTCGCTGGCGGAGCCGCCGCCCCGGCCGTTGCCGTCCGTCTCGAGGCCCCGGACCTGTGCCCGCGCTACACGGCCCGGGTGATCCGTGGCCTGAAGGTCGGACCCAGCCCGGCGTGGCTGCGCTCGGCGCTCGAGAAGGTCGGCCTCCGGAGCATCAACAACGTGGTGGATGTCTCCAATTTCGTCATGCTTGAGACGGGCCAACCGCTGCACACCTTCGACCTCCGCCGTCTTCGGACCCGCGCCGCCGGAGTGCCGGAGGTGGTGATCCGCCGCGCTTCCGAGGGCGAGACGTTCACCACCCTCGACGGGCGTGAGCACACGCTCACCCCGGAGAACCTGCTCATCGCCGACGCCGCCGGTGGCATCGCCTTGGCGGGCATCATGGGCGGGCTCGACTCGGGCATCCAGGCCGACACCACCGACGTGCTCATCGAGTCGGCCTACTTCACGCCGACGGGCATCCGCCGCACCTCCAAGGCGCTCGCTCTGCGCACCGACGCCAGCTACCGCTTCGAGCGCGGGGCCGATGTCCAGGCGGCCGAGTCGGCCGGCCGGCGGTGTGCCCAACTGCTGCTCGAGCTGGCCGGCGGCAGCCTCTCCGGCGAGGTCATCGACGCCTTCCCGAACCCGCCCCCGTCCAAGGAACTCACGCTGAGGCACGATCGCGCCAAGGTCCTGCTGGGCGTGGACATCCCGGCCGAGGTCCAGGCGGGCTTCCTGGCCGGGCTTGGCCTCGAGGAGGTCGGGCAGGGGAGTCGCACCGGCGCAGCGGGCTCGGTTTGGCGCGTGCCGTCATGGCGGGTCGACTTGAAGCGCGAGGTGGACCTGGTGGAAGAGGTCGCCCGGCTCTTCGGGGTCGACCGCATCCCCTCCACGACCCCGCGCGGCGCGGTGGGCTCCCATCCGTTTGACGCGACCTACGACCGCTTCGCCGAGGTTCGCCGCATCCTCACGGGCCTGGGGCTCGACGAGGCCCAGGGCCAGACGCTCATCTCCGACGCGGCCGCCCGTCGGGTGTCCGAGGAGGTCGTGCTCCTGGCCAACCCGCTGAGCAGCGACATGAACGCGCTTCGACCGTCCCTGCTGCCGGGGCTCATCGATTCCCTCAGCCACAACCTGACGCGTCGCAACGGCGACGTGCAGTTGTTCGAGATCGGCCGGGTGTTCACCTTGCACAACGGGGCGGCCCGGGAAGGCTGGCGCGTGGCCATCGCACTGACCGGCGCCCGGGACCCGCGGTTCTGGTCCGGCGCCGATCGGGATGCCAAGGCCGATGTGTACGACCTCAAGGGCCTGGTCGAGGAGCTCATCGAGCGCCTTGGCCTGCGCGGGGTCGCCTATGCGCGCCGTCCGGAAAGCACCCCGCTGATGCTCGAGTCGGCCGCGGTCACCCTCGGGGGCAAGCTGCCCCTGGGCCAATTGGGCCAACTGCTGCCGACGCTCGCCAAGCGGCACGACCTGCGCGACGCCGTGCTCCTGGCCGAGCTCGACCTCGACGCGCTGCTGGCCCGGGGCAATCCGGCGCGCAGCTTCAAGCCCTTGGCCGCCTTCCCGTCGATCCAGCGCGATGTCGCCATGATCGTTCCCGAGGCGACCACCCACGAGGCGGTGCTCGCGGCGGTCAAGCAGGCCAAGCCCGGCCATCTTGAGGCGGTGGAACTCTTCGACGTCTTCCGCGGCAAGCACGTGCCCGAGGGACACAAGAGTCTGGCCTACTCCTTCACCTACCGCGCGGCCGACCGCACGCTGAAGGATGAGGAGGTGCAGGCTTCCCACGACCGCCTCGTCGGCGTGTTCCAGTCGGCTCTCGGGGCGAGCTTGCGCGCCTGAGGGCGCGTCGACGACCGGGGTCCGGCGCGCCATCGGACGCTTGCGGACGTCGTCGGTGTCTGCCGGTTTGTGGCCGGGGTCATGGCCGCTGGAGGCGACAGCGTTTCGATGTCCCCCCGGGCGATTTCCCCTTCCTCAGGCCCGCCGCCGAAGGCGCAGGGCGTTGCCGATCACGATGAGGTCCGACAGGCCCATGGTCAGGGCGCACACCACGGGGCTGAGGAACCCGAGCGCGGCCAGCGGGATGGCGGCCGCATTGTAGAAGAACGCCCAGAACAGGTTTTGCCGGATGGTGCGCAGGGTGCGGGTGGACAGGTCCAACGCCTCGACCACGGCGCCCAGGTCAGGCCGCAGCAGGACAAGGTCGGCGGCCTCTCGGGCCACGTCGGAGGCCTGCGCCACGGCGATCCCGAGGTCGGCCGCGGCGAGGGCGGGCGAGTCGTTGATGCCATCCCCGACGAAGGCCACCCGGCGGCCCCGCGACCGGATCTCCCCGAGGATCCGTACCTTGTCCTCGGGCCGGCATTCGGCCCGGACCCGCTCCAGGGGGATGCCCACCGCGCGCGCCACAGCCTGGCAGGTCGGCGCGGTGTCCCCGGAGACCAGCCAGGTCTCGATGCCTTGGGCCCCGAGGCGGCGGATCACCTCGGGCGAGTCCGGGCGAATGGGATCTCCCACCTGGAGCATCCCCAGGAGATCCGCCCCTTGGGCCAACAGCAGCACGCTCTGGCCGGCCTCGCCGGCCTCCTGGATCCACGCCTCGGCCTCCGGCGACGGCACCGCCCCCAATGATCGCATCCAGCCGACCGAGCCGAGGCGCAGGGGTTGGCCCGGATTGGCGCCCCGGGCGGTCGCCTCGATGCCCAGGCCCCGTCGCTCCTGCCATGAGGTCCACGCCGGCAGGCCGGATCCCGGGTCCCTGACCCCATCGGCAGCGGCCGTCCCGGAGAGTTCCTGCAGGGTCCGGGCCGTGGCGACCACAGCCCGGGCGATCGGATGGTGCGATCCCTCGGCCAGCCGGCCGGCCAGCAGGGGCAGGGGCAGGGTTCGTGCGGAATCCGGGCGGAGGTCTTTCCATCGCGTGAGCTTCGGTTGCCCGGCGGTGAGCGTGCCGGTCTTGTCGAAGGCCAGCGCCGAGATCCGTCCGGTCTTCTCCAGGGCCACCGCGTCCCGGATGAGGAGGCCCCGGCGGGCGGCGGCGTTGATGCCGGCCATGAGCGCCACCGGCGTGGCCAGGCCCATGGCGCAGGGGCAGGCCACGATGAGCACCGAGCAGAAGGCCGAGACCGCGTCGCCCATCGCGGAGCCGGTGGCCTGGGGGTGCCAGAGCCACGGGGCCAGGGTCGCCTGCCACGCTCCGAGCAGGTCGGGGGCCCAGGCCCATGCCGCCGCCGCAACCAGCGCGACGATCACCACCACCGGCACGAAGACCGAACTCACCCGGTCGGCGAGCCGCTGCACCGAGGCGCGGCTCGATTGCGCCCGCTCGACGACCGCCGCGATGCGGGCCAGGCCCGTGTGCTCGCCGGTGGCGGTCACCCGCACGACGAGGCTGCCATCGACATTGGACGAGCCCGCCAGCAGCGGCGCACCCGGGACCTTGCGGACGGGCATCGCCTCGCCGGTCAGCAACGATTCGTCGACCGAGGAATCCCCCTCGAGCACCACCGCGTCGACCGGCACCTGGTCCCCGGGCCGGAGGCGCAGGCGGTCCCCGGGTTTCAGGTCTGCCACGGGCGTCTCCGACTCGGTTTCCCCCAGGTCGAGCCGATGCGCGGTGGCCGGGGCCAGGGCCATCAGGGCCCGGAGGGCATCCCCGGCGCGGGCCTGCATGCGGGCCTCCAGTGCATGGCCCAGGCTGATGAGGGTCAGGATGCTCACCGACTCGGCGAAGAACAGGTGCGCGTGCGGTTGCGTGGTGAACAGCCAGAGGCTCCAGAGGTAGGCGCTCGAGGAACCGATGGACACCAGGGTGTCCATGTTCGAGCGACCCACCCGGGCCTGGCGCCACGCGCCGCGATGGAATCGCCACCCCACGGCGGCCTGGACCACCGTCGCCAGGACCAGCGACAGGGTCTGGAAGCCCCGGTGCATGCCCCAGCCTCCGAGCCAGTCCCCGGCCAAAAGCGCGGCGGTGGCCGGCAGTCCCAGCCAGAGCGATGCCGCCCAGGGATTCGGCCGGGCGGTGGCGACGGGCCTCACGGCCGGACCCGGGGAGTTCCCGGCCGTGGTCCCACCGGGTGGCTCCATGGCGGGATGTGCCCGGTAGCCGGCCTGTTCGACCGCCCCACCGGGTGGCTCCATGGCGGGATGTGCCCGGTAGCCGGCCTGTTCGACCGCCACGATCAATCGGGTCGGCTCCGGCGTCCGGCCCGGGAACCAATGGGTCCGGGCCCGCCCGGACGCGAGGTCCACGACAACCCTCGAGACCCCGGCCACCGACTGCAGGGCCTGGGTCACCGACCGCACACAGTTGCCGCAGTCCATGCCCTCGATCCGAAGCTCCGTGGATTCCCCCACCGGAGGCGGCGGGCTGGAGCGGGGGCGGAAACCGATCGGTTCTGGACCCATGCCGGCGAGGGTCGATCTTCGACCGGCGATCCGACAACCCCAAAGCCGCCCAAGGCTCTCCCCGGGTTGCGCGCCTCGGGGGTTGCTGGACCCTCCGCCGTGGAGCAAGATCCGGATCGTGATCCTCTCCATGGCCATCGTGTGGCGCGCCGCCCGTCTGCTCCGGGCCGGGGCGTCGGGCGTGATCCCGGGGTTCCTGATCCTGTGGACGTCGACCGCGGCAGCGGCCACGCCCTCCCGTCCGGCGGCCCAGGTGGACTTCAACCGCCAGATCCGTCCCATCCTCTCGGACCATTGCTTCGCCTGCCACGGACCCGATGAGGGCAAGCGCAAGGCGGGCCTTCGTCTGGACCGCGAGGAGGACGCCTTCCGCACGCTCAAGTCGGGCCGCGCCGCCCTCGTCGCCGGCAAGCCCGAGGACGGCACGCTGGTCGAGCGCATCCTCACCAAGGATCCCGACGAGGTCATGCCCCCGCCGGAGCATGGCAAGCCCCTGTCCCCCGCCCAGGTCGAGCTCCTCCAGGCTTGGGTCCGGCAGGGGGCGCGCTGGCAGCAGCACTGGTCCTTCATCGCCCCCACCACGCCGGAACCGCCCCGGGTCAAGGATGCCCGGTGGCCGCGCAATGCCATCGACACCTTCGTCCTGTCCCGCCTCGAGTCCGAGGGTCTGAAGCCCAACCCGGAGGCCGATCCGGTGAGCCTGCAGCGACGCGTGACCCTCGACCTCACCGGACTGCCGCCCACGGTCGAGGAGGTCGACGCCTTCCTCGCCGACAAGCGCCCCGACGCCTACGAGCGCCTGGTCGACCGGTTGATGGAGTCGCGCCACTACGGCGAGCGCGTGGGCCAGAACTGGCTCGACCTCGCCCGCTACGCCGACACCAGCGGGTACCACTTCGACGGCGTGCGCTTCATGTGGCTGTGGCGGGACTGGGTCATCGATGCGTTCAACGCCGACAAGCCCTTCGACCAGTTCACCGTCGAGCAGCTGGCCGGCGACCTGTTGCCCAATCCCACGGTCTCCCAGCGCGTGGCCACCGGCTTCGTGCGCAACAACATGACCAACGACGAGGGCGGCGCCGATCCCGACGAGTACCTCAACAAGTATGTCGTCGACCGGGTGAACACCTTGGGTGCCACCTTCCTGGGCCTGACCGTCGGCTGCACCGAGTGCCACGACCACAAGTACGATCCCATCAGCACCAAGGAGTTCTACCGCCTCTACGCCTTCTTCCACAACGTGCCCGAGAAGGGGCTCGATCGCATCCGCACCGACAACCCGCCGCCCCGCCTGCCGGTGCCGACGCCCGAGCAGGCCGCCAAGTTCGTCGAGGCCGACTTCGCCGTGAAGGACGCCGAGAAGACCCTGCAGGACCGCACCAACGAACTCGGCGAGACGCAGGAGAAGTGGGAACGCGAGCTGGGGGAGCGCCCACCGGCGCCGGCTCCGACCCATGGACTGGTGGCACGATGGACCTTCGACGGCGTGCTCGATCCGGCCTTTGCGTGGAAGGGGACCAACGGCGCCGAGTTCGCCGGGGGCCGGCTGGGCAAGTCGCTGACCCTCGACGGCAAGGCCCATGCCGAGGCCGCCTCGCGCTCCGGATGGGACCGGACCAACGCCTTCGCCGTCGCCGCGTGGGTGCGGCTGCAGGGCGACGGCGCGATCCTGAGCCAGATGGAGAAGGGACCCGGGCACCGCGGCTTCGACCTGCTCCTGGCCGACCGGCGCCTGCAGACCCACCTCATCCACGCCTGGCCCGACAACGCCCTCAAGGTCCGCACCAGGGACCAGCTGCCCCACAACCAGTGGCTGCATGTCGCCGTGAGCCACGACGGTTCGGGCAAGGCCTCGGGCGTCCGGATCTATGTCAACGGCGTGCGCAAGGACCTCGAGACCGAGAAGGACCAGCTCAAGGACTCGCCGGTGGCCGCCGAGCCGTTGCGCCTGGGCTCGCGTGCGGGCGATTCGCATCTCAAGGGGCAGGTCGACGACCTGCGCCTCTTCTCCCGGGTCCTGTCCGAGGCCGAGGCCAGGTCGCTGACCTTCGAGGGCTATGCGGCCATCGTGGCCAAGTCGCGCGGACAGCGTTCGGACGAGGAGCGTGGCGACCTCGCGCGGTTCTACCGCGAGAATCACGCGGTCGACTACCTGAGGGCCGAGAAGGCCCTGGCCCAGGCCCGCCGCACCAAGGATGCCTTCTACGCCAAGATCCCGACCACGCTGATCATGGAGGAGCTGGACCCGCCCCGGGAGACCTTCGTGCTGGTCCGGGGCGACTTCCGCACCCGCGGCGAACGCGTCGAGCCGGGCACGCCGTCGTTCCTGCCACCGCTGCCCGAGGGACCGACCAACCGCCTGGCCCTGGCCCGGTGGCTGGTGTCCAAGCAGCACCCGCTCACGGCCCGGGTCACGGTCAACCGCTACTGGGCGCTCCTCTTCGGCAATGGCCTGGTGAAGACGGCCAACGACTTCGGGTCGCAGGGCGAATGGCCCAGCCATCCCGAGTTGCTCGACTACCTGGCCACCCGATTCCGGGACGGCGGCCCGACGGGCGTGCCCGGCCAGCGCCGTGGCGCCAAGTCGGGTCGGATCCAGGCCTGGAGCGTGAAGGACCTGCTGCGGTCCATCGTCACCAGCGCCACCTACCGCCAGGCTGCCACCACGACGCCCGACAAGCTCGCGCGCGATCCCTACAACCGGCTGCTCACGCGGGGCCCGCGCCTGCGCCTCGATGCCGAGTACATCCGCGACAATGCGCTGGCCGTCTCGGGCCTGCTGAATCCGAAGATCGGCGGACCCAGCGTCAAGCCCTACCAGCCGCCGGGCATCTGGGACGGCACCGACTCGGTCTTCGTCCAGGACCACGGTCAGGACCTCTACCGCCGGGGCATGTACGTGTTCTGGCGCCGCTCGGCCCACTACCCGTCCTTCGCGACCTTCGACGCCCCCAACCGCGAGGTCTGCACCTTCCTGCGACAGCGCACGCAGACCCCCCTCCAGTCGCTCGTGCTCATGAACGACCCGGCCTTCGTCGAGGCGGCCCGCGGCCTCGCCCAGCGGGTGCTCCGGGAGGAGCCCGCCGACCTTGATCGCCGGCTGGTGCGTGCGTTCCGGCACACCCTGGGTCGCAAGCCCCAACCCGACGAGGTGGCGGTGCTGAAGCAGACCCATGAGCAGCAGTTGGCCCGATTCCGGTCCGATCCCGACGCCGCCAAGGCCCTCATCGCCGTGGGGGAGTCCAAGGCGCCCGAGTCGGCCGACCCGGCCGCGTTGGCCGCCATGACCGCCGTGGCCAACGTCCTCCTGAACCTCAACGAGACCATCTCCAAGTGAACCCCACCTACCTCCAGGACGAGGCCGAGCGCATCCTCAGCCGGCGCGCCTTCCTGACCCGCAGCTCGACGGGCCTTGGGGCCATGGCCCTCGCCTCGCTGCTGCCCTCCCATCTGGGCGGGGCCACGCCGGCCACCCGTGCGGTGCCCGGAGCCCTCAAGACCCTGCACCTGCCGCCGAAGGCCAAGCGGGTCATCTACCTCTTCCAGTCCGGTGCCCCGTCGCACCTCGACCTTTTCGACCCCAAGCCCAAGCTCAAGGAGATGACCGGCCAGGAGCTGCCGCCCAGCGTCCGTCGGGGCCAGCGCATCACGGGCATGACGGCCGGCCAATCCGTGCTCAAGTGCGTCGGCTCCCCCTTCGAGTTCAAGAAGTACGGCAAGAGCGGGATGGAGATCACCTCGCTCATGCCGGGCATCGGGGCGATGGCCGACGACATCGCGCTCATCCGCACGATGCATGTCGATGCGATCAACCATGACCCGGCCGTGACCTATTTCGGCACCGGCAACCAGCAGCCGGGCCGGCCCACCATGGGGGCCTGGATCGCCTACGGGCTCGGTTCCGAGAACGCCAACCTGCCATCCTACGTGGTGCTGGTCAGCGGCAGCGGCGGCCAGTCCCTGCAGGCCCGGTACTGGGGCAACGGATTCCTCTCGGCGAACTACCAAGGCGTGCAGTTGCGCAGCCAGGGTGACCCGGTCCTTTACGTCTCGAACCCGCCGGGCATGAGCGGCCAATCGCGCCGCCAGTTGCTCGACGCCATGCAGACGCTCAACCGCAGGCAGCTTGGACTGCTGGGCGATCCCGACATCGCCTCGCACATCGAGAGCTACGAGCTGGCCTTCCGCATGCAGACCAGCGTGCCCGAGCTGGTGGACCTGTCCTCCGAGCCGGAGTCCGTGCTCAAG
This sequence comes from Verrucomicrobium sp., assembly GCA_021298285.1. Classification (GTDB taxonomy): domain Bacteria; phylum Verrucomicrobiota; class Verrucomicrobiia; order Limisphaerales; family UBA9464; genus SXXZ01. The sequence continues at coordinate 19,298 of JAJTFN010000067.1, forward strand.
CTCTATGGGGCCCAGCCGGGCAAGCCCTCCTTCGCCAACAATTGCCTCCTGGCGCGGCGGTTGGCCGAGCGCGGCGTGCGCTTCATCCAGCTTTGCCACCGCGACTGGGACCACCATGGCGGCCTGCCGGACGGCATCAAGGCCCAGACCCGCAACACCGACCAGGCCAGCGGCGCCCTCATCCAGGACCTCAAGCAGCGAGGCCTGCTGGACGACACGCTGGTGCTCTGGGGCGGCGAATTCGGGCGCACCGCCTACTCGCAGGGCGACATCAGCGCCAACAGCTTCGGCCGCGACCATCACCCCCGGTGCTTCTCGTTGTGGATGGCCGGCGGTGGCATCAAGCCCGGCATCGTCCACGGGCGCACGGACGACTTCGGCTACAACATCGTGGAGGACCCGGTGAATGTGCACGACCTGCACGCCACCATGCTGCACCTGCTGGGCATCGAGCACACCCGCCTGACCCACCGCTTCGAAGGTCGCGACTTCCGCCTCACCGACATTGCCGGCGAGGTCATCAAGCCTTTGTTGGCGTAGGCTCGGTGGAAACCGACCCCTCGCCCGCGGGGAAGGTCGACGAAGGATGCGCCGTGGCGCTTCGAGCCAGAGGTCAGACCGGATTGTTTCCAAAGCGGGAGGGGATCGGATCCGTCGGACCCGAGACCTTCGTTCCATCCGGTTCGGGGGCAATCCGCCGCCGTTGAACCTCCGGAGTACCGTATCATCTACGAAGAAGATGTTGTCATTGGTTTTACCGACATCTAGAAATCTATAGCATCCATGATGAAAATAAGATCGGAAGTCACAGGGCGGCTCTTCATCGCTCAGGGATGACCAGTTGGAAACTTCAGGGAATCTTCAAGGAATTCAACGTTTGTATCAGAGGCCAGTTGTTCCGAAGACCCTTCCTAGCCATGTCTCAACGCAACCCTCCAATCGCAAGCCCATACAAAGATAATCCTGTGAGCGGGTTGCGTGAAATCTTGTCGCCTACTGAACATCATCTTCCCCAGTTCAGGATACACAATCTTGCGGGAGATTTCCTCCTGTGGGCCAGCATGGTCATGGCGCTGGGGGCTTTCCGCGGAATCATGATATGGGTTTTCCGCACACAGATGGCAGAGAGTAGTGAAATTGGGCAAATCGCACGCTGTTTTCTCACCGGACTGCGGTTTGACATCTCCATCGCCAGTTACGCGGTCATTCCGTCGTTGGTTCTGACGATCTTGGGGTTCCTTCGACCGTTTGGAGGTTGGCACAGCCGGGTTCGGTGCACCCTCGCCGTTGTGCTGGTTGCTGCGAGCTTGCTGGTCTTTGTTTTAGATGTTGGATATTTCCAAGAGTACCATGACCAATTCAATCACTGGATCTTTGGGCTGATCTTCGATGATCGCGTCGCCATTGCTCGGACAATTTGGAGAAGTTACCCAATCGTGTGGATCAGCTTGGGATTGGTTCTTGCGACCCTTGGCGTGGTCTTGCTTGGAAAGCGTGGTTGGTTTGTGATATCCAATCAGATCCCCATGCCGTCTTTCATTCACCGGAAATGGTTCCGGTGGTGGACACCGACCTTTCTGGTCGGACTGCTTCTCCTGGGGCTTCGAGCCTCGTTGGGTTCCCGGCCCATCCAGATGAAGGATGCTGCGGTGACCAGCGACCCATTTCTCAACAAATTGGTCATGAATCCCTTTGCCGCGTTTCGCTATGCGGTCAAAGATCACCAGACGCTGAATCATGCCCGGGGACTCAGCATGGTTTTGCCTGATGGCGACGTTACTGGGGCCGCACGATCCTGGTTTCCTTCAGCAGATTCCCATGCTGACCTCGATGTGCTGGCGCTCAAGACTTCCGGGGGCTCTGTCACAAAACCTGCCAGGCATATTTTCCTGATCGTCCTGGAAAGCTACGACTCGTGGGGATTGCACCCCGATTGCGCCGCGTTGCATGCGACGGATCGCCTTGCCAGCCTGATGAATGCCGGGGTTGCTGCCGACGCATTCGTATCCGCAGCCAGTGGAACCATGCCCAGTCTTGCGACCTTGATCACGGGGCTGCCTGATGCGGGCGTTCACATCAATTACCAAGCCTCTGTCAAACATGGCTTGCCAACGGACACGGCACGCATCTTCAAGCGGCTCGGCTACGAACCCAGGTTTTTCTATGGTGGGTATCTCAGTTGGCAGCGGTTGGGTGACTTCTGCAACGAGCATGGATTTGAAAAAGTCCATGGCGGAGGCGAAATGGTCGACGGCTTGACGGGAAACGAATGGGGCGTGGATGATGAGGATTTGTACCGATTTGTTCATGACCGGATGGGTGAACAACCCACATTCAACATGATCATGACCACCTCGTATCATCCACCGTACACCGTGGATCTGGCAGCGAAGGGTTTTCCGCGTGATCGAATTGCCGGGGAGCTCAAGGCACGGGGTTTCAGCGAAGATTTGATCCGAATCCTGGGCCACCTTTGGTATTCTGACAAATCCGTGGGTGATTTCGTTGAAACGATGCTGAGTCGGTTCCCGGATTCCCTTTTCGTTCTCACCGGTGATCATTGGTCTCGACGCAGTTTTTCAACGCAGCCGATTCTTTTCGGAACCCGAGCGGTTCCCTGCGTATTCTTTGGACCCGAGGCACTGCGTGGCCTGAGCCATCCCCCGAAGATCGCCGGCAGCCATCTGGACATTGTGCCAACACTGGTTGAATTGACCGCTCCGAGCGGCTTCGCCTATCACTCCTTTGGACGCGACATGTTCGATCACTCTCTGCCACAGGTTGGGTATGGGAATCACGCGGCCATCACGCCAGAGGCCATCGTAGATACGCGCTCAGACGGGGCGGTGGAGGACATGGTGGGCCAACCTGCCAATGACCGAGTTCCAGCCGCTGAACTGAGGCAACGTTATCGCCAACTCCACGCCTTGAGTTGGTGGCGCGTGATGAAGAACAAAAACCTCTAGGCTGGACGAGGCCGGCGCTGGCGAAGGCATGTCAGGTGGAAAAGGCGACCGAAACCGTTGCCAGCGGTAGAGCTTCATGATATCGGATTCAGTTGCGTCCGGCGGTATGGCTCGTGCCGCCGATCCCCTCATGACGCACCAAGGCCCTCCCATCCCTACGCCCCTCCCAGACCAGCTCCTTGGAACATCGGCGACCGGGTGCCCATGATCATCATGCCTTGAGGCGACGCCACGATCCTCGCCTCATCGAGTGGATGTCCACCGAATGAAACGTGCCAGCAACCAGTGGTTTCACTGATTCCAAATTTGATGGATCCAAAAAATTTCAGCCAAAAAACTTCTGTGACTAAAATAATATGAAGCGCCTGATAAAGAGCCGCGATCAGACAGATCCTGCGGTTGGGGGCATTAATATATTATTAGATTGCCTGATGCTTTTTCTGGCGCAGTGACAATCATGATGAATGGTGTCAACCGTGAGGTGTCAGACGGAACATTTCTGGTGGCTTAGGAATATCAAATCGATCCATCACCGATTTATCGGCTGGACAATTCGGCAGCGTTTTTGTTGATGGCACTCGTCCGGCGATGGAATGCACTTTTGGAATGAATCGACCTCTGGCCATGGTGATGTGCACTTGGTGAATCCATAAATCTGAGGATTTAGCTATGGGCTCGTTTCTGGGAATCTTCGGTCTTGTTTTGGTTCTCCAAGCCCAAGATCCTTTGTCTATCGGTGTGACAAAAGGGCTTGGTTTTAGCCTAAGAGACAAACGCGGTGAAACCATGGCCCGGGTTCAAATTGGGGAAATCAGCCTAAAACCAAGGCCGATAAGATTTGTGAAAGTATTTGGCAGGAGCGAGTTGGTTGTTAGGGATGTGGTGATTGAGGTGAGTGAGGAAAGAAGTGTTCCAAACGCAGTTAGAAACCTGAAACGATACAGCGATGATTCGCTAAAAAATATCAAGTGTTTCAATTTTAGATTGGTTGATTGTGTAACAAAAAAACCAATGCTTGTCGCAGATGAAGCTTGGATCCGAGATGGTCAAATATATATCCAGGGAAATTGTGTTTTGAATGCAAAAAATGGCCGTCAAGTGTTTGAAAGCGCGGTGGTAAAAGTGTCTGGTGACGAGTTGATTTATACCATAAAAAATAAATGAAAAACCTGAATCGAAATGCGTTATTTTTTTTATTCCAACTAACGCTCTTGTTTGCATCCGACTGCTTGGGCCAGACATTTGACGATTATGTTCGAGAGGGTAGGGCATTTCTTGCTGCGCAAAACCCCTCCAATGCTGTCATTCGATTCAGCAAAGCCGCCGCCATCCGACCTCGGGATGAAACGGTTCAAGTCCTACTGGGTGGTTCTCGATTGTTGCTGCTCGTTGATGATCCTGAAGTTCAGCAACTTTTGAACCGATCGCAATTTGATAAGACGGGACGCAACATTTATGACTGGGAATCCGAACAGCAGTTTGCAACCAACGAGCTGCCGATCATGGACCGAACCCTCACCGTATCAAATGTCTCGACGGTTTTGGCAAAAAAGGTCTGTGATGTGATAAGTTTGTCTGCCTCCAATCTCAGCAATGTAAAGTCGACCAATTTTTTCATGACGCTGACGAAGCAGGAAACATCGAGGGTTGCGGTAGATGTTGATTATGGTGATGTTCAGTTCATGAAATCTATTTTGTATGCGCTGAAATCCAGTCTTCTGCTTTTCAATACGGTCAATTTCCCGTTGAATTGGGGGCAGATCAACGATTCTTACAAATCTGAATCACTGTCAATTGAAGAGTATCTCTCAGCTTATCCAGATGCGCTGAAAACCGTTAATGGCCAGACACGAAATGAAGCCTTGGGATCGCTCGTCCAAGCATGTGATTCATATTTTGCGGCATCGAAGTTTATCCGGAGCAGGCCGCTGGGAGCAGAGCGGTTGTTTAGTTTCGATGATGATTTATTGGATGATGAGGCGAAATTTTATGTGGATGTTGCGAGGCTCCGCTCTTCGCTGGAATCTCCGACACTGCTCGCGGCTGACGATGATGAAACAGTTTATCTGAAGCCTGTTTTTTCGTCGGGCTTTTCCGTCAGGAATTTGGCTCCAAAGTTCAGAGACAATGACATTGTGCTGGGCAGTTGGCCGGACAAGTCGTTTGGAGGCGTGATCAAGGCAAAGTCAGAGGGCGAGATTTTTGAAGCCTTGTCGCCCATTCTTCCGAGAGACAGCAGACTTGTGGATGGGCAGAAGCCGGTGGTGGCGATCACGACCCCGACGGCGGCCCTGCGTGTCTTGACCAACAACCCGGTGTGGCAGGTGCGGGGAACCGCCTCCGACAACGGCAGCGTGTCGAACGTGTGGGTGAGCCTGAACCGGGGGGCATGGAGGAAGGCCGATGGGACGACGGCGTGGGCGGTGACGATGCCGCTGGTGGCTGGGTCGAATGAGATCAAGGCCTATGCCGAGGACGGCTTCGGCAACCGGTCGCTGACCAACGGGATCAATTTCACCTATGTGGTGACGGCCCCGTTGACGTTGAGGACCAACGGGCTTGGGACGATCACGCCCAACCTGGGCGGCAAGCAGCTGGAGATCGGGACGCCGCAGACGCTGACGGCGACGCCGGCACCGGGATGGGTGTTGGCGAACTGGACGAGCAACCTGTTGCCGTCGACGAACCG
>JAJTFN010000068.1 GCA_021298285.1 Verrucomicrobium sp.
CGCCGCCGTCAGGGCATTTGACACGGCCGACCGGGCCGGCGGTATCCTACGACCCGACAACCGTCCATGAATCGAATCGTCGCCCTCACCACGACCGCCCTGACCCTGTCCACCGGGCTGCTGCTCCAAGCCGCCGACCCGGTCGACTTCAAGAAGCAGGTCCGCCCCATCCTCGAGGTCCATTGCCTCAAATGCCACGGCACCGAGAAACCCAAGGGCGACCTGGTGCTGGTGACGCGCGCCGATGCGATCAAGGGGGGCGAGAGCGGCACCTCCCTCGTGCCCGGCGACCCGGCCAAGAGCAAGCTCTACACGACGACCACCCTGCCCGATGGGCACGACGACCTGATGCCGCCAAAGGGCGAACGGCTCAGCACCCGGCAGCAGGAGACTCTCAAGGCGTGGATCCAGGAGGGCGCCGCCTGGCCCGAGGCCATCAAGCTGTCCCAGAAGCAGAAGGTCGACTTCGTCAAGGAAGTGAAGCCGATCTTCGAGGTGCACTGCGTCGCCTGCCACAAGGAGGGTCACGCCAAGGGCGACCTGCGCATGGATTCCAAGGCGGAGTTCTTCGCCTCCAAGACGGTGGTCCCCGGCGACGCCGAGGCCTCGAAGGTCTACACCACCACCATCCTCCCGGCCGACCACGACGACCTGATGCCTCCGGCCAAGAAGGGCGGCCCGCTGGCCAAGGCCAAGACCGACCTCATCCGCGACTGGATCGACCAGGGCGCCGAGTGGCCCGACGGGGTGACGCTGAGCCAGAAGGAGGCCGCCTCGCTGCTGACCCGCGACAACGACGCGATGCTCGCGGCGATCCATGCCCGGGTGCTCGAGGTCTCCAAGGAGGCGGACGCCGCCGCCATGAAGGCCTACAGCGACTCGATCTCCGGCTCCGAGGTGAAGTTCGAGATGCTGCCGATCCCCGGCGGCGAGTTCGTCATGGGAAGCCCGGCCGGCGAGGCCAAGCGCAAGGACGACGAGGGACCGCAGCGCAAGGTGAAGATCGAACCCTTCTGGATGGGCAAGACCGAGGTGACCTGGAACGAGTACGAACTGTTCCAGTTCCCCTCGCTCGAGAAGGGCACCAACGTGCCGACCGAGCGCATGGACCGCGAACTGTGGCTCTCCATGCCGGAACTGCTGCCGGCCAACGCCAAGCCGGGGGTGAATCCCTACATCGGCAAGGAATCCGACGCCGTCTCGAGGCCCACGACGCCCTATGTCGAGATGAGCTTCGGCATGGGCAAGGAGAACTTCCCCGCCATCTCGATGACCCACTACGCGGCCGTGAAGTACTGCAAGTGGCTCACGGCCAAGACCGGGCATTTCTACCGCCTGGCCACCGAGGCCGAGTGGGAGTACGCCTGCCGGGCCGGCACCACCACCAGGTATTCCTTCGGTGACGACGACTCGAAGCTCGGCGAGTACGCCTGGCACTTCGCCAATGCGGGTGAGAAGTATCAGCAGGTCGGCAAGAAGAAGCCCAACCCCTGGGGCCTGCACGACATGCATGGCAACGTCGCCGAGTGGGTGCTCGACGCCTACGTGGCCGATTATTCCAAGGTGGGCGACGTGCCCTACACCCCGGGGGCGTCGGAATACCCGCACGTGGCCCGCGGCGGCTCCTGGGACGATGATCCCGAGGCGCTGCGCAGCGCGGCCCGGCGGTCCAGCGACCCGAGCTGGAAGATGCGCGATCCGCAGCTGCCCAAGTCCAAGTGGTACCTCACCGACGCCCAGTTCCTCGGCTTCCGGATCGTCCGGCCGCTGAAGGTGCCGTCGAAGGAGGAGATGGAACGCTGCTGGACCAGCTTCCCGGTGCCCAAGCCCTGAGAGTCCTTTCCGCGCCCCAACCCCAGACCAGACCGCGCCATGCCCCTGAACCGACGCCAGTTCCTCCACACCGCCGCCATCGCCGGGGCCGCCGCGGCGGCCGGCTGCCACGCTCCCCGGGCGGCACGCCGGGTTTCCCCGAACGAGAAGCTCAACCTCGGCATCGTCGGCGTGGCCGGACGCGGCGGCGAGAACCTTGCCGGGGTGTCGAGCCAGAACATCGTGGCACTTTGCGACATCGATTCGGATCGCCTGGGCGCGGCCGCGGCCAAGCACCCGGGCGCCGCCCGGTACGCCGACTACCGTCGACTGCTCGACCGCAACGACCTGGACGGCATCGTGGTCAGCACGCCGGACCACAGCCATGCGGTGATCGCCACCGCGGTCCTGGCCTCGGGACGGCACCTCTACTGCGAGAAACCCGTCACCCACACCATCTCCGAGGCCCGGGCCCTCGCCGCGAAGGTGACCCGCTCCGGGCTGGTGACCCAGACCGGCAACCAGATCCACTCGGGTTCGAACTACCGCCGGGTGGTCGAACGGATCCGCTCCGGCGTCATCGGCCCGGTGCGCGAGGTGCACCACTGGACCGGCTCGGTCTGGGACACCAAGGCCCTGCCGGGACCGCAACCGGTGCCGGCCACCATCGACTACGACCTGTGGCTGGGTCCCGTGAAGCCCATGCCCTACAGCTCCGAGTGGGTCCACTTCAACTGGCGTCGCTGGTGGCATTTCGGGGGCGGCACCCTGTCCGATTTCTGCTGCCACCACATGGACCTGGGCGTGTGGGCCCTGAACCTGCCCCTGCCCACCCGCATCCAGGCCGAGGGCCCGGCGCCGGATGCCCACTGCGCGCCGCCCTGGATGGTGGTCCACTACGACTTCCCGGCCCGCGGCGACGCCCCGGCGGTGCGCATGCACTGGTACAGCGGATCGCGTCGTCCCCAGGTGGCCGGCACCCCCGACCTCGCCAAGTGGGGCGGCGGCACCCTCTTTGTCGGCGACAAGGGCATGCTCCTGGCCGACTACGGGCGTCATCTGCTCCTGCCCGAGGAGACCTTCCGAGGGTCCACGGCGCCGGCCCGTTCGATCCGGGATTCCATCGGCCATCACGAGGAGTGGATCGCCGCCTGCAAGGGTGTCGGCCGCCCCGACTCGCCGCTGACCTACGGCTGCCACCTCACCGAGATCGGGCACCTCGGCAACCTGGCCTTCCGGACGGGCAAGGTCATCGAGTGGGATGCCCAACGACTCCGCGCCCGCGGCGTGCCCGAGGCCGACCGCTGGATCCACCACGACTATCGCCCGGGCTGGAAGCTCTCCTGAGCCAATTCCCCCCGGAGCCCTTCCTCGACGACACGAGCCCCCAGCGCCCCATACTCCCATGAATCGACTCCTCGGCCTCCTGATGACCTCGCTGGCCAGCCTGTCCCTGAGCCTCGCGGCCGCCGAACCCCCGGCGCCCAAGGCCGGCAAGGAAACCCCGACGGCCAAACGCTTCCGCAACGTGGACGTCGCCGAATGGGAGACGCTGCGCAAGAACCCTCAAGTGGTGGTGCTGGATGTCCGGACCGCCGAGGAATTCGCCGAGGGCCACATGCCGGGCGCCATCAACCTCGACATCCGCGGCGGCAAGTTCGCCGAGACGCTGGCGGGCCTCGACAAGTCCAAGACCTACCTCGTGCACTGTGCCGTCGGTGGCCGCAGCGCCAAGGCCTGCGGGCAGATGGACGGCCTGAAGTTCGAGAAGGTCGTCAACCTCGCGGGCGGCATCACCGCCTGGGAGAAGGCCGGCAACCAACCGGTCAAGGGCCGCTGAGCCGACCCCCGGTGACCGAGGGGGCAATCCTCCCGGACCCGCGGGCGGTGCGCGCCCATCGAGCCCCGGGCATCCGCGATCCTCCTGCCATCCCATCTTGCAGGATCGGGGCCGCAAGGGTACCGATCCGTCATCCCGCGTGAAGACTCCCCCTCCTGAAACCAACCGTCCCGACCACTCCGGCGCCCCGTTCTCTCGTCGTGGCTTCGCCAAGGCAACCCTGCTGACGGCCGGTGGGCTGGCCGTGGCGGGCGCCAGCGGTCCGCTCTGGGCGGCCGAAGCCGCCCCACGACGCATCCGGACGGCCGTGATCGGCTGTGGCAGCGTGTCGAACCAGTACCTGCCGGTGCTCAAGCGCTGCCCGTTCGTGGAGGTGGTGAGCGTCTGCGACATCCGCCCGGAGCGGGCCCGGAAGCAGGCCGAGGCCTACGGCGTGCCCAACGACTATCCGCACATCGAGGCGTTGCTGGCCGGGGCGCCCTTCGAGTTCCTGATCGACCTCACCGACATGCAGGCCCACGAGGCCGTCAATCGCCGCGCCCTGCAGGCCGGCAAGCATGTCTGGAGCGAGAAGCCCATCGCCAACAGCCTCGCCGCGGGCCAGGACCTGCTGCGGATGGCCCGCCGCCAGAAGCTGCGCCTGTGGGGCGCGCCCATCACCGTCCAGAGCCCCCAGTTCGCCTTCATGGCCCGCAAGATCGCCTCGGGCGAACTGGGTCGACTGGCCGCGGCCCACGCCTTCTACGGCCATGAGGGGCCGGACTGGTCGTCGTTCTTCTACGAGAAGGGGGGCGGAAGCCTGCCGGACTTGGCGGTCTACAACCTCACCAGCCTGACCGGATTGCTCGGGCCGGTGCGGCGGGTCACGGCGATGCTCAGCATCGTCACGCCGGATCGGGCCATCCACGAGAAGGGCACCATCCGGGTCACCGAGGAGGACAACGCGATGCTGCTGCTCGACCACGGGCGCGGACTCATCTCGCACGTCCAGTCGGGCTTCAACTACTTCAACCCGCATGGCCACGACGGCAGCGGGGAGAAGCGGCACACCATCCAGATCACCGGGACCCGCGGCTACCTGGGGCTCGTCGGCTACGATTGGGCGCCACAGGCCGTCGAGTGGGCCACGCCCGACCGGCCGGCGCTGGTGCGGGAGAGCACCGACCCAGGCGGGTACCTGTGGCAGCAGGGAGCCGCCCTCGCGGCCGAGTGTCTGGCCACGGGCAAGGAACTCCTGGCCACGCCGGAGCACGCCCTGCATGTGCTGGAGATCATCACCGCGGCCCGGGCGGCGTCGGCGACGGGGCGGACCATCCCGCTCAAGTCCACCTTCGCCTGGCCGCTGCCGGTCTGAGGACAGCGGTCGACGACCCGATCCCGGGCGGCGGCTCAGTGCGTGTAGCCCTCCTCGCCGTGCTCGGCGAGGTCGAGGCCCTGGTCTTCGATGTCCTCGGACACACGGCAACCCATCAGCCGGTCGATCACCCGGTAGAGCACCACGGTGACCACCACCGAGAACAGAAGCACCAACCCGCCGGCCTTGACCTGTTCCCACCAGAGGGACTTGCCGACCAGCGGTTGGATCCACTCGGCCGAGAGGTTGGGGTTGATGTCGGCACTGGCCAGCACCCCGGCCATCACGGTGCCCACGGTGCCGCCGACGGCGTGGACCCCGAAGGTGTCCAGCGAGTCGTCGTAGCGGAACCGGGCCTTGAGCCAACTGCAGGCCCAGAAGGTCGAAAGCCCGGCCAGCAGGCCGATCACCATGGCCCCGGCGGGAGTCACGAACCCGCTGGCCGGCGTGATGGTGGCCAGGCCCGCGACCGCCCCGGAACAAAGCCCCAGCACCGAGGGCCGTCCGCGGAGGACACGCTCGAGGACGCCCCAGGTGAGCAGTCCCGCCAGGGCGCTCAACGTCGTGGCGGTGAAGGCGTTGGCGGCGATCTTGTCGGCCGCGACGGCGCTGCCGGCATTGAATCCGTACCAACCAAACCAGAGCATCCCGGTGCCCACCATGCAGAGCACCATGCTGTGCGGCGGGATGGGCTCGCGGCCGAACCCGCGACGGGGCCCGAGCAGGAGGCACAGGGCCAGCGCGCTCCAGCCGGAGGTCATGTGGACGACGATCCCGCCGGCGAAGTCGATCGCCCGGATGGCGGCCTTGGCGTTCCAAAGTCCGTTCATCCATCCGCCCACACCCCACATCATGTGGGTGACCGGGAAATAGACGATGGCTGTCCAGGCCACACAGAAGACCATCAGGGCGCTGAAACGCATCCGCTCGGCGATCGCCCCGACGATCAGCGCCGGCGTGATGATGGCGAACATCATCTGGTACATGGCGAAGACATTGTGGGACACCCAGGGCCCGTAGTCGGCATTCGGGGTGGCCTGGACGCCCGAAAGCCAGGACCACTGAAGGCCACCGAGGAAGGGAGACCCGGGCGCGAAGCTCACCGAATACCCGAAGGCCCACCACATCACGCCGATCAACCCGGCCAACCCGAGGCATTGGGCCAGGACCGAGAGCACGTTCTTGCGACGCACCAGGCCCCCGTAGAAGAGGGCCAACCCGGGCAGGCTCATGAAGAGCACGAGACCGGCGCTGACCATCATCCATCCGTTGTGGCCGGGGCCCGGTTGGCCCTGGAGCGGCCCGGCAGGGGCGGCATTGCGGACATAGGCCTCGAGGTCGGCCAGGCGTTGCTCGACCCCGGGTTCCGCCGCGGTGGCCGAGGCGCCCGCGATCAGCAAAAGGGCCGCGGAACACATCGTCGCCGCGACCCGAAGAAAAGGACTCATGGCAGGACCCTTGGATCAGACCGCCTGCTCGCCACGCTCCTCGGTGCGGATCCGGATGACCTCCTCGACCGAGGAGACGAAGATCTTGCCGTCGCCGATCTTGCCGGTCTTGGCCCCCTGGATGATCGCGTCGATGGCGCTCTGGACCAACGCGTCGGACACCACGAGTTCGATCTTCAGCTTCGGAAGGAAGTCCACCGTGTACTCGGAGCCCCGGTAGATCTCGGTGTGCCCCCGCTGCCGTCCGAAGCCCTTCACCTCGGAAACGGTCATGCCCACGAGGCCGGCAGCCTGCAGGGCGGATTTCACATCCTCGAGACGGAAGGGTTTGATGATGGCTTCGACCTTTTTCATGAGCGTTCCGAAGAACCATGAAAATCTCTCATCCAAACCCCCAATGACGCAACAGATTCCCGAACCCTGCCGCGCAGCCCCGGCCCTCCGATGCCATCCGGAGGCCGGACGGGACCGGACGGATCCGATCCCGGCCGGTGGACTCAGGCCGTGGCGATCTCGATGGTCCGGGGACGGACCTCTGCCACTTTGGGAAGCGTCACCGTCAAGACACCGTCCTTGTGCGTGGCCTTGACCTGTTCGCCGCTGATCGGGCTCTCGAGGGTCACCCGACGCTCGAAGCGGCCGAAGGCCCGCTCCCGGTGGATGGCTTGAGTCTCTTGGCCATTCCCTGGCGCCTCGGCCTTGCGCTGTCCGGAGATGGTCAGAACACCCTCGTGGAAGGTGGCTTGAACCTCCTCCCGGGCCACTCCGGGAAGATCCACGGTGACCGTGATCGAGTGGGCATCCTCGTGCACATCCAGATCCGGACGATAGGCCCCTCCGAGGTCGGAGGCGCTGGTGATGAATCGCTCGAGATCCCGCCCGAAGAACGGCGAGAGCGGCGAAACGTAGCGGAGGGTGGAACGCGGAGTCGTCAATGGATCCATGGTCGAGTCTTGGTTGGGTATTTGCGTGATTTCTCGAGCCGTTGCGGGCTCATGCCTCCTCTCTGCTCATGGGATGCCAGATCGTCCAAAGGGTTCCGATGGTTTCGTTATCGTTATCATCTAGTTTTTTCCCCACATCTCCGCCCAACTTGAGCCAACGGCGACGGATTGTCCTGACACATGCGCCAAAACGGCGCGACCGCCACTGGAATGGAACCGCTTCGGAGGCAACCCGCCGAAACGATCACCCTCGTTCCCCCAGGTTGTAAGAATTCGTGTCGGGCGGTCTTGATCCGTTCCCCAGATACCCGCACCCGTTTGTCGGCCACCGGCGGCTCCGGTTCCCTTCGCGAATCCATCTCTTCACCGGTGGGGCCTCATGATACCTTGGCCACAACGACACCCCCGAGCCAGGACGACGACGCATTGAGGAAAACCAACCTGCCAGACCGAAGGCACGGGATGCCCTTGGCAAGCCGGGGATGGATGGGGAGTGGGCGCCGCTTGCCCATCGGCACGGGATCGGCTTCATGACAGGCAATGGAACGCGGATGAATTCGACAATCCAGCCGGACACCAGCGAGGCCGTTCGCCGCGCATTGCGGCGTGCCCGCTGGCTTCACTGGGCGCTGGTGGTTCTCATCCTCTTCCTCGCCTTAGGCACGCTCCAGAACGGGGCCAGACTCCAGACCATGAAGGCGCGGGACGCCGAATCGCGCCGATTGCTCCTGCTCGGGGACGCCAGACAGGCCCGTGAACACGGGGTGCAGGGATGGTACTGGATCGCGCGGACCAACATCGACGCCGCGCGCCGCATCCGGTCGGGTCCAGATTTGCGGGATGAATGGCTTGCCTGCGTGGTCCAGGCGGCGAGCCAGCAGGCTTCCGACCCCATCCCCTGCCGCCTGCTCGGATGGCCCCCGGTCTTGAGACGATCGACCCTGAACTTCCGTTGGAGCGATGACGGGTTGGCACTCCTCGCATGCACCGAGCGCGAATGGTTCCGATGGGGCGTCCACAACCCCTTGGCCGCCCCGCGGATGATCTCCGGACCCTCCGAGATTCCGGGGCGACTCTTCGAGGCCACCGATCGGCTGGGCGGCCTGCATGCCTCCATCTCGCCCGCAGGCACGGTACGGATCCAGACGGACGCCGGGGGACTCCCGGTTGTGAACCTTCGAGGGCCGGCCGAACACCGGGTCCGGACACTGGCCTGGAGCCCGGACGGAAACTGGCTGGCGGTGGCAGGGATCGCGGCCGCAAGCCCCGGTTCCATGACCAAGGTCTTGGAGCTTTGGAACCTGCCTGCGCTGCGGCGAGGACTTGCCGAATTGGACCTCGACTGGTCCGACTCGGAACCCGGCGGGTCGCTGCGAACCCCTGAGGACCCGGATCGTTGGATCAAGGCCGCCCGGGTGTTGCTCGGAGCGCTGCTGGTGCTGGCCGTCGCGGTCGCCGCCATCGCCAACCAGCACTTGGTGTTCCGGCGGTACGAACAGGCCGAACGGGCCGCGGAAGCCCGGGCGATGGAACTGGGCCTGGTTCGCGATCGGATGACCCATGCCGAGAAGATGCGTGCCCTGGGCACGCTCGCCGCAGGGGTGGCTCACGATTTCAACAACCTTCTCTCGGTGATCCAGATGTCCCGGCAACTGGTGGAACGCGCCATCAAGCCCACCGGGGCGACCCGGGAGCACCTCGACAACATCGCCTTGGCGGTGGAACAGGGGCGCGCGGTGGTTCGAAGCATCCTCGGCTACAGCAGGGATTCCAGGGATCTCACCCAGCCTTGCTCGATACCCGAACTGATGGAAGGAGTCCTCGGGCTCCTGCGACGACAGTTTCTGGCAGGCATCGAGGTGACGGTCGATCTCGCCCCGGACCTCCCGGTTCCCGAAGCGCGGCGCGGGCGACTGGAGCAGGTGTTGCTCAACCTCATCGTCAATGCGGGCGAGGCCATGGGACGCGCGGGACGGCTCGTGCTCCGTGCCCGCCGGATCGAGGTTGCCGGCCAATGCCTCCGTCCCCCGGGCGGTGACGGGCCGTGGATCGAGCTGAGTGTGGCCGATTCCGGGCCGGGGATTTCCCCCGAGATCCTGCCGCGGGTTTTCGAACCCTTCTTCACCACCAAAACCTTGGGAAACCAGCGGGGCACGGGCCTCGGGCTGGCCACGGTCTGGCGGATCGCCGAGGAGGAGGGCCTCGGGTTGCGGTTGCGCACGGCGACCGGCAAGGGCACGGAATTCCAATTGCTCATCCCGCTCCAAAGGTCCGGAACGGCAGCCCATGCGGCGGCCGAGGAACCGACATCGGCAGGCTTGCCGGGTGCACCGCAGGGTTCGCCGGGCGCTCGAACCGACCCCACATCATGACACCGACACCCATCCGAGCCCGCGTCCTCCTGGTCGAGGACGATCCCAGCCAAGCCCGCCTGTATCAACAGGCGTTCCCGGAGTGCCGGTTCACCTGGGTGCGGCGGGCTTCCGAAGCGGTCGCCGCTCTGGAATCCGAGCCGCCGGAGGTGATCCTCCTCGACCACATCCTCGAGGGAGGGGAGACCGGCTTGGCGGTGTTGCCCGCCCTCAAACGCCTCGCCGCCCATGTTCCGGTGATCGTGGTGAGCGGCACGCTCGCCATCGCCGAGCAGATCCACGCCCTCAGCGGTCCGCAGTCGGCCCACTACGTGATCGAAAAACCCGTGGATCTCGACGTCCTCGAGAGCACCCTGGCCACCGCGCTCCGGGATTGCGGTTTGGGTGAGGCCGTGGCCGCCCTGCGTTCCCTCGAGCGGGCCGAGCTCATCGAATCGGGCGAACGCGAACGACTCTTCACCGAACGTCTCGCCCGCCAGCACGAACTGGCCAAGCAACTTCGAGGCTCGACCTCGAAACCCAATCTGTCCCAACTCGCCCAGGAGTTCGCCGTAGACCGGCGCAGCATCCGGAGAGATCTGCAGGACCTGGTCAGTCGCGGGCAGTTGCCACCGGAAATCCTGGGGCGCGACGACGAGGTCTGACCCCTGCGGTCCTCCCCGGGATCGCCGGGATCGCCGCAGGCCGGATGGAGAGCCTCGGGCTCATGGCCCCCTTCGACGACAGGACGTCCCCGGGGCACCTCCGGTCATCCATGTGAAAGAAGCTCTGGGCGCCGCTTGCCCAGGGGTGGGCGCGGGTCGCGCATCCGCGGAGGGTGGTCGTGCTTGGCGGAATGCACGCGACAGAACGCGATCCACCCCATGAATGCCCCCACAAAACCTCAAAACCCCCATGTCCGCCGCACCATCTTCGGCCCCGCCTGGTGGGCGACCGCCCTGCTGGCCTTGAGCCTTTGGCAGACGTCTTCCACGGCACAAACCCCGCCGGCAGACCCTCCTGGCGGCACGGCGCATCCGGCGACACCAGCCATCGCCGGGAACACCGATCCCGAAGCGAATCCCGCGCCCGATGGCACTCCAGGTGGCTCGGACTCGGAACCTCGCGTCCACCCGCCAAGCGAACCGACCACAGCGGTCGTCCCGAACTTCCCCGACCAGAATCCGCCGCATGACACGGCCCCGTGCCTCTGCGGCCCCCTGGTCGGCAACTACGTCGCCGGCCAGGTCGAGACCTGGTGGGTCCAGGCCGACGGAGGCCCTCTCGACCTCACCGTGACCGTCACGACGGTGAACACCGTCGATCCGCAGTCCACCGAGGTGCGCGTCTGGGATGGCACGAACCTGGTGGCCAGGGTCAACGCCTCCTACTCCGCCGCGGAGGCCGCCACCAACGGCATCGGTTGGGAAAAACCGTTCCCGCTCCCGCTCGGTCCCTGGGCCGCCGGCAAGGTGCTTCGCGTCGAGGCAACGAATGGCGGCACCCCCCTCACCCAGACCCACTACTGGCTCAAGCTGTGCGGCGCGAAGTGGATGGCCATCGACAGCCCAAGCTTCCGTTCGCTCGAGGAGGATCACGCCGCCTGGCGCTTCCGGGTCGCACCGGGCGAACCCCTGGTGCTCGACCTCGACAACACCGGCATGCCGTCGCCGGTGACCAACTTCGTCTGGCACCTGATCGACCCCGCCGGGTCCGTGGTGGGCCGCGGCACCAACGCCATCGCCCCGGGCCCGGAGGTCAACCTGCCGACCCCCGCGGCCGGCCTCTGGACCCTGGAGATGCGTCCCCTCGACGGTGAGCACTACCTCCTCGACAAGCAGACGGGCGCCGACAGGCACATCTACATGGACTGGCACACCAGCCAGCGCGGCTCCAAGCGGGTCGACATCAGCCTCGATGGCCGCCCTGCCATGGGCTTTCCGTTCGAAGTGGCGATGTGGCGACGGCACCCCGTCGGCCGCGGCTGGACCAACATCCTGATCGACTCCCAACTCACGACGAACGCCTCGGCACACTTCAGGCGACTGCCCAACGGCTACTACGACGTGGCGGTTCGGCCGCTGGCACCCGGCATCGGGCCGGTGCCCCCACAACTCGACCTCATCCTCTGCGACCACCCCGTCACCAACCGGTTCCTGTTCACCTCTGCCAGACCGTCGGATGGGTTCGACTTCGGGGGGAGGACTCATCGCGCCACCGGCGGAGGCACGGTGACAAATCGGGCCGGCATGCTGGTGGTGGAGAACCTTCCGCGGGATGGAACCGGTGGCCTGGAAATCCCGCTCACGGAATCCGCTTCCCGCCGCTGGGTGCGGTTTGAGTTCGCGCCCATCAACCTCCGTCAGGCCGGATCACGCCTTGAGCTGGTCGAGTCGGGCGTCCGGTCGAGGGCGACGGCGGCCGGCGACGACGGGAGACCGGACATCGGCGTGCTCCGACGCACCGTGCTTCTGGGCGGTCCGGACGGCATCGTGGCCGAGGCGGTGCTCGATGCGTTCTCCCCGGAGACCGCCACCCTGGGGTGGGTGCTCACGGGAGCGGGCGGTGCCGTGGGACGCGGGGAGACGACCTTCAAGGCGGGATCCAGTCTCCGTTTTGTCGGCGATGGCGATCTCGCGGCCTTCGCCGCACTGACACCCACCGCGTCGGGCGCACGTCGTTGGGTGGGAGGCGGCATTCGGTTCACCGGGCCGATGCGGGTGCTCCTCGACAACCGGGAGTTGGGGGAGGGCCAGGAGTTCAACTGGTTCCTACCCATCACAGGCGAGCGACCCAACACCGACGCGGCGACCCAAGTCGGTGTGCTCGGGACCCTTCCCGGCGGGTCTTTCGCCATCCGCTCCGAGGCAGAGTCCTCCGCGCCCATCCCGGCCCTGTTGAGACCGGGTCGTCTCTCGGGCGGCCAGGACGGGTTCACGCTCGAGTTCCAGCCGGAACCGGGTCTGGACCACATCATCGAGACGACCAGCCAGCCAGGCGGGCCATGGCGGGCGCTCGAACGCCGCGCGGGAACCTTCCTGCCAGAACAGTTCCAGGCCCCGTTTGATGAAGGATTCCGTCTCTACCGGGTCCGAGCGGAACCCTGATCGGTGGGAACGACAGGAAACCGCGACGGCCGCGCTCCGGAGATGGGGCGCGGCCGTTTGGGTCGTGGGTGGCGGACCCTGCGAACCTGGCACTGGTGCCGGAGTCCCGGCCGACGGATCATTCACGGAGGATCAACGGACGGGACGACGGATGGGCGTCCACGAGACGGGAGTCCGTGGTCTGGGCACCGTTTTGGATCGCCCACGACGCGCCCTGCGGACCATCCTGCCGCCATGACTTCCCGACGGTCTTGGTCCGCCCTGCTGCTTTCCATCCTGCTGCTCCCGGCCGCGCTGTCGGCGGCCGAGCCGACAACGACAACGACCGCTCCCCCGCCCCCCAAGGCCATGATCGACGGCACCGGGCTGGGTTGGCGGGCCTTGGGCGAGGCCGACTTCGCGGCCGTCAATTGCCCGACCAACACCTTCACCTGGCGCACCAATGGAGTGCACTGCACCGGACAACCCGTGGGGGTCATCCGCTCGAAGCAGTCGTTCACCAACCTTGAGCTGGTCGCCGAGTGGCGGCATCTCAAGTCGGGAGGCAACTCAGGCATCTTCCTGTGGGCCAGCGAGGCCTCGATCAGGAATCTCGAGGCAGGCCGGGGGCGGCTGCCCGACGGCATCGAGGTGCAGGTGCTCGACCACGGCTACACCGAGCAGTACGAGCGCGACTACAAGAAGAAGGCCGACTGGTTCACCACGCATGGCGATGTGTTCCCGACCGGCCCGGCGCGGATGACGCCGTTCCCGCCGGTCGCGCCGAACAGCATGCGCAGCTTCCCCCGCAAGAACCTCAGCCGCGGCGTGGGCGAGTGGAACCACTACTACGTGCGCGCCATCAACGGCGAGGTGCGCCTGTGGGTGAACGGCGAGGAGGTCTCCGGCGGCACCGGTTGCTCGCCCGCCAGCGGCTTCCTGTGCCTGGAGTCCGAAGGTTCCCCCGTCGAGTTCCGCAACCTGCGGATCCGCGAACTGCCCTGACGCCCGCCGAGGGAGTGGGCCTCCGTCGACGCAAGAACCTCAAGACCCCAAATCGGACCGAGAACGGAGATCCCGGCATTCCGGGTTGAAATTCGGAAACGGGTTTTGAAGGAGGAAAACCACCTTCCTCAAGGAAACCGGATGAGCCGGCGGAGGATAAGGAGTGGTAGCGCGTACGGGAATCGAACCCGTCTTTCAGCCTTGAGAGGGCCGTGTCCTAGCCGATAGACGAACGCGCCGACTAGGTGGAGATGGAAACCGTTGGGCCATGGTGTGTCAAACCGAGATTCGGAACGAAGGCCAGGGCTCAGGGCTCAGGGGCTCGGGACTGAAGGATTGGGCCTGAGGGTCAGGCGATGGGCTGCAGGGGCGCGCGCTTGCGCTGGCGCAGGGCCTGCAATTCCGAAAGGAGCCCCAGGCGCTCGTCGTCCTCGAGGGCGGGGTCGGCCAACCGGCCGTTGCCCAAGGCGATCTGGCGATCCAGCCAGGCATCGCGCAGGCGTCGGATGACGTCGGCCAATTGACGCTCGGGCTCGGGGATCTCCCGCTGCTCGGTGGCCGCCTCGGTGATCACCGACTGCGCGACCGGATCGCCCTCGAACCGCCCCAGCAGGCCGGCGACATCCCCGGCGGTCTGGAAATGCACGGCAAGCACCCGCTGCACCACCGGTGTGGGAACCCAATCCGGNNGGCTCGATCGGGTCTTCCTGCCCCGGGTCGGCGGACGTCGGCCGCCCCCTCGACCCGGCGGCCTGCTTGCGGAACTCGGCGCGCACGGCCTGCACGTCCACGCCGAGCCGCTGGGAGGTCCGTTGCGCGTAGGTGTCGATGAGCACCGCATTGCCCGTCTTGTGGACGGCCTCGGCCATCGAACGCAGGACGATCAACCGGCCCCGGTCGGAGCCCGTGTCGTTCTCGGCGCAAAGGTTCTGGAGGTGGAACTCGAAGATCCCCTGGGCGCGGTCGAGCAACGTGCGGAAGGAGTCGGCCCCATGGGCCCGGATCCACGAGTCCGGATCGTCGGGGGGCGGGATGCGGGCCACCCGGATGGCCAGGCCCGCGGCCAGGAGCGGGTCGAGCGCCCGGATGACAGCCTTCTGGCCCGCCTTGTCGCCATCGAAGCACAGCACCACCTCGTCGACGTAGCGCTTGAGCACCCGGGCCTGGTCGGCCGTGAATGCCGTGCCTTGCGGGGCCACCACGTTGCGGATCCGGCCGCGTGGCAGGCGATGGTGTCGAGCTGCCCCTCGGCGAGGATGGCCTTGCCGGCGTCGAGGATCGGGCGCTTGGCCTTGTCGAGGGCGAAGAGCACGCGCCCCTTGGTGAAGATCGGCGTCTCGGGCGAGTTGACGTATTTGGCCTGCTTCTCGTCGCCCTGCAGCACCCGGCCGCTGAAGGCGATCACGCGGCCCTGCTCATCGCAGATGGGGAACATCAGCCGCCCGCGGAACCGGTCGTACCAGCCGCCCGAATCCCGACGCAGGATGAGCCCGGCGGTCTCGCACAGTTCGGGCGAGAACCCCTTGGCCTTGGCCCAGTTCACCGTGTCATCCCAGGCCTCGGGCGCGGCACCGATGCGGAACTCGCGCACCGCCTCGGGCGGGACTCCGCGGCGCTCCAGGTACTCGCGCGCCACCTGCCCTCCGGCCTCACCGGCCAGGCACTGCTGCCAGCGCTGGGTGATCGCCTCGTGGAGCTTGAGCAACTGGTCCTTGATGGAGCGCTGGTCCCGGGCGGCGGGATCGTTGTCCATCTCCAGTGGGATCCGCGCCCGCTCCGCCAGGCGCCGCACGGCGTCCATGAAGTCGAGGTTCTCGTACTCCTTGACGAAGGTGAACACGTCGCCGCCCTTCCCGCAGCCGAAGCACCGGAAGATCTGCCGCGAGGGGTTCACGTTGAAGCTCGGGGACTTCTCTTTGTGGAACGGGCACAGGCACACGAAGTTGGCGCCGTTGCGCTTGAGCGGCACGTGTGCGCCGATCACGTCCACGATGTCGTTCGCGGCGCGGATCTGCTCGAGGGTGCTTTGCGAGACGAGGGCCATGGGGGGAATCGACCGACCGGAGCGTTCAAGCCATTCCGATGCCGATCAATGCCGGCCGTCGCGTGCCTCCGGGCCGGCCGACGAGGCCGGCCGGAAGGCGCTCAGGCTCAGCGGCGGCAGCACGAACGCAGCCGACTGCGGCAGGCCATGGCAGGTCACCGGCTCGGAGGCCACCGCCCCCCCGTTGCCCTGGTTGCCGCCCCCGTAGACGGCGGCGTCGGAATTGAGCACCTCGATCCAGCGACCCGGCTGCGGCAGGCCGATGCGATAGGCCCGGTGGAGGGTCGGGGTGAGGTTGAGCACCACCAGCAGGCAACCACCGCTTTCCCGGTCGAACCGTACGAAGCTCAGGACGCTGTTGGCATGGTCCCCGGTGTCGATCCAGCGGAAGGCTCCCTCCTCGTAGTCGCCCCGCCACAGGGCGGGCTCGGCACGGTACACGGCATTTAGGTCGCAGACCCACCGCTGCACCCCGGCATGGTAGGGGCCCTGGCCAAGGAGCGCCCAATCCACCTGGGCGTTGACATTCCACTCCGACGACTGGCCCAGCTCGCACCCCATGAACAGCAGCTTCTTGCCCGGAAAGAACCACTGGTAGCCGAGCAACGCGCGCAGGTTGGCGAAACCCTGCCAATCGTCGCCGGGCATGCGGCGACGGAGCGACCCCTTGCCGTGGACCACCTCGTCGTGCGAGAGCGGCAGGACGAAGTTCTCATGCCCGTGGTAGAGCATGGCGAAGGTGAGGTCGTTCTGGTGGTAGCGCCGATGGATGGGATCCCGGCCGAAGTAGCGCAGGGTGTCGTGCATCCAGCCCATGTTCCACTTCAGCGTGAAGCCCAGGCCCCCGATCCACGGCGGGCGCGAGACCATCGGCCATGAGGTGCTCTCCTCGGCCACGGTCACCACCCCGGGGAACTCGACGCCCACATGATGGTTGAACCGCCGGAGGAACTCGACGGCCTCGAGGTTCTCGCGGCCCCCGTGCTGGTTGGGGATCCACTGGCCCTCCTGGCGCGAGTAGTCGAGGTAGAGCATCGACGCCACGGCGTCCACGCGCAGGCCGTCCACATGGTAGCGGTCGCACCAGCTCAGGGCGTTGGCGATCAGGAAGTTGGACACCTCATGGCGACCGAAGTTGAAGATCAGCGTGCCCCAGTCCTGGTGCTCGCCTTGGCGCGGATCCTCGTGCTCGTAGAGGGCGGTGCCATCGAAGCGGGCCAGGGCCCAGTCGTCCTTGGGGAAGTGCGCCGGCACCCAGTCGATGATCACGCCGTAGCCGGCGGTGTGCAGCGCGTTGATGAGGAATTGGAGGTCCTCCGGCGTGCCGTAACGCCGGGTCGGCGCATAGAAGCCGGTGACCTGGTATCCCCAGCTCGGATAGAAGGCGTGCTCGGCCACCGGCATGAGTTCCACGTGCGTGAAGCCGGTGGTGCGCAGGTAGTCGATCAGCGGCTCGGCCAGTTCGCGGTAGCCCAGCGACTCGGTCGCCGACTTCTTCCGCCACGAGCCGACATGGAGCTCGTAGATGCTCATGGGCGAGCGCAGCGGGTTGGACTGGCGGCGGCGCTCCATCCAGGCCCCGTCGGTCCAGGCGAACCGTCGGACATCCGACACCACGGCGGCCCTCTGCGGGGGCAATTCATAGGCCGACCCCATGGGGTCGGTGTTGACCTTCAGGCGGCCCCGGGCGTCGAGCATCTCGAACTGGTACAAGGCCCCCTCGCGCACCCCGGGGATGAAGATCTCCCACACCCCGCTGGAGCCGAGCTGGCGCATGGCGTGGCGACGACCGTCCCACCCGTTGAAGTCGCCCACCACGGAGACGCGACGGGCACTCGGGGCCCAGACCGAGAAGGCCACGCCGGCAACCCCGTCCAGGGTCAGCATCCGCGCACCCAGGGCCTCGTAGAGCCGGAGGTGATTGCCCTCGCCGAAGAGGTGCAGGTCATTGTCCGACACCGTGGGCCAGAACGAGTAGGGATCGCGCCCCTGCGACACCGAGCCGTCGGCCCATTGGATGCGCAGGTCATAGGCGTAGACCTGCGAGGTGGACCGTTGGATGCCCTCGAAGACCTCCGTGGCATCGAGCCGCAGCAAGTCGAAGGTCGGCTGGGACCGGTCGTGCACCGGCACGACCTGCACCGCCACCGCGCCCGGGATCATCGCCCGGCCCACCAGGCCGGTGCCGTCCCCCAGCGGGTGCAAGCCGAGCAGGGTGTGGGGTGAGCGATGGATCAGGCGCGTCAGGCTGTCCAGTTCCGACGGCGTCAACAACATGGCCCCGAGTAAAGCCCGCATGCCCGGCGCGAGGAATGCCAAACTCCACGGAATGCCCTCCCGGAAAACCCTACCCCCACGCCGGGAAACGAGCGACAGGCTTGTCGCGGGAACACGTTCGAGGAGGGCCGGATCGGTTGCCAACGGGTCGAAGAAGCCGGACGATCGGGATATGTCGCAGACGGTTCGCCTGACGGGCCTGGTGGTGTACCCGGTGAAATCCGCGCGGGGCATCGCGCTGACGGAGGCCTTGGTGACACCGCACGGATTGGCCCACGACCGGGAGTGGATGGTGGTCGATGAGGCCGGCCGGTTCATCACCCAGCGGCAGACGCCCCGGATGGCCCTGATCGAGACCGCCCTGACGGCGGACTCCATGGACCTGCGGGCACCCGGCATGGAAACGCTCACGATTCCCCGCTTCCGGCCGGCGGGCAGTCCGTTCGAACCCACGATCCCCGTCACCGTGTGGCGGCACGCGACCCAGGCCCTCGACGAGGGGGACCGGGCGGCCGCCTGGTTCAGCGAGTTCCTGGAACAACGTGCCCGGTTGGTCCGATGGGATCCCACGCGGCGACGCCTGAGTTCCAAGGAATGGACCGGCTCCCGGGAGGCCGAGAACTACTTCAGCGACGGCTACCCATTCCTCGTGGCCTCCGAGGAATCCCTGGTCGACCTCAACCACCGCATCGGCGGGGGCTCGAACCTCCCGATGGACCGGTTCCGCCCGAACCTCGTCATCGCCGGGGGCGGCGTGGGCTCCGAGGACCAAGGCACCACCCTCCGCTCCGACGCCGTCGAGTTCGCCCGGGTGAAACCCTGCATCCGCTGCGTGATGACCACCACCGACCAGCTAACCACCCGCCGCGGCCCGGAGCCCTTGCGCACCCTGGCCCGCTACCGCATGGACCCGCGCTTCGATTCCCCGCTTTTCGGCCACAACCTGATCCTCATCCGCGGCGCCGGGGCCACCCTGCGCGTGGGCGACACGCTCGAGACGTTCTGAGCCACCGCAGACGCTCGGAGCTTGCAGGCCGGGACCGAAGCCCGACCCTTCGCGGACTCCATGCACCGGTTCTGCAGATTTTTCATCCTGGGCCTGATCTGGGCGTCCGTCGGCATCGGCTCGTCGTCCGCCCAGACGCGATCAAGCCCCCTCCAACCCGCCCACGTGCCGCTGGGCCGCGATGACACCCTGGTCTTCCACGGCAATTCGCTGGTCGAACGGCTGCTCGAGCACGGCGAGTTGCAGGCCTGGATCCACCTGGCCGACACGAACCGGCCGGTGCATTTTCGCAGCGTCGCCTGGACCGGAGACGAGGTCGGGCACCGTCTGCGGGCCGAGGGCTATGCCGACCACCTGAAGTCCCTGCTGGCCCTGTGGCCTGCGCGGGTGGTGGTGATGGGCTACGGGATGAACGAGGCCTTCGCCGGACCCAAGGGGCTGCCGGAGTTCCGCTCGCACCTGGAGGTGCTGCTGGGCCAACTCGAACGATTGCATCCCGGGGCCCAACTGGTCGTGCTGTCGCCCACGGCGGTGGAGGCGGGACATCCCGGGCCCAAGGCCGCCGACCGGAATGCCGACATCGCCCTTTATGCGCAGGCCCTCCGGGAGGCCGCGACCGCACACCGGGCGCAGTTCGTGGACCTGTTCGGCCCGAGCCGGGACGCCTTCATGAAGGCTCCGAAGCCGTTGACCACCGATGGGCTGCACCTGAACGACGCCGGCAACCGCCTCGTCGCCCGGATCGTCGCCGAGGCGATCGTCGGTGGCCCGGCGCTGGAGAGCATCCGCGCCGACCGCCTGAAGGAGGTCGCGGCCGCCTCGTCGCAACTGGCCGACTTCGTGGCCGAGGTCGTCCGGCCGAAGAACGGCATCCTGTACTACGGCCAGCGCAAACGGGCCGAGGAGCGCGAGGCGGAGATC
>JAJTFN010000232.1 GCA_021298285.1 Verrucomicrobium sp.
GGGGCGACCCCGAAGCTCACGATGTCGGCCAGCGAGTCGAATTCCCGGCCGAACGGGCTCTCGAATCCACCCATGCGGGCCACCCGTCCATCCAGGAGGTCGAGGATGCAGGCCACGAGGATGTAGAAGAGGGCCATCTTCACCTCATGATAGCCAGAAACCCCCGAGAGATCCGCCTCGACGATCTTGGTCAACGCCAGGAAACCGCAGAACAGGTTGCCGGCCGTGAAGAGGTTCGGCAGCAGGTAGATCTTCAGCCTCGGCGGCTCGTCGGACGAGGGGCGGGCCTCTGGGCGTGTGGCGCTCATGGGCTTCAACCGTCCAGTCGGGCCATCACGGTCTCGCCGCCCACCACGCGGTCGCCCAGGGACACGGCGATCCGGGCCTTCAGCGGCAGGTAGAGGTCCACCCGCGAACCGAACTGGATGAGGCTCACCCGCTCACCTTTGGCGACCACATCCCCGGTTTGAACCCAGGGCACGATGCGCCGGGCGATGAGCCCGGTGATGAGCTTGATGGCCACCGGCCCGCAGTCGGGCTCCGACGCCTGGAAGCCGATGACCACGTTTTCGTTCAGGGCCGCCGATTCGAGCTTCAAGGCATTGAGGAATTGACCGGGGGTATGGCGGACAAGGGTCACCGGCCCCGCCACGGGAGCCTGCTGCACATGGACATTGAAGACCGACAGGAAGATCGAGACGCGTCGGCAACGGCCACCCAGGATCAACGGTTCGTCGACTTCGTCGATGACATCCACCGTGCCATGGGCCGGGGAGACCACCAGCCCGGGGCCGGGAGGCACCTGGGCGTCGGGATCCCGGAAGAAGTACCCGGCGAACAGCGCGAACGCCGCGAGCAGTCCGGTGATGCCCAGCACCCCCGCGATCAGCAGGCCGGAAGGCAGGAAGCGATCACCCACCAGATGGACCGCCACCAGGATCAACCCAAGCACCCAATAGACTCCCAGCGCCCTCAGCATCATCCGCCGAAATGCGGTCTGTGCCTTCCCTTTGTGTTTCACGGTGGCAGCGTAGAGGTGGCCCGGGGCCGTGGGAAGCGTCCAGATGCGATGCATCCCCGATCGGTTTGGGGACCAAACCCTGGCCTCCCGCCGCTGAAGGTGTTTCCTGGTGTTCCCGGGCATCCCGACATCATAGCCTGTCGGCGTGACGCCGTCCGTGGAGATCCTGCACCCCCGCGCTGTTCGCCCATGCGGTGATCCGGGCCGTGGAGGTGCTGCGTTCGGGGCGGGTGGCAGCGGTTCCCAGCGAAACGGTCTATGGCTTGGCGGCCAATGCCCTGTCCCCTGAGGCCGTTGCAGGCATCTACCGCGCCAAGGGAAGGCCCGCAGGGAACCCGCTCATCGTCCACGTCGCGACCGCGGCCATGGCCCGGGAATGCACGACCACCTGGCCTGAACTGGCGGAGCGTCTGGCCAGGCGTTTCTGGCCCGGGCCTTTGACCTTGGTGGTTCCGAGGTCCGGCTGCGTACCGGACCTGGTCACCGCCGGGGGGCCCACCGTGGGACTCCGATGGCCTTCGCATCCATTTTTCCAGGCGGTGATCCGCGGCTGCGGGTTTCCGCTCGCCGCACCCAGCGCCAACCCCTCGAACCATCTTTCTCCCACGACGGCCGAGCATGTGCTGGCAGGCCTCGGGAACCGGATCCCGTTGATCGTGGACGCCGGCCCCTGCGCCGTGGGCATCGAAAGCACCGTGGTCGATGTCACCGGCACCCGTCCGCGGGTGCTGAGGCCGGGGATCCTTTCGGCCGATCAGATCGCCGAGGCAGCCGGGGTTCCGTTGGCCGAATCGAACGGCAGCGGTGAAGGTCCCTTGCGGAGCCCGGGACTCCTGACCCGCCACTACTCCCCCAAAGCCCGGTTGGAGGTCTGGGCTTGGGCCGGCGATGGCGAATTGGCAGCGCGTCTGGCGGACACGGGGGTCGATCAAGACCGCCTCTTTGTCCTGGCGCACTCCCGAATCCCGGATCAACCCATGCCCGCCCAGGTGTCCTTCATTCCGGAAGATCCCGAGGCGTTTGCCCGGGCTCTCTACGGGTTCCTCCACGAGTGCGACCACCGCGGTGCGCGCCTGATCGTGGTCGAACGGTTGCCGGATGGCGCCTCCTGGGACGGTGTTCGGGACCGGTTGGTGCGGGCTTCGGTTCCCGAGGGTGGTGCCCGGTAGCGGCCGGCAACGACCACCGCCGTCGCCGCCGCATGGCCGGTCCCGGCTTGCGAGCCTCCTGAGCGACCGCCTTGGATGGTGGTGCTGCCAGTGTGCCTGGGAGCGATCCCACCGGTCCGTTCGAACGGGTTCCGATATCCAGAAAAAGAAAAAGCGCGTCCGGAGGTTTCCCTCTCGGACGCGCCTGATTCAGGAGGGCAACCCAGGATCAACCCGGGTCACCCGTTGGGCAGGGCTTACTGCTGTTCCTTCAACCGCCAGAACCGCACCGGCACGCCCTCGACCACCTGCAGGGACACCTCCACGGGCGTGTCCATGCCTTCGCCGGTCGCAGTGATCGACGTGGCACTCCAAGTGCCCAGCGCCGTCCCCTGCTCCACGCGGACGACCGTGCCCTTCGGAGCCCTCACCGCGAGGGTGATGCGGTTCGAGGTCGGGTCGAACGAAGCGATCGCCAGCTTCGGAGAAGCAGCAATCTCGATGGTGACCGTGGCGCGGCTCGAGTCGGCCTTGCCGTCGTTGACGCGGAAGGTGAACGAGTCGCTGCCGGACGCGTCGGCGTTGGCCGTGTAGGTCAGGTTCGGGGCCGTGCCGCTCAAGGTGCCCTTGGTCGGCTGACCCACCACCGTGTACGTCAGGGCGTCGTTGTCGCCATCGAAGCCTTCCAGCTTCACGGCCACAGCTCCACCCGCCGTCACCCGCACCGTCGTCGCCTGCGCCACCGGGATGTCTTCCACCGGAGTCACCGTGATCGACACCCGCGCAACGCCAGACACGTTCACACCGTCGCTCACCCGGTAGGTGAAGCTGTCGGTGCCGTGGAAGTCAGGATTCGGAACGTACTCCAAGTCCGCTCCCTCACCGCTGAGCGTGCCGTTGGCCGGCTGCCCAACCACCGTGTAGGTCAGCGCGCCGCCCTCGGCGTCGAAGCCCTGCAGCTGGATGAACAGCGTCGTGTCCTCCTCGGTGCTCAGCGACAGCGCTCCGGCAACCGGGGCGTCGTTCACCGGCTCGATCGTGATCGACACCGTCTTCACCGCAGAGTCCACCGTGCCGTCATTCACCTTGTAGGTGAAGCTGTCCACTCCCGACGCCTCCGCGTTCGGGACGTATTCCAGGTTCGGGGCCGTGCCCACCAGCTCGCCCTTCGTCGGGCCAGCCACCACCACGTAGGTCAGCGCATCTCCGTCGATGTCGCTCCCGCCCAGCGTGATCGCCACGGCAACGTCCTCGCTCGTCGTCACCGCCTGGTCCTGCGCCTCAGGCGCGTCGTTCGCCGCAGCAACGAGGATCGTCACCGTGGCCGTCGCCGAGTCGTTGGCACCGTCGTTCACCTTGAAGGTGAAGCTGTCGGCTCCCGACTTGTTCGCATCCGGGGTGTAGGTCAGGTTCGGGGCCGTGCCGCTCAGGGTACCCAGCGTCGGCTGACGCACCACCGTGTAGGTCAGCGTGGAGCCTTCCTCGTCGGTTCCAGCCAGCGTGATGGCCTTGGCCGTGTCCTCAACCGTCGAAACGGTCTGGGCAACTGCCACCGGCGCGTCGTTCACCGCGGTCACCTTGATGTTGAAGGTCTTCGAGGCGCTCTTGTCCACGCCACCCAAGGCCGTGCCGCCGTCGTCCTGCACGAACACGGTGACCGTCGCATCGCCCGACTTGTTGTCGGCCGGCGTGAACGTCAGCGTGCCATCGGCGCTGATCGCCGGGCCGGACTTGAACAGGTTCGTGTTGTTGTTGCTCAGCACGAAGGTGACCGTCTGCTCGGACTCCTTCGTACCCGCCGAAATGTCCGTTGCGAAGCCGGCGATGGTCGTCACGGCGTCTTCCTCCACGGTGATCGTGGATTCCGTGTAGTAGCCACCGGCGCGGTAGATCGAGCCGTCCAGCACCGCCGCCAAGGCGTTGCTGCCGTCTCCCGAGACCGCCACCGAGCCCCACACGCGCACCGAGTCCTTGGCGCTCCAGGTCACCCCGGAGTCCTCGGAGTAGTACAACCGGTCGCCCAGCGCACCAGCCACCAGCACCTTGCCGTCGGCAGACATCGCGATCGACGACCAGGCACGGTTGCTGTCACGCGCCGTCCACGTCGCACCACCGTCGTCCGAGGTGTAGATCTTCCCGTTGACCTCCGTCGCCGCCAGCTTCATGCCGTCGGCAGACGAGGCGATCGACGTCCACAG
>JAJTFN010000233.1 GCA_021298285.1 Verrucomicrobium sp.
ATCGTCCTGCAAACGGTTCGGTGAGGTCGGGGGCAACTCCCGCCGCGAAGAAAGCCTCCAGGAGTTCCGGTCGGTCCAGCCCGGCCGCCACGGCGGCGGCCGATACCCCGAATCCGTTGGGGGTGCGGGCCGATTCGGGATCGAGACGCAAACGTTCCGCGCGCGCCTCCCTCCTCCCGCCATGGACCGCGTCGAAGACACTTTCGCGAAGGCCCTTGGCACGCAGATGGGCCTCGATGTCCCGTCGGCCCGTCACGAGGGAGATCCCCAGCGGTGAGAGGCCCCAGGGATCGAGTGCCTTCGGGTCGGCTCCGGCGGCGAGGAGTTGCTCGAGGATGGAGACATCGGCGTGCTCGGCGGCTGCATGGAGCAGTCCCCGGCCACGCTCGGCGTTCGTGATCGACCCGGGCGAGCGCGCCAGCAGGTCCTGCAGCACCACGGCCCGGCGACCGATCACCGCCGACATCGGATCCCATGCCACGCCTCTTTGATGCAGCAGGTCGATGATTCGGGTGTGCCGCAGGTCCACCGCCCGCCGGAGCGGCGTCATCCCATCGGGTCGGGCACGCTGGAGGGAAGCCGGGTCCGAGGCGAGGATCGAGGCCACGGCTTGGGCATCTCCCGCCTCGATGGCCAGGAACAGGTCCGTCTTGGGGGTGCGCCGGGCCACGATGGACGGGAAGTCGGTGGTCGAGGCGAGACGCCGAGGGGTCTCGCCCAAGGCATTGGTGGCATCGAGGCGCGCCCCGCGGGCGACGAACCATTCGAAGAGTTCCTGGTCTCCTCCGCGCGCGGCGAGGTGCAGCGGCGTATCGCCCCGGGCATCACGGGCATTGAAGTCCACGCGATCAGGCAGGAAGAGGTGTCCGGGCAGGCGGAGCAGGAACAGGGGGTTGGCGCCTCGGAGGGATGCCAGAACGTGCAGGGGAGTCCTGCCTTGCCGGTCGGCGGCTCCCAGGTCGGCGCCCGACCGGACCAGCAGGTCCAGGCATTCGGCGACGCCATCCCACGGCCAGGCCCCGTCGAGCAGCAGATGGGCGGCGGTCCGACCGTTGCGATCGGCGGCCCGCGCGTCGGCCCCGGCAGCCAGCAAGGCCTCGAACTCGGATCCCCAGCCTTGGCGCGCCAGGGCGTGCAGCGGGGTGCCTCCCTCGGAATCCGGCGCATCGAGGCAGCGGGCGGCCTTCTGCAGCACCGAGAGCAGCTGGACCCGTTCCGGGGTTCCAAGGGATTCGCGCGGATCCAGGGCCATCGACAAGGCCGACTGGCCGGCCCGGTTGGTGGCGTGCACGTCGGCACCGCAGGCCAGGAAGAATGCGACCGCGTTCGGGACGGCGTACATCGGGGCCTCGCGCATCGGGACAATGTCGACATCGAGGAACACCGAGAAGAACAGGTCGAACGACCGGCGGTGCGGGGTCGGTTCGGGCCGGACGAAATTCTGCAAGAGCCAGGTGCCCACAGGATGTCGCCTCTTCCGTGCCAACCAGTCGGAGGGCGGCCAGGTGAGCCCATTGCGGCGCGGGTTGCGGATCGACAGGTGGAGGACCGTGTTGCCGTCGGGATCGGTCGCCCGGAGGTCGCTGCCAAGATCGACGAGCACCGAGGCCGAGGTCAGATCCGCATGCCGTGCGGTCACCAGCAATGGGGTGAGCCCGTGTCCATCGCGCGATTCGAGGCGGTCCGGCCTCAGGAGGCCCGGCAGTGGCGCCTCGTCGACGGTGGGGGCCAGGGACTCAGCGAGGCCTTCGGAGCCAAGGAGACCGATGAGGCCTGCAACGAGGCCCCCGAGGAGGATGAACCCGCTACCTCCCGACGCTGCCCGACCCAGAAACCCCACTGCCCGGCGGTGCATCGAGCGGAAGAAACCTGCAACGACGTCTGCAGAGACCATGGACCGTGGCGACTCAGCTGACGTTGAGCTCGCGGCGAATGCCGAACTTGTCGACCCGTTTGCGCAGGGTGGCCCGGGTGATGCCCAGCAGCTTGGCGGCGCGCACTTGATTGCCCTGAGTCTCCTTGAGGGCCTCGATCACCAGCTCCCGCTCGACGGCGGGCAGCACCTTGATGCCGCTCTGGAGGCGGGCCCAGCGGAAGAGTTGCAGCACCAGCGGACGGATGTCGCCGGTGACGGCCGGATCCGTGGGTGGAGGCGTCGTGGCCGACGGCGTTGGATCGCCTGTCCCTTGGATGGCGATGCCTGCGGCGGGCAACGGGGCGCCGCCCGCACCCGGGGTCGCCGGGGAGGTTGGCGCAGGGCCGGCTGGCACCGGGGTGGCCCCGGGAGCGCGGGCGCTGACGGCGGGCTGGAGGACCTCGCCCGGAAGATCCGATTCGAGGATGGCAGGTCCCTTGGAGACCACCACCGCCCGGCGGAGCACGTTCTCGAGTTCCCGCACGTTGCCGGGCCAGTGGTAGGACTCGAGGACCGCGAGGGTCCGTTCGCCGATGGTCTTCGGCGCCCCTGCCTGGCCCCCGATCTTGCGGAGGAAATAATCGACCAGCAGGCGGATGTCGCCCTGCCGATCGCGCAGCGGAGGCATGTGCACCCGCACGACGTTGAGGCGGTAGAAAAGGTCTTCGCGGAACTCCCGGCGGGCGACGGCCTCCTCGAGCGGCTTGTTGGTGGCGGCGATGATCCGCACGTCGACCTGCAGGGTGGTGTTGCCGCCCACGCGCTCGAAGGTGCCGTTCTGGAGGACGCGCAGGATCTTGGTCTGCGTCGCCGGAGGCATGTCCCCGATCTCGTCGAGGAACAACGTGCCCCGGTGACACTGCTCGAAGCGGCCTGGCCGCTGGGCGGTGGCCCCGGTGAACGCCCCCTTCTCGTGGCCGAAGAGTTCGCTCTCGAGCAGGTTCTCCGGGATCGCCGCGCAGTTGATCGCCATGAAGGGCTCCTTGGCCCGACGGCTGTTCTGGAAGATGGAGCGGGCCACGAGTTCCTTGCCCGTGCCGCTTTCGCCCGTGATGAGCGCCGTGGCGTCGGAGGCCGCCAATTGTCCGATGAGCTTGAAGACCTCCTGCATCGGGCCGCTGCGGCCGATGACGCCCAGCTCGTAGTCCTGGGGCTCAAGCTGCGGACGCAGGGCGACGGCCTGCCGGGTGTCACGCGCCGCCTTCAGCGCATCGGTGACCAACTGCTTGAGCCGCGGGACATCGAAGGGCTTGAGCAGGTAGTCGTAGGCCCCCAGCTTCATGGCCTCGATCGCGGTCTGCGTCGTGCCGTAGGCCGTCATCAGGATCACCGGCAGGTGCGGGTCGAGCTGACGGATGCGGCGCAAGGTCTCCAGGCCGTTGAGCCCGGCCATGCGGATGTCGCTCAGGACGAGGTCGGGCCGAACCTTGGGAATGAGCCGAAGTCCTTCCTCGCCGCTGGAGGCGGTGTGGAGCTCGATGCCCGAGGCGTCGAAGATCCGGCGGAAGGAGTACTGGACATCCGCCTCGTCATCAATGAGCAGCAGTTTTTCCATCAGGCAGGCGAATCCTACGGGCATCGTCCGATGGTGGCAACCCCGGCTCCCGGGGCATGGCAACACCCCGGGTTGGCAGGCCTTCGTCGGCCACCGAAGCCGGGTTGGCCGTCATCGGGGAGTGGCCCGGGGTGGATGGTCCGGGTTTGGGTTGGATGGTCCGGCGCGCCCTGGCCGTGCGGGTCGGACGATCCGGAGCGCCACGATGCGGCGGGTTGCCGTCCCGAGGCGATGAGGTTCCCCGGCGGGAAAACCCTCCACCCAGGCGAGACTCCCCCCGTCCAGCTGCATGACCCAGCGGTTGGCGCGCTCGGTGGCAGGCACCCGGCGATTGATGAAGAGGTTCTGCAGCCGCGCTGCCTGAGGCTGACCCAGCGGCTGGAAGCGGTCTCCCGGTCGTCGATGCCTGAGCTGGACCGACACCGGGAGCGTGTCGGCATCGAACTGCTCCCAGCCCGTGCCGTGGGGAAGGGGATGTCGGAGGCGTTTCCACTGCAGGCGGCTGCCGTCGGGCAGGGCGGCATTCCCTCGGGTGCCCCTGAATGTCACCCTCACTGCGTCGGTCTCCGGAGTCGGCACCGACGGTGTGGTCTGCGACGGTGGGGACTGCGACGGTGGGGATTGGATCTGGCGCCGCGGTTCCCGGGC
>JAJTFN010000234.1 GCA_021298285.1 Verrucomicrobium sp.
CCCGCCGGCATCCCGGCGCTCTCGGCAGGGCCGTGTCGTGGAACCTGCTGGGATCGGCCCTCGCCCCGGCCGCGGTGGCCTTGGGCCTGGTGCCCGCGATCGGGACCCGTTGGAGCTGGTGCCTGCTGGGCCTGGGATACCTGGCCCTGATGCCGGAATGGCGCCGGATGCCGTCGCGCCGGTGGTGGGGCCTGGCCTTGGCCGTGATGGCCCTGGGGCTGCTGCCCCGGGATCTGCACCTGCAGGAAGCGCCGCCCGGCGGACGCATCGCAACCCTGCGCGAAGGTCCCTCCGACACCGTCACCACGGTGATCCAGGCCGAGAACCATCGCATCCTGCGGATCAACCAGCGCTTCACCATGGGTGGCACCGCCTCCGCACTGGCCGAACGCCGGCACGGGCACCTGCCGCTGCTGCTGCATCCCGACCCGAAACGGGCGCTCTTCCTCGGCGTCGGCACGGGCATCTCGTTCTCGGCGCTCGACGCCCATCCGGGCCTGGTCGCCGAGGGCGTGGAACTGGTGCCCGAGGTCGCCGAGGTGATGACGGAGTTCGCCCCGCACAACGCCCACGGAGATCGCCTGACGGTGCACGTGGCCGATGCGCGGCGCTACGTGCGCGCCACGACCCGGCGCTACGACGTGGTGATCGCCGACCTCTTCCATCCGGCACGGGATGGTGCGGCGGGCCTGTACACCCGGGAACACTTCGAGGCCATTGGCGACCGGTTGGCCGACGGCGGGGTCTTCTGCCAGTGGTTGCCGCTCTTCCAGCTCGATGGGTACACCCTGAGGGTCATCATCGCGACGTTCCTGGAGGTGTATCCCGACGCCTCGGCCCTGTTGCTCCGACTCAATGCCGACACGCCGGTGATCGGCCTGGTGGGGACGGCCGGGGGCCGGAAGGAGGCTGCGGTCCAGGCAGGTCGCACCGGTCGCCAGGACGCGGTCGATGGGAAGGACGGGATGGCGCGGCGGAACCGGAAGGGGAGTGCGATCCACCCCGGGTGGGCCGAGTCCCTCGAATCTCGCCTCCGTCAACCCGGTCTCGCCGCGGCCCTGCGGCCCCTGGCCTTGGCCGAGGTGTTGCCGGTGATGGGCACCTGGTTCGCCGATTCCCAGACGCTCCGCGACTACTCCCTGTGTGCCGAGATCAACACCGACGATCATCCCTTCCTGCTGTTCCTGACTCCCCGGACCCTGGGCCCGGTGCCCGTCCGGGGACAGGCCCTGTTGTCGGAGTTGCTCGCGCTCCCGCGCCCGTTGCCCGAGTCGCTGTCCGCCGGGCATTCCGCCGGCTGGGGCGATCGTCTCCGCCTCTACCTCGAGGCCCGCGATGCCCATCTGCAGGCCCTCATCGCCGAGTCGGAAGGACGCCACGACGAGGCCGAGCAGGGCTTCCTCCGCAGCGTGGGCCTCAGCCCGGACTTCACCCCGGGCTACGCGCAGTTGATCACCCGGGCCACGCTCCGGGCGCGGTCCGATCCCGAGGGAGCCCGCCGCCTGCTCGACCAACTCATCCAGGCCCGCCCCGAGCGACCCATCGCCCGCGACCTCAAGAAGCGCCTCGGCCTCCTCATCCAGGCCCGCCCCGAGCGACCCATCGCCCGCGACCTCAAGAAGCGCCTCCGCCTCTGAC
This sequence comes from Verrucomicrobium sp., assembly GCA_021298285.1. Taxonomy (GTDB): domain Bacteria; phylum Verrucomicrobiota; class Verrucomicrobiia; order Limisphaerales; family UBA9464; genus SXXZ01. The sequence continues at coordinate 1,639 of JAJTFN010000234.1, forward strand.
CGCGAGGGGGCGCCAACGGACGCGGCCCTCACGCTGGACACAAGATCAACCGGTCGACCCGCGCCCTGAGGTCGCCGGGTGGGTGAGCCACCGATGGGCGAGGGATGGGCGAGGGATCGGCGAGGGATGGGCGAGGGATGGGCGTTGACCCGGTTGGGTGTCCTGTCGGTATCGTGTCGTCGTGCCCGGTGCGGGAGGCCCCTCCAATCCCTTCGTCCCATGAACAAGATCCTCAAGTCGGCGGTCGCTTCCGTCGGGTCCCAGGCCGGCGGGGGCGCGTCCGTGGTCCCCGTGACGACACGTCCCATGCCCCGGGAACTGTCGCCGCCGAGTCTCCCGATCCTTTCGGTCGGGGACCGTTCCGCCGACCTCACCGATGAACAGCGGGAACGCCTGCGGTGGGCGATGCAAATCCTCGAGTCGGCGCGGATCTCCGAGGACGGAACCCTCCACGCCAGCATGCCCGGGGACGCCGGTGATGTCGGGGCGGTGCTGGCGCTCGACCTGTACCACCGCCTGAGGACCTCCTCGTCGAGCCTGGAACCCGGGTCGCTCGGCGGGGCGATCGATGTGCCCCGATTCCAGCAGGTCCTCACCGAGGACGACATCCTCCCTCCAGCCACGTCGTCGACCCCGGGCCGCTCGTTGTCCGTGCTGCTCGAGACGCCGGGAACCTCCAACCTCCGGTTCGATCCGCAGCGCGCCCTGGTGCGATGCCTCGGCGGAGAGGTTGCCCACCCGATCGAGCAGGTGTTGGCCGTCCTGGTCGGCAAGTGCCTCGCCCGATGGCGGAAACCCTTCAACGCCATGCTCCGGGGCAGCAAGCGGGGGTTGGTCTTGGTCGACACCGAACTCTACGGGCTGCGCACCATGACCGATTCGGGCGACGCCATCCGAGGCGTCGTCATGTCAACGTCGTACCCGAAGGGCATCCCTCACGGTTGAGGGAGTGGCCACAGAGTCTGGCCGGCCTCGAGCTCCTCCGGGGGGGGGCGCATGGCAACCGTCAAATCTCCGGAATAGGCGTGGAAGCCGCTCCCGGGGCGCTTTAGGATCTTCGGCTATCCACCCCCAACCGATCGAGTGCTTGATGACCAACCGGCTCCCGAATGTCCCCCGTCCCGGTGTGTCGCGATCCGGCCCCATCCGGGCGGTCTGGATTTGGCTCCTGATGGCGTCCCTGCTGATCGTGCGCAGGTCTGAAGCCGCAGGGGCTCCTGTCGACTTCAACCGCCAGATCCGCCCGATCCTGGCCGAGCATTGCTACCAGTGCCATGGGCCCGACGAAGCCAAGCGCAAGGCCGGCCTGCGCCTCGATCAACCCGAGGGGGCAGCCCAGCGCCTCAAATCCGGCGTCCGGGCCGTGGTCCCCGGCCGAGCGGCCGAGTCGCGCCTGCTGGAGGTGATCACCAGCGCCGATCCCGACGAGCACATGCCGCCGGCCTCGACCGGCAAGCAGTTGTCGGCCGACCAGGTGTCCGTGCTGCGGCGATGGATCGAGGAAGGCGCGACCTGGCGTGGGCACTGGGCCTACCAGCCGATCGCCGACCCGGAGCCTCCCGCGGTGACGCACGCGGGCTGGGGGCGCAACGGCATCGACGCCTTCGTCCTCGCGCGCCTCGAGAGCGAGGGCCTGGCGCCGTCCCCGGAGGCCGACCGGCGGACCCTCCTGCGCCGCGTCACCCTCGACCTGACCGGCTTGCCGCCCACGGTGGACGAGGTGGACGCCTTCCTCGCCGACGGATCCGCCGGCGCCTACGAGACCCTCGTGGACCGCCTGCTCAGCAGCCAGGCCTATGGCGAGCGCATGGCGGTGCCGTGGCTCGACCTCGCCCGGTTCGCCGACAGCGACGGCTACCACGCCGACGCGCCCCGCTCCATGTGGCAGTACCGCGACTGGGTCATCCAGGCCTTCAACGCCAACCAGCCCTTCGACCGGTTCGTCGTCGACCAGCTTGCCGGCGACCTGCTGCCCGCGCCCACCCTCGACCAGCGGGTGGCCACGGCCTTCAACCGCAATGGCATGTCGAGCACCGAGGGGGGTGCCGACCCCGACGAGTACCTCAACAAGTACGTCACCGACCGGGTGAACACCTTCGGCACGGTCTTCCTCGGCTCGTCCATCCAGTGCGCCGAGTGCCACAACCACAAGTACGACCCGTTCACCCAGCGCGAGTACTACCAGCTCTACGACTTCTTCAACCGCATCCCGGAGAAGGGGCTCGACAGCGATCCGGCCCCGCCCTTCATCCAGGTGCCGACGGCCCGGCAGGCGTCCGACCTGAAGGCGCTGCAAGGCTCGGTGCAGGGCTTGGAGACGCGCCATGCCGCGCTGCTGTCCGACCCGCGCCGCGACTGGCAGGCCGCGCAGGCGGCATGGGAGGAGGCTTGGGCGGCTGGCGGGGCGGGGGGATCGGGTGGGCCGGACGGCCTTCGGCTCGGTCCTTGGCGACGTGTCGGCCCCTTCGCCGAGGCCGATGGCAAGGCCGCCTTCCAGCGCGACTTCGGGCCCGAAAAACAGGCCTTCGCCCCGGACGCCGTCTTCGGCGACGACCGCAAGGCCTGGGTCGTGGAGGCCGGCTGGAAGGACGGCGCCGTCCAGGCGCTGTCCAGCGACCTTGGGGCCACCTACCTGCACCGCATCCTCACCGCCAGCCAGGTGCGAACGCAGGCGCTGTTCTTCGGCAGCGACGACGGCCTCAAGGTGTGGCTCAACGGCCGGGAGATCCTGGCCAAGGACATCAGCCGCGGTGTGGCGGCCAACCAGGACGAGGTTCAGGCGGCACTCCGGGAAGGTGAGAACCATCTGCTGCTGAAGGTGGTCAACCGGGGCGGGGCCAGCGGGTTCTACTTCGCCACCGACCGCGAGGCCGGCGATCCCAAGGCCGTGGCCTTGCGCGAGATCGCCCGCCTGCCGGCCGACCGCCGCAGCGAGGCCCAGGCCCGCGAGCTGCGCGAGCACTACCGCACCACCCGCATCCCCGAGGTGAAGGAACTGGGTGAACGGCTCACGGCCGAACGGAAGCGTCGTGACGACCTGAACCGCTCCATCCCCACACTGCGGGTGATGGACGACATGAAGGAGGGGCGTGCCAGCCACATCCGCGTCCGGGGCGACTACCGCTCCAAGGGCGAGCGCGTCACGGCCGACGTCCCGGCCAGTTGCCATGTTTTTCCCCAATCCCATCGTGCGGACCGCCAACGAGTTCGGCACCAACGGGCAGCCCCCGACCCACCCGGAACTGCTCGACTGGCTGGCGCGGCGCTTCATCGACGACGGCTGGGACGTGAAGGCCCAACTGCGCCGCATCGTGCTCAGTGCGACCTACCGCCAGGCGTCGCGCGTCACGCCCGAGCTCCAGCGCCGCGACCCGGAGAACCTCCTGCTGGCGCGCGGCCCCCGGTTCCGCCTGCCGGCCGAGATGCTGCGCGACAACGCGTTGGCCGTCAGCGGCCTGATCTCCCAGCGCATCGGTGGCGTCAGCGTGCGGCCCTACCAGCCGCCTGGCCTCTGGGAGGAGAAGATGTTCGCCGGCAACAGCTACCAGGTGGGGCAGGGCGAGGACCTGTATCGGCGAAGCCTCTACACGCTCTGGAAGCGCACCGTGCCCAACCCGACGCTGCAGACCTTCGACGCCCCCGACCGCGCCCTGTGCACCGTCCAGCGGCCCTCCACCTGCACGCCGCTGCAGGCCTTCGTCACCCTCAACGACGTGACCTACCTCGAGGCCGCCCGCTTCTTCGCCGCGCGCATCCTGCGGGAGGTCCCGGGGCGTGCCCCGGAGCCGCGCCTCGACTTCGCCATGAAGGCGCTCTTGGCCCGGCCGCCCTCCGACCGCGAGCGCGCCGCCCTGAAGGCCCTCCTCGACGACCTGCTCGAAACCTATTCCCGCGACCTTCCCGCCGCCGAGGCCATCACCCGCATCGGCCAGGGCCCACGCAACGCCACGGTTCCGGTCGCCGAGTTGGCCGCCTGGACCGGCGTGGCCAGCGCCCTCCTGAACCTCGACGAAGCGGTCACCCGCGAATGACCATGAACCCGGTCGATCCCATCGCCCTCCACCTGACCCGCCGCCACTTCTTCGCCCGGGGCGCCCGGGGCATCGGCACCGCGGCCCTGGCCTCGCTGCTCGGGCCCGCGGCGCGGACGCTGGCCGAGGCACCGGGCCTCGCCAAGGACACCCGGGTGCTCCATCGGCCGCCCCGGGCCAAGCGGGTGATCTACCTCTTCCAGTCGGGTGCCCCGTCGCACCTCGACCTCTTCGATCCCAAGCCCCGGCTGGTGCAGATGAACGGCAAGCCCATGCCGGAAAGCCTCACCAAAGGCCAGCGCATCGCCCAGCTCATGGGACAGCCGCTCAACTGCGTGGGCAGCCGCTTCCGCTTCGATCGCCACGGCCGCTGCGGCATGGAAATCTCCGAACTGCTCCCGCACATCGGCTCCATCGCCGACGAGATCGCGCTGGTGCGCTCGATGCACACCGAGGCGATCAACCACGACCCGGGCGTGACCCTGATGCAAACCGGCCACCAGCAGGCGGGCCGGCCGGCCATGGGCGCCTGGATCAGCTACGGACTGGGCAGCGAGAACGAGCAGTTGCCCGCCTTCGTGGTGCTGGCCTCGGGCCAGGGCCAGGACCAGCCGCTGCTCACGCGGTACTGGGGCAGCGGCTTCCTGCCGACCAACCATCAGGGCGTGGAGTTCCGTTCCGGGGCCGAGCCCATCCTCTTCGTCAACAACCCGCAGGGCATCTCGGCCCAGGTCCGCCGCCGGCTCATCGACGGCACCCGTGAGATCAACGAGCAGCACCTCCGCGAGGTGGGCGACCCCGAGATCGCCACGCGCATCGCCTCGTTCGAGATGGCCTACCGCATGCAGACCAGCGTGCCCGAGCTCATGGACATCTCGAAGGAGAGCCGGGCCACGCTCGAAATGTACGGGGCCGAGCCCGGCAAGTCGTCGTACGCCAACAACTGCCTGCTCGCCCGGCGCCTGGCCGAGCGTGGAGTGCGCTTCATCCAGCTGTATCACCGGGGCTGGGACCATCACAACAACCTGCCTGCCGACATCGCCAAGACCGCCAAGGCGGTGGACCAGGCCTCGGCCGCCCTGGTGCGCGACCTCCGCCAGCGGGGTCTGCTCGACGACACGCTGGTGGTCTGGGGCGGCGAGTTCGGCCGCACGCCCATGAACCAGGGTGACAGTTCCAACGGCAACTACGGCCGCGACCACCACATGAAGGCCTTCTCGCTGTGGATGGCCGGCGGCGGCATCCGAGGTGGCACCACCTATGGGTCCACCGACGACTTCGGCTACAACACCGCCGAGAACCCCGTCCACGCCAACGACTTCCAGGCCACCGTGTTGCACCTGCTGGGGATCGAGCACACCCGCTTCACCCACCGCTTCCAGGGCCGCGACTACCGCCTCACCGACATCGGTGGCGAGGTGATCCGGGGTGTCCTCGCCTGAGGGCCCCTCGACAGAACGACATGATCGACCGGCGGAACTTCCTCGAGGGTTTGGGCGGGGCCTCGCTCGCACTGGCGGCACTGGGGACCGGGATCGGATGTCGGTCGGACGGGTCGAAGGGTTCGGGCGGTGGATGGGCGCCGCGATCCGGGCTGTTCGAACTGTGCCACGATCGGATCGAACAGCATGCCACCGGCCAGCACCGTGCGGATGGCCGCCACGATGTCGCGAGGTTCGTTGTCCTTGAGCAGGTAGCCGTCACCGCCCGCCTGTATGGCTGCCAGGACCAGCGCATTGTCGGCGAAGGAGGTTAGGAACAGGACACGTGGTGCGCCCGGGCGGCTCTTGAGTTCCCGGCAGACGTCGATGCCATTTCGATCGGGCAACCGCACGTCGAGCAGCACCACATCGGGCTGCGACTTGCGCACGGCGACGAGCGCCTCGGCGCCGCTCCCGGCCTCCCCGATCACCAGGATTCCCGGGTCCACCTCGGTGATGACGCGAAGCCCTGCGCGGACCACGGGATGGTCATCCACGATCAATACCCGGACGGTTGGTGAGGATTTCATGTTTCCTGTTCGGAACGGGGATTGTCGGTGATCGGAACGGACACGCTGACCCTCGTTCCAAGTCCGACAAGCGACTCCAACTCAAAGGTACCGCCGGTGTTGGCGGCCCTTTTTTTCATGTTCTGGAGTCCAACACCGGTATGAGGAGGTTCGGAGGGATCGAACCCGGTGCCGTCATCGCGGATTTCCAGGGTCACCCGGCCGCTCGCATGACGCAAAGCCAGCGTGATTCGGTTGGCTTGGGAGTGGCGTAGCGCGTTGCTCAACGCTTCGTGGGCGAGGTTGGCCCAGTGCACGGACTGTTCGCCCGTGAGGCGGCTGGCGGCCTCCGCAGAAACCTCCGCCACGATCTCCGTTCCAGTGGTGCAGCGCATGCGTTCCACCAATGCCGTCAGCAGGCGTGCGAGATCGCTCTCCGGGCTGTCATCTGCCTCGTGCCTCAGGATGTAGCCCCGCAACTGTCCGATGATGCCTGTGAGATTCCGCCGGTAGTCGGCCAGCCGGGCACCCAGCAGCGGTGAGGAATCCATCGCCTGGTCGGCGGCGCGACTCAGGCCGAGCTGCAACGCGTATAGCGATTGGATCGTGCCATCGTGAAGATCGAGGCTGAGCCGCTCGCGTTCGCGGCGGGAAGCCTCAAGTTCGTCCAGCGTCGACCTGAGTTGTCGGGACACGATCTCTTGCCGCAAGCGTGCGCGGAGCTGAACCGCCATGGCTGCCGCCATCGCCGATGACAACAACACGCCGACCGCCAGCACGACCCAGGCCCGGTATCGGGTGGAATTCCTGTCAAACAGCTGGGTCGAATAGAAGACCAGTCGCCAGGTATTCCGGAAAAACGGCCAGTCTTGGGTGGCTTGG
>JAJTFN010000235.1 GCA_021298285.1 Verrucomicrobium sp.
AGAACCCCTGGTCGCTCGTGTAGATGACCACGGTGTTGTCCTTGAGCCCGTGGGTGTCCAGCCAGTCCAGCAACCGGCCGACGCTGTCGTCCACGCTCTGCACGCACCCGAGGTAGTCCTGGAGGTAGCGGTTGTACTTCCAGCGGTCGAGCTCAGCCCCCCGCAGGACCCGATCCTGGCCATCCTCGCGGACGGTCACCTCGGTGGGCACCTGGCCCAGCCACCGCTGGCGTTCCTGTCCGGCCAGACCCTCCGGCGGCACCATCTTGAGGTCGTGCCGGGTCAGGTTCCTGAACACGGTCTGGTGGTTCTGCCTGAGCGCGTCGGACCTGCCCTCGTAGGTGTCGCGGAACGTCGAAGGCTCCGCGAATTCGCGCCCGGCGAATTCGCGGCGGTACTTCTCGGAGGGCGTCCACTCGCGATGGGGCGCCTTGTGGTGGCACATCAGGAAGAACGGCTTGTCCTTGGGCCGGTTCTTGAGCAGGTCGAGGGTCAGGTCGGTGATGATGTCGGTGACATAGCCCTTGTAGACACGGTGGCCGGTCCGGTCGTAGAGGATGGGATCGTTGTAGCGACCCTGCCCCGGGAGGATGTTCCAGTCGTCGAAGCCCTGGGGGTCGGAGCCGAGGTGCCATTTGCCGAGCATGGCCGTGTAATAGCCCGCCTGTTGCAGGCGATGGGCCACCGTGGTCTTGGACGGGTCGAGGTCGTTGAACACCGGCACCCCGTTGCGGTGGCTGTACTGGCCCGTCAGCAGGGTCGCCCGGCTGGGGGTGCAGATCGAGTTGCCGGCGAAGCAGCGGTCCAACCGCAGGCCCTGGGCGGCGAGGCGGTCGAGGTGGGGAGTCCGATTGATCCGGCTGCCATACGCGGAGATCGCGTGGGCCGCGTGGTCATCGGTCATGATGAAGAGGATGTTCGGGCGGTCGGCGGCCCTCAGGGCCAGCACCGACGCGGCGGCCACGACCAGGAACCTCACGGCGGCGGGGAACTTCATGCCATGCAGGCTGCCACGGGCGATCAACCGGTGGGAAGCCCCGGTGCATTCCCGGCCCACGCCGACCATTGCCATCCGGACACCCCGCAACCGACGCCTCAGGCCGGAACGGGCAATCCCAAGCGCTGGGCCACCTCGCCCGCCAACACCTCATAGGCCGCCGCGCCGGCGCTGTAAGGATCGTAGGCCATGATGGGCTTGCCGTGGCTGGGCGCCTCGGCCAGGCGGGTGCTCCGGGGGATCACCGTGTCGAAGACCTTGTCTCCGAAATGCTGGCGGACCTCCGCCACGACGCTCTGGCCCAGGCGGGTCCGGGCGTCGAGCAGCGTCATGACCACGCCCAGGATCTCGAGTCCGGGATTCACCCCGTTGTCGCGCACCTGGTTGATCACCCGGGTCAGCATGGCGATGCCCTCGAGCGCGTAATACTCGCACTGGAGGGGCACGATGAGCTTGTCGGCGGCGGCGAAGGAATTGAGCGTCATGATGCCGAGCGACGGGGCGCAATCGAGCAGGATGACCTGGAAACGCCCGGACTCCTTGATCGGTTGGAGCACCTTCCGGAGGCGCAGGATGGAGTCCTCGACCCGGGCGAGTTCGACCTCGATGCCGCAGAGATCGAGCTCGCTGCCGATCACCGAGAGGTTCGGGTAGGCGGTGGGACGGATGCGGGTAGGCGGTGGGACGGATGCGATCCTCGAGGCTGCCCAGACCCAGCAGGGGCCGGTACACGCTGCCGCCCTCGGCCTTGTCGAGCCCCAGGCCGCTGGTGGCATTGGCCTGCGAGTCGAGGTCGATCAAGAGGACCGGATGGCCCCGCATCGCCAGTCCGGCGGCGAGGTTGATGCTCGTGGTTGTCTTGCCCACGCCCCCCTTCTGGTTGGCGATGGCGATGACCTGTGCAGACATGCTGGTGCCGACTCTCGCGCCGGAGCGACGGCGGGCGCAACGCGGAAGAATGCCACCCGGCGGCCGGTTCAATGACCCGGGCGCCTGAACCCTGGGGAGGACGCGAGGATGCCGCTCCGGTCGGGCACCCGTGGGCGGACCGCGCGCAACGGCACATTCCATGTCTCAAGCCCCCCGGCGGGTGCGGTCGGCGAGACGCGGCGACGGAGCCGGATCTGGCCCGCGCCCACCACCCATTCGCGCCCCTCGCGTTCCACCAGGCGGCGGTCGCCGGCCACCCGCCGGACCACCCGCACCTGGAACCCCTCGCTCAACCCGTCGGGCAGATGGTCGCCACAGGGGATGAGTTCCACCACCTCGCCCCGCTCCTCCTCGAATCGATCATCGATCTTCATGGCGCACATCCTGCACGCGAGCTTCAGACAAAAGGTGTCTGATGGTCTTCCCGTCAGGCGTCACGGGATTGTCACCCCGCCGGAAGGCCGATTTCAGGGGAGGGCGGCGGATTCGGCTTGAACCGGCGACCAGTCGGGCCCATCAACCGTTCCCGTGCTGGACAGCGCATCGGACCCGATCGTCACGAAGGCCCAGGCCCCCGTGAAATCCCCCCGCAAACCCCGGGGCACCGCCACGAAGACCGCCCAGGCACCGGGAAGCCCGCCCGACGGTCCGCGCATCAAGAACTACGTCCTCGACACCAACGTCCTGCTGCACGACCCCAACGCGCTGCTCAACTTCCAGGACAATCATGTCCTGATCCCCATCGAGGTGCTCGAGGAGGTGGACAAGTTCAAGCGTGAGACCAGCGAGCGGGGCCAGAACGCCCGGACGGTCTCCCGGCGCCTCGACGCGCTCCGCCGCGAGGGAAACCTCAACAAGGGAGTCGCCCTGGCCACCGGAGGACGCCTGCAGATCATCTTCCTCCCGGCCGCCAAGTCGGGACCGGCGCGGGATGTCATCGCCAGCGGCAGCATGGACAACCGGATCCTCGCCCAGGCGCTGGTCATCCAGGCGCAGCAACGCTCCCGACCGACGATCCTGGTCACCAAGGACATCAACCTGCGCCTCAAGGCCGATGTGTACGGCCTGCCGGCCGAGGACTACGAGACCGACCAGGTCAACCTGAAGGACCTCTACACCGGGATGTTCGACCTGGTGATGCCGGCCGCGTCCATCGCCGGACTCAAGCTCAACGGCGAGGTGCCCCTCCCGGCCGGGAGGGTCCGGTTCCCCAACGAATTCTGCACCCTCGCCGAGGAGGGAAACCCCAAGCGGACGGTGCTGTGCAAGGTCGACGCCACCGGGACGAAGCTGGTGCCACTGCAGGACTGCCAGAACGTCTGGGGCATCCGGCCAAAGAACCGGGAGCAGCACTTCGCCCTGGACGCGTTGCTGGACGAGCGGGTCCGCCTCGTGACCCTCATGGGCAAGGCCGGCACCGGCAAGACGCTCCTGGCCCTGGCGGCGGGCCTGAAGCGCACCGTCAACGACCGCGAGTTCCGGCGCCTGGTGGTGGCGCGGCCGACGATCTCGATGGGCAAGGAACTGGGATTCCTGCCCGGCTCGCTCGACGAGAAGCTCTCGCCCTGGATGCAGCCCATCCACGACGCCCTCGAGATGCTCGGCGACCTGAACATGGGACACGAGCACCGGCGCACCGCCGACATGCTCCGCAGCGGCACCATCGTGGTCGAGGCCCTGAGCTACATCCGGGGCCGGAGCATCGCCCACCAGTTCATGATCGTGGATGAGGCGCAGAACCTCACGCCGCTGGAGGCCAAGACCATCCTCACCCGGGTGGGCCATGGCACAAAGATCGTCCTGACGGGCGACCCCTACCAGATCGACAATCCGTATGTGGACGTGGCGTCCAACGGGTTCAACTACGTGATCAGCCGCTTCAAGGAGCAGGCGCTGGCCGCCCATGTCGAGCTGCAGCGAGGCGAGCGCAGCGAACTGGCTGAACTGGCCGCCAACATCCTCTGAGCCGCCGGGGCTTCGCCCGGAACCCGAAGTCTCACAACAGGTAGGCGCTCAGGCCGATGAGCGAGCCGGCCACCCCGAGACCGAGGCCGATGTACCAGAAGAGGCGCCATCGCGAGAGGATCGCCACGGAGCAAATCACCACGGCGATCTGCAAGGCCAGGGCGGCATGGTCGCAACGGTCGTTGATCCGGCCGTTGGTGGCGGCCTCCGCCTCGAACCGCTCGGCCTCCTTCTTGATGTCGCCCTTCTCGGAATCGTAGCGACGGGCCGCCGCGGTCGCCCTCTCCTTGGCGGCCGTCAGGGCCGGGTCCAGGACACCCGCCGAGGGGGCGGACGGTCCCAGACTGGCAAGGATCTCCAACTCAGTCTCATGGAGATTCTGCTTGATGCTCTTGGATTGGTAATAACCCCAGCGGTTGGCTGCCTCGCTGGTCTTGAGGATGGCATCGGTCTTGGCGTTGTCGCCCTTGTTCTCGATCACGGCCAGGACCACCGCCAATATCGCGATGGTGATCGCCACCTGCCGGCTGAAGGGATCGTTGCTTTCTGGGATTTCAGGGGTCTCTGCCATGGGATGACGGTTTCCGGGAATCGAAACGCTCCGACGTCGGTCCGGTCAGGAAGACGCCCAACGGATCGGAGGCATGGAACGAATGTCGGACGTTGGGCGGCTCGTCAAGTCGCAGCGCCAGAAACACCGCCCGGCATCCTGCCAGGGCGGAAGACATCGGGGCCATGGGCCTTTCCGGTGCGGGCCTCAACGCAAAGACCCGTGCCCGGGGATTCCGGGACACGGGTTGAAAACCAACGATCGGGGCCGGCCCAACCGAGGGACATCGGCCCCGGGCTCAGTAACGGTCGCCGCCGCCGCGATCACCGCGCCAACCGCCGCCGCCGCCGCCGCCACCTCCACGGTAGCCACCGCCACCGCCACCGCCACCTCCACGGTAGCC
>JAJTFN010000069.1 GCA_021298285.1 Verrucomicrobium sp.
AGCGGAATCTCAGGATGGGCAGGATCCAGGGGAGGCAGTGGGCTGAGGAATGCACCGTCAACCCGGGCGGGGTGGTTCCTGCTTGGGGTGCTGCAGGTTGGGGGTCGGGGGGGTCCGGGGAAACCTGGTGCACCCGCCAGGAGTTGAACCTGGAACCTGCTGATCCGTAGTCAGCCGCTCTATCCAATTGAGCTACGGGTGCACAAAGGAGCCGAGAACGTAAGGGGGCGCGTCCGGTGGGATCAAGTGTTTTTCGGCCGCAATGGGCGCAATGAGTGCCATGAGTTTTGACCCGGATGAGGCGTCCTTCGTGCCGAGTCCCAGGGGATGCGGCTGGCCCCTGGGTGACGCCCGTGGCAGGTTCCATCCATGGATCGGCGTGGGTTTCTGGGGGCGATGGCCTCGATCGGGATGTCGGCCGGTGGTTCGGGCCTGCTGGCGGCCGAGCGACGACCGACCCAGATGTCGACCACCATCCTGGTGGTGGGGGGCGGACTCGGGGGCGTCGCGGCCGCGCTGGCGGCCTGCCGGGCGGGGCACCGGGTCGTGCTCTCCGAGGAGACCCTCTGGATCGGCGGACAATTGACCTCGCAGGCGGTCCCACCCGACGAGCACCCGTGGATCGAGGAGGCCGGTTGCACCCGGAGCTATCGCCAGTTCCGAGACGAGGTCCGCCAGCGCTTCCTCCGGGACTTGCCGGTCACCGCCGCCACCCGCGCCGCCGCGTCGCGCCTGAACCCCGGCGGGGGATGGGTCTCCCGCCTTTGCCATGAGCCGAGGCTCGCGCTCTCGGTGCTCCAGTCGATGCTGGCCCCGTTCATCGCCTCGGGCCGTCTGACCCTCCTCCTCGGCCACCGGCCCACCGGGGTCTCCATGCGGGGCGATCGCATCGAGGCCGTCCAGTTCGAGCCGGTGAACGGAGGGCGCCGGCGCACGGTCTCGGCTCCCTGGGTGCTGGAGGCGACCGAGCTCGGGGACCTGTTGCCGCTGGCCGGTGTGGAGCATGTCACCGGGGCCGAATCCCGCTCGGAGACCGGGGAGCCCTCGGCGCCGGAGACGGCCGACCCGCTGGACCAGCAGGCCGTCACCTGGTGTTTTGCCCTGGAGCACCACGCCGGGCAGAACCATGTCGCCGGTCGCCCCGACGACTACGCCCGGTGGCGTGACTACGTGCCGCGCATGACGCCGCCGTGGCCGGGCCGGCTGTTCGCCTGGGAACACAGCCATCCGGTGACCCTCCAGCCGCGCTCGCTGCCCTTCGACCCGGTCACCGAGTCGGGCTTCCCCAACCTCTGGACCTACCGACGGATCCGGGACGCCTCCCGCTTCGAGGATCCCAAGGCCTTCCCGTCGGTCTGCCTGGTGAACTGGCCGCAGAACGACCACTGGCTGGCCCCGTTGGTGGGTCCCGGCGTCGGCCCGGAGCAACGCCGGCAACGCGAGGCCGAGGCCAAGGCGTTGGGCCGCAGCCTGATCCACTGGCTCCAGACCGAGGCGCCCCGGCCGGACGGCGGGACCGGATGGCCGGGCCTCAAGCCCAGCGCCGGCACCCTGGGCACTCCCGATGGATTCGCCCTCGCCCCGTACATCCGGGAGGCCCGCCGCATCCGTGCGCGCTTCACGGTCACCGAGCGCCACATCGCCACCGAACCCCGCAAGGCCGAGACCGGGGCGACCGCGGCGACCGTGCGGGCCGCCACGTTCGCGGACTCGGTCGGTGTCGGTGCCTACCGCATCGACCTCCACCCCTCGACCACCGGGCGCAACTACGTCGACGTGTCGAGCCTGCCCTTCCAGATCCCCCTCGGATCGCTCCTGCCGCAGCGGGTCGGGAACCTCATCGCCGCGGGCAAATGCCTCGGGGTCACCCACATCGCCAACGGTTGCTACCGGCTCCACCCGGTGGAGTGGAACATCGGCGAGGCCGCCGGGGCGTTGGCGGCCTTCTGTGCCGACCGCAAGCTCACCCCGGAGGCCGTCCATGCCCGAGCCGGGCTCACGGCCGAGTTCCAGAAGCGACTCCGGGACGATGGCTTCGAGTTGGAGTGGTCCGTGCCGATCCGTCCTCTCTGACGGGTCGGTGCGGTGCGGACCGGGAGGCTCCATGAATCCCTTGGAGTTGGGCGGTCTTGTGGTGTTGGATGGCGTCACATCCTGCCCATGAAGCGCACGTCTTCCCCGAAGTCCGACCGGTCGCCATCCCGGGTGGCCTCATCGCCGTCCAAGTCCACCAAGCCGTCCAAGCCCATCGCTGCTGCCAAGGGGTCCACGGCCAAGGCACCTGCCGCGGCCAAGCGCTCCGAGGCGCCCCGGGGTGCCTCGGCCGACCGCTTCGTCCTCATCATGGCCGGTGGCCGTGGGGAGCGGTTCTGGCCGGTGAGCCGCGAGAAGACGCCCAAGCAGTTGATCCGTCTGCTCGGAGAGCGGTCGTTTCTCCAGCAGGCTGTCGATCGGGTCCGTCCTTTGGTGCCCCCGGCCAACATCCTGATCATCACCAATGCCGTGCAGGCGGCCGAGGTGCGTCGGCAACTGCCCGAACTGCCCAAGGAGAACATCCTTGGCGAGCCAATCGGTCGTGACACCTGCGCGGCGGTCACCCTGGGAGCGGCCGTCGTGGGCGCCCGCTCGACCACGGCGGTGATGGCGGTGCTTCCCGCCGACCATGTCATCCACGACGAGAAGGGCTTCCGACAGGTGCTCTCCGACGCCTTCGACGTGGCCTCCCGCGGGCAGGTGATCGTCACCATCGGCATCCAGCCCACCGGCCCGGAGACGGGGTATGGGTACATCCAGTCGGGCAAGGCCCTGCCGCCCCCTGCCTCGGGCAAGCCGCTGAAGACCCCGCTCTTCAAGGTGGAGCGCTTCGTCGAGAAGCCCTCCCTCGAAAAGGCCCAGGAGTACCTGGCCTCCGGCGACTACCGCTGGAATGCGGGCATGTTCGTCTGGTCGTTCGTCACCATCACCAACGCGCTTGCCGTGCACCAACCCGAGATGCACCAGGCCTGCCAGCGCTGGTTCGCCGCGGCGTCGAAGGGCGCCCGGAAGCTCGAGTCGGTGCTGGCGGCGGAGTACCCGGCCATCCGGAAGATCAGCGTGGACTTCGCGCTCATGGAGAAGGCCCAGAACGTGGTGGTGGCCGACGGACGCTTCGACTGGGACGACCTCGGGGCCTGGCCGGCGCTGGCCCGCCACCTGAGGCAGGATGCCGAGGGCAACGCGGCCATCGGGGACCTCGTCCAGGTGGACTCGGCGCGGAACCTCGTCTTCGATGGGCGCACCCGGGGACGCACGCCCGTCACGATGGTGGGTGTGAAGGACAGCATCGTGGTGCTCACCGACGATGCCACGCTGGTGGCCTCCAAGGCGGAGTCCCAGAAGATCAAGGACCTGGTCCGGAAGCTGGCGGCCGACCCGCGCTGGGCCGACCGGGTCTGACCGGTGTCGTGGAACCGCCCGTCACGGGGCCTTGTCCAGGGGGAGGAACCGCAGGCAGACCGGCGAGCCGACCTTCCAGCGCTCGCCGGTCGCCTGGAGCTTCCCGGTGGCCGCATCGATGCGGAACACCCGGATGTCATGGGAGCCCTGGCCGGCGGCCAGCAGGAAGTCGCCCGAGGGATCGATCGTGAAGTTCCGTGGCGTCTGGCCTCCGATCTTGTGCACCTCGACCGGCTTCAGGGCGCCGGTGGCCGGATCGCGCGAGAAGACGGCGATGGAGTCGTGGCCCCGGTTGGATCCGTAGACGAATTTCCCCGACGGATGCACCCGTACCTCGGCGGTGGAGAGTCCCTTGCGGTCGGTCCCGGCCGGCACGGTGGGCACCGTCCCGACCTCGGACAGACGCCCGGTGGCAGGCTCGTGGCCGAAGGCGGTCACGGTGCAGAGCATCTCGTTGATGACGTAGGCGTGGCGGCCGTCCGGGCTGAAGGCGAAATGGCGCGGACCGCTTCCGGGGGCCACGCGCCCGTCGATGCGGGGCTTGGGTGCGGTGATCCCCTTGGCCGGGTCGAAGACATAGGCGTGGATGCGGTCCGTGCCGAGGTCGGCCACGTAGGCGAAGCGGTTGTCGGGGGACAAGGTCACCGAGTGGGCATGCGGTTCCTTCTGGCGCGCCGGATCCACGCTGCTCCCGGTGTGCTTCGAATGGAACGAGTGCGGTCGCAGGCGGCCGTCGGGCTGGATGGGCAGGGAAACCACGCTGCCGCCACCATAGTTGGCCACCAGGAGGTGATGCCCGGTCGGGTCGATGGACAGGTGGCACGGGCTGCCCCCCATCGAGGACTGCTGGTTGAGTTCCTGAAGCCTGCCGGATTCCGGCTCGATGGCGAAGGCCGTGACGTACCCGCCGGGCTTGCCCTGCCATTGGTCGGTCTCGTTGACCGCGTAGAGGAAGCGTCCGTTGGGGTGGATCGCCAGGAAACTGGGGTTGGTCGACTTGGCCACCAGCCCCAGCGGTTCGGCCGTGCCGGTGGCGTCGTCGTAGCGGAAGGCGTGGATGCCCTCGCTCTTCGGTCCGGTGTAGCTGCCGACGAAGAGGAGGTGGCGGGCCGCCGACAAGGGCAGGGCGGCAAGGGCGGCGGCGGTCATGAGCGATCGGGTCAGGGAGGCCATACCCCGAGTGAAGCGCATCCGTGGCCGCAGTCCAGTCCGTCGTTCGCCGGCGACCCGGCCAGCCCTGCCGGCCGGAGATCGCCGGTCCCCGGTCGACCCGCGGCGGGTCAGGTGCCCAGCTGCGACGGAGAGAGCCCCAGACCCACGATGCTGCAGGCGCGGACCATCGGCAGCCCGAGTCGCTCCGCCTCGGCGACGACCTCCGGGCTGTCGGTCCCCGGGTTCAGCCACAGCTCGTCGCAGCCGAGGGCCGCGATGGCCGGCAGCAGGCCGAGCAGGACCGGGGGCGGCAGGTAGGCGCTGATGACCGTGGGTCGTCCGGGCAGCGAGGCCAGGTCCCGGAAGGCCGGGAGCCCCGCGATCGCGGGTTCCCTCGGGTTCACGGGCCAGACGGTGTAGCCCTGCCGGGCGTAGGCCAGCACCGCCTGGTGGCCGAATTTGGCCGGGTCGGCGGAAGCCCCGAGGATCGCAGCGGTCTTCATGGTCGGAAGGGGTTCCCAGTCGGTGAACGAGGCGGCCTGCCCGGCGGGCATCCCGCGCTCGTCGCGCAGATTCCACACCACGGCCTGCCGGATGCGGAAGCGCTTTCCCGTGCGCGAGATGCGCACCCCGGAGTAGTCGTCGATGAACCCGGAGCGGGTCACCCGGTCCAGGAGCCGGGCCCGTTCCTCCCGGACGGGCGCCTCGGCCGTGTACCGTGACGGGGTCCGCGTGAAGGCCTCCCAGTCCAGTTCCCAGAGCTCCAGCGCCGCGCGGTTCCCGTACCAGAAGACCGGGTCGGCCTCGGTGCCATGGGACACCAGCACGCGGGGCATGGACCAGAGGGTCTCGTATCGTCCGGGCGAGCCCGCCGCCGGAAGGCCCGGCACCAGGTCGCGGCCGGTCCAGTGGCGATGACTCGCGAGGGCGAGGTCGAGGCGGGAACGGACGGCGTCGGTGTGCCAGGGTTCCATGGCGGTCGGGTATGGGATCCGGTGGGAGGAATGGATCGGAGTCGGCGGGGTGGGGCCCGAAGGATCACGTGCCTCAGGGCTTGGCGTCGGCGCGCACGTCCAGGCAGACCAGCCGGTCCTCGCTCCGGAGGTACAGCAGCCCGCCGGACAGCACGGGGCCGGCCCAGCAGGGATGGCGCAGCGTGGGGACCTGCCATCGGCCGAGTTCCTCGCAGCGCGCAGGGTCGGGGCGGAAGAGACCCAGCAGCCCCCCCTCGCCGAGGGCCAGCAGCCGTCCCTCGGCCAGCAGCAGGGAGCCGCGTCCGAATACCGGGGGCTGTTCGGCGCTGTGCGGGGGCCAGCGCTCGCTGCGTTCCCACGCCACCTTGCCCGTGGAGTATTCCACGCAGCGGAGGACGGCGTCGGGCTCATTGCGGCCGCTGAACCCGTAGAGGTGGGAACCCACCCGGATCGGCTGGCTCCAGTGCATCTCCAGGCCCAGTCCCGACCACACCTCGGTGAAGTTCGTCGCCCCGGGGGCGCCCCGCAGCAGGACCGACCCGGAGCGGTAGTAGGCGCTGGAGATGAGCACGTCGTTGCCGAGGGCCAGCGGCGTCATGGCGTTGACCGAGTCGTCGACCCGGGCACGGAACCACCGGCTGAAGAGCACCTGCCCGTCGCGGGGGTCCAGCACCGCGAGTCCCTGCCGGGTGAGGGCGTGCACCACCCGGCGCCCGTGGATGTCCGAGGCGATGAGCGAGGCGTAGCTCGCGGTCTTCTCCCAGCGCCGCCATTGCACGGTCCGCTCCCCCGGCCACCCGAGCATCGGCTGGCCCGTCCAGTTCTTCTCGCCCACCGACTGCCAGAGGGTCTTGCCGGTCGCGGGGTCGAAGGCGACGACCGTGGCGTCGGGTTGACCGCCGACCATCACCAGGAGGCGTCCCCCTTCCATCAGGGGCGTGCTGCCGACCCCGAAGAAAGCGCTGGGGATCTCGAAGTCCTTGGCCGTGTCGCGCTGCCAGAGCGACTTGCCCGTCGACGCCTCGAGGCAGGTGAGCAGGCCCTCGGCGCCGAAGGTGTACACCCGGCCGCCATCGACCAGCGGGGCGCACCGCGGGCCATTGTTGTAGCCGTAGGGATCGCGATAGGCGGTGGGCTGGGCGTGTTTCCAGACGGGGGCCCCGGTGCGGGCGTCCCAGGCCTCGGTGAGTTCCTCGTTGCCGAGGCGGTGGAAGAGGAAAAGCCGACCGCCCATGATCGACGGGGCCGAGTAGCCGGTGCCGACGGCCTTTTCCCAGCGGATCGGCGGCCCGTTGGTGGGGATCCGCGTCAGGAGCCCGGTCTCGGCGCTGGTCGCGTCGAGCCGCGGTCCGAGCAGCCGGGGCCAGTCCTCCGCCAGGAGCGGGCTGAACCAGAGGCACAACGCGAGGGCGATTCGGTGAGGCACCCCGGCTTGATGGACCCTGCGCGCCGATTGGCAAGCCCTCTTTGGGGCACCGGCAACCACCGGGGCCTTTCAGCCGGGCTTCAGGGCGGCACCGAGGAACGCCATCGTCCGGGTCTCGGACCACAGGTCGGCCCGGCCGCCCCAGCGGTCGACGAAGCCCACATGGCCTCCATGTTCCGGGACCTCGAGGTGGACCCATGGACTGCGGGAGGCCGCCTCCGAGGGGAAGCAGCCCGGGGACAGGAACGGGTCGTCCGCCGCGTTGAGCACCAGGACCGGCACCCGGATGGACGCCAGGAACGCGTTGGCCGAGCACCGCCGCCAGTAGTCCTCGGCGTCGGCGAACCCATGCATCGGGGCCGTGAAGGTGTCGTCGATCTGCCGGAAGGTGCGCTGGCGTTCCGGGTCGACCGCCGGGATCACCGCCGGGAAGCGTTGGCGCTTGAGCGACCACTTGCGGAGGATGTCGCGCTGGAAGCGGGCCATGTAGGGCCGCACCCGCGGCGCCTCCATGGCTGCGGAGGCCCCGGCCAGGTCGCACGGGGTGGACAGGGCCACGCCTGCCACCACCGGCACCGCCGAGGGATGGCCTTCACCGAGGTACTTGAGGGTCATGTTGCCCCCGAGGCTGAACCCCGCCACGGCCAGCGCCCGGAACCGACCCGACCGGCCCGCATGGTCCACCACCGCCGCAAGGTCCTCGGAGGCACCGCTGTGGTAGAAGCGGGGCAGGCGGTTCAGTTCGCCGGAGCAGCCGCGGAAGTTCCAGGCCAGCACCGACCACCCGCGCCGCGCCGCGGCCCGGGCCATCCCGGCCACGTAGGGGCGCCGGGAATGCCCTTCCAGGCCGTGGGAGACGACCAGCAACCGGTCCGAGGCCGAGTCGAGCCAGTCGAGGTCGAGGAAATCCCCGTCGGGCAGCTCCAGGCGCTCGCGGGTCCACCGCAGCCCGCCCACGGGCCGGAGGATCGCCGGCAGCACGGTCTGCCCATGGGCGTTCCGGAGGCCCGGCAGGGGGCGGAAGGTCGATCGGGCCACCAATGGCATGGGCCGCAGATTCGGGCCTGGGGCCCTGAAAATGCACCCGCAAAATCGGGCCCGGGCCCGGGGACCATCCGGTGCCGGGATGCCTCCCGGCCCGAAACCAGCCGGAAAATGAGGTTTGCAAGTCGGTCGCCTCAGGCTACAACCAAAGGCTCGCGGTCGGCGGCCGTCCCCTTGGGGCACGGTCCCGCGTGGGGTGGAAACCGTTCCCCGCCGCCAGCGGAACAACCAGAGTTTATGTCGCAGCACAACAGCCTCCGCGCCTCCGGCACCACCGGGGCCAAACGTAACGTCCTCAAGCGCTTCGAGCGCGTCGCCATCCTCAAGGGCCGCTCCCAGTGGAAGGAAGGCGACCGAGTGACCGGTCTTCGCAAGACCCGCCCGCCGGAGTGATCCGCCCGGCCTCCCGGTGCCCGGACCCCGTCCGGTCGCCCTGGGGGCGCTTGCGGGTTGGGCGCTTGCGGGTTGCTTCCCAACCCGGGTAATCCCCCAACCCGGGGAATCCCCGGGGAAGTCGACCAGCCCTTTTCCTTCGACGCCGATCTCGGGTGCCACCCTGTGGGCCTGCGATCGGCGTCTCGGTTTTCCAGCGCGGTTCCCCTCCAGAATTCCCATGCCCACCGTCCGACTCCAGAAGCACCTCGCCGATGCCGGCGTCGCCTCGCGCCGTGCCGCCGAGAAGCTCATCGTCCGCGGGGCGGTGACCGTCAATGGCAGGGTGGTGACCGAGCTGGGCTCCAAGGTGGATCCTGTCCATGACGCCGTCGCCGTCGAGGGACGGCCCGTCCGGGCCCGCAGGAAGCTCTACATCGCACTCAACAAGCCGCCGGGCTTCCTGTGCACCCGCAACGACCCCGAGGCCCGTCGGGTGGTCGGGCAACTCCTGCCCGCCGAGTGGTCCAACCTTTTCACCGTGGGTCGCCTGGATCGTGACAGCCAGGGCTTGTTGTTCCTCACCAACGACGGTGAGTTCTCCCTGCGGCTCACGCACCCGCGCTACGGGGTGCGCAAGAAATACGTGGCCGTGGTGGAGGGCCGGCTCGAGCCTGCGCAGTTGGCGCGCTTCACCCAGGGGGTGGAGCACGAGGGCGAGGTGCTCAAGGCCGAGCGCGTCCGGTTGGTGGACAGCAACAATTCCCACAGCGTCGTCGAACTGGAGTTGGCCCAGGGCAAGAACCGCGAGATCCGCCGCCTCTTCGAGGTGCTCGGCCACACGGTCGCCGAGCTCCGGAGGACCCAGATCGGGCCGATCAAGCTGGGGGAGCTGCCTCTCGGGAAGTGGCGCGCATTGACGCCGACGGAAATCCGGTCCTTGCTTTCAAAACCATGAGGTTTTCGCCTGTTTCGCCCCGTCCGGCCCTCCGTTCCGTCCCCGATCTCCGATCCACCCGCCTGGCCTCCGCGATGATCCCCGCGATCGTCGCCGTGGTTGCCGGGGCCATGTTGGGGACCCAGGTGCTCGCAGACACCGCCGTCATCAAGGCCGACCGGGTCAACATCCGCTCCGAACCTTCGCTGGATGGCGAGGTGCTGGCCTGGATGAAACGCGGCGAGACGGTCGAGACCCAGGGCGAGGCCCGGGGCGGGTTCGTCCGGATCGCCTTGCCCGCCAAGGTCGCGGTCTGGGTGTATGCCCCGCTGGTCGACCGGACGGCCCGGCAGGTCAAGGCCGCCGAGGCGCGGCTCCGCGTGGGTCCGGGTCGCAACTACGGCGAACTGGGGGTGCTCAAGAAGGGGGCCGCCCTGACGGAGATCCGGGAGTCGGACGGATGGCTGCAGGTCGAGCCGCCGGCGGGATTTTCGGCGTACGTCGGGGCGCAGTTCGTGGAGCGCTCCACCGCCGCGGTGCCCCGTGTGACCGCAGCCAAGACCGGTGGCATCCTTCCCGCCGACGGGGAAGCCGTCGTGGCCGCGGCGCCGGCGCCGGTCCGCCCCAAGGTTGAACCTGCGGCATCGCCGGCCCCGGCCCCGGCGAACCCGGAGCCCGCCCCCGTCCGCGAGGCCGAAACCCCGGTGGCCCCACCGGCCGAGCCCCTCGAAGGATCGAATCCGGCGCAGCCGCCGATCCAGTACTCGGAGAAGGTCCGGGTCGTGACCCGGGTGGGCAAGGTCGTGCGCAGCCTCGAACCCCAATCCCCTTCCTATCATCAGTTGCGCAGCCCGCGCCGGGGCGAGGGCATGCTGGGGTTTCTGGTGCCTCAGGGCCCCGAGACCCCGGTTGCCCGGTTCCGTGGCAAGACGGTTCGTGTCGTCGCCGAGGAATACGTCGATCCGCGCCATCCGAGCCAGATCGTGCTGCGGGTGCAGTCCATCGAAGAAACCCGGGAACCCTGAGACCAACCCGCGCGGTGGATCCCGGACTCCTCGCCACCGCAGCCCATCCGAGACCATGAGCAACCTCATCGACGGACGCGCCATCGCGGCCGACATCCATCGCGAAACCTCCATCCGGGTCGCCGACCTCCGCCAACGCGGCGTCCAACCTGGGCTCGCATTCCTGAGGGTCGGCGAGGATCCGGCCTCGCAGGTCTACGTGGGGATGAAGGAGAAGAAGGCCCTCGAGCTGGGCATCCTGTCCCATACCACCGTGTTGCCCGAGGCGACCACGCAGGCCGACCTGCTCGCGCGCATCGACCGCCTCAATGCCGATCCGGCCTGCCACGGCATCCTGGTCCAGGCGCCCCTTCCCGCGCACATCGATTCGGCCGCCATCTACGCGTCGGTGTCTCCGGAGAAGGATGTCGATGGTTTCCATCCGGTGAACGTCGGCCGTCTGCTGCTGGGCGACGGCGGGGGATTCCTGCCGTGCACCCCTGCCGGCGTGCATGAGTTGCTGGTGCGCACCGGCGTGCAGCTCCCGGGGGCCGAGGTGGTGGTGCTGGGTCGCGGCAACATCGTCGGCAAGCCGATGGCGTCGATCCTCATCCAGAAGTCGCCAACAGCGAACTGCACCGTCACCCTGTGCCACAGCGCCACGCGCGACATCGCCTCCCACTGTCGACGTGCCGATGTGATCATCGCGGCGATGGGAGTGCCCGAGTTCCTCAAGTCCGACATGGTCCGCGATGGGGCTGTGGTCATCGACGTCGGCGTCAACCGCATCCCCGATGCTTCCAGCAAGTCTGGCACGCGGTTGGTGGGCGACGTGGCGTTCGCCGAAGTCCAGCCGAAATGCCGATGGATCACGCCGAATCCCGGAGGGGTTGGTCCCATGACCATCGCCATGCTCCTGGCCAACACCGTCACGGCGGCCGAACGGCAGTCCAAAAAAAATCAAAAAACCCGTTGACGCTCCCTTGAAGGCCTGACACAACTTCCCCACACACGGAATCAATCAAACCACAATGAACACCAAATCGCTCCTCTTGGCCGCTGTTGTCGCGGCTGTCGGTGCTGTCTCCGGGTCCGCCCAGGTGACCAGCCAGAACATCGTTGGTTATGTCCGGTTGAGCCTCAAAAAGGGCTTCAACCTGATCGGCAACCAGCTCAACAACGGCAACAACGCCATCGGCACCGTTCTCAACGCTCCCGAGGGCACTTCCGTCTACAAGTTCTCCGGTGGCAAGTACTCCCCGAACTCCTTCATCGACGGTGGTTGGGATGACCCCACCATGAAGCTTTCCCCGGGCGAGGGCTTCTTCATCAACGTGTCTGCCGACACCACCATCACCCTGATCGGTGAGGTCAGCCTGAACAACAGCGTGGCCGTTGCCTCTGGCTTCAACCTCGTTGCTGTCCCCCTCCCGATCGCCGGAAGCCTGAGCGCTCCTGCCGCCGGTGGGTTCCAGGGCGAAGAAGGTGACAACGTGTTCCAGTGGAACGGCACCGGCTTCACCCAGAAGTCGTTCATCGACGGTGGCTGGGACTCTGATCCGACGGTCAAAGTCGGTGAGGGCTTCTTCCTGCAGACCTCCAAGGCTCGCACCTACACCCGTAACTTCTCCGTCAACTAATAAGTCCTAACAGAAAACATCATGAACAAGTTCGCTTACCTCGTCGCCGCCTCGGCTTTCGCCGTGTCGGCTCTCGGTCAGGGACAGATGAACCTCGGCAATCGGGGTTTCGCTCTGGTCAATGACGCCTCCGGCAAGCCCCTCACCGGGACGAGCTACGTGGCTCAGATCTGGTACGGTGCCACCGACGCCGCCATCACGAGTGGTGCCGGTAAGTCGTTCGCTCCCTCCCCGTTCCGGGCCTCCACGACGACCCTCCCGGGCACGTGGAACCCCACGGGTGCGGGCGGTCCTGGCAACGTTGGCACTCTGGAAGGCTTCGCCAATGGTTCGACGGTTGCCCTGCGGGTTGCCGTTTGGGATTCCTCGGTCGCCGGCTCCAGCGCCGCTGACGCGCTGGCTGGCAAGGCTGGCACGGGTCTCTCCTCTGCCTTCACCTACACGATCCCCGTTCCGGGCGAGCCCCCCCTCCCGATCACCGGTGGTCTGGGCAACATGCAGTCGTTCAGCCTCGTCGCTTCGGGCGGCCCTGTGATCCCCGAGCCGACCACGATCGCTCTGGGCACCCTGGGTGCCGCTGCGCTGCTCTGGCGCCGTCGCAAGTAATTTTGGTTTGAGTGTTCAAAGCCACCTTGGGTAACCAAGGTGGCTTTTTTCGTGCGCGCGCCCGGCAGGGCGTGGCTTTCGACAGGCATCTTGGAAAACCGGGATGCCTGTTTGTCTTGGAGCCGTCCCCCGAATTCTCTGGATCTTCCCCCCCGCGTCAATCCCCCCAATCCCGACACCCAGCCGCAGCCAACCAAGCCCGTCCCCGTTGAAGAAGCCTGTCCCTCTCTTTGGAGCCAACCAAGCCTGTCCCCGTCGATGAAGCCTGTCCCTCTCTTGGGGGGATGGCGGCGGGGGAGGGGTGGGGAGGCGGGGGTGCCTGGGGACTGATTCAGGGATTGGCAATCGACCCGACCGCAGGTCCGGAGCCGATCGCGTGGTAGGCCGCGCCATAGGCTCCTGCCTGGTCGCCAAGGGCAGCAGGCAGCAGGCGGACCCGATGGCCCATGGGTCGCCATTCGTGGCGGTTGAGGGTGGCTTCGAGCCGATCGAACAGGGGGCGGCCCGCCTGGGCGATGCCGCCGCCGAGGATCACAGCCTCCGGGTCGAGCACGTTGATCAACGAGTTGATGCCGATGGCGAGAGCATCCACCGAATCGTTCCAAACCCCGAGGGCCGCAAGGTCACCTCGCAGCGCCGCGGCGACGAGGTCTTTGGTGTTTCCATGCCGGCCTTGACTCCTCACCCGGAGGGTCTTGGTCCCGATGAGCATCTCGAGGGAGCCCGGGGTGCCCACATCGTCGTTGGCAGCGTGCCAGTCGAGGGTGATGTGCCCCAGATGTCCGGCCCTGCCGAGATGTCCCCGCAGGAGCCGTCCATCCACCAGGGCGGCACCTCCGACCCCGGTGCCCAGGGTCAACATCGTCACGTTCCGCAGGCCTTGGGCCGCCCCGATCCAGGCCTCGCCGAGGAGGGCGGCATGGGCGTCGTTGAGCACGGGAACCCGGCCGGGGAAGCCGAGATGCCTTGCCCAGTCGAGTCCTTCGAGTCCCAGAAGTCTCCCCGGCATGTGGACAATGCATCGGGCGTCGAGCGAGGCCAGGCCCGGAGCGCAAAGCCCCAGGCCCGTGGGCCAGCCGCGACGGGCTCGCAGGTCCTGAACCCACTCCAGGATGAGTTGGGCCCACTGCTGATCACGGTCCTCGAACGGGATCGTGGCGTCCTCGAGCATCCGGCCCTCGCTGTCGACGACCACCGCCTTGATGCGGCTGCCGCCGGGGTTGATGCCGGCAAACCATGGGAGGGGGGCAGGGGCAGGGCTCACGGGCGGGATGACGACTGTTGCGAGGCGGTTCCCGGGGCGGCATGGGGCGACACGTCGGTGACCGACCACCCACCGTCG
>JAJTFN010000070.1 GCA_021298285.1 Verrucomicrobium sp.
TGGTCGCACCAGAAGTGGGAGCTCTGGGTGAGGACCTCGCCCTTGCGCGGGATGCCGTTGGGCATCACGCAATCGAAGGCGGAGATGCGATCGGTGGCCACGAAGAGCAGGGAGTCCCCAAGGTCGAAGACTTCGCGGACCTTCCCGGATTTCACCTTGGGGATTCCGGGCAGGTCGAGGGATAGGATGGGGTCCGGCGACACGCGGCAACGCTAGTGGGTCGACCGGGAAGCCCGAAGTGAAATCTGGGGGCCTGTGGCGGCGGGGCCGGGCAGGGAGGACGGCAGAAGGACCCGAGCCCCCGGGCGGGCTTTACATCCGCCGGCCCGGCACCACGCTCCCACCCATGTCGGTCATCGCCAATGGGGAGCCCGTGCCCGCGGAGTTCCCGTGCACGCTCGAGGAGTTCCTGCGGCAGCGCGGGTTGCCTCCCCGCAGCGTGGTCGTGGAACACAACGGGGAGGCGGTGGCTCCCTCGGAATTCGCCGAACGGCCGCTGCGGGCGGGCGACCGACTCGAGATCGTCCGCATCGTGGCCGGCGGTTGAGCCTGTCCAGCGCCCTCGCGGGCGGGGGCGGTGCGGATCACCGGCGACCATGCCAGGCCGGGTCGCCGTACCGCTCCGACATGGCCGTCGCGGTTTCCCCGGCCGGAAAAGGCAGGCGCGCCGGGGAGGCCCCCCATCCCCGGATCCATGCCGCCTGGAGGGCGTCCGGGTCCGTCGGGACATTGCCCACGAATTCGGCATGGGGACGGCCGTTCCGGTAGTCCGGTTGGGCCGATGGAAACCTCAGGAACCGGGAGATCAACCCGGGCGGGATGCCGTGGAGGATGGTTCCATGGAAGAGCAGGTGATGGCGCTTGCGTCTCTGGGCGTTTCCGGAGCACTTGCGGCCGTCGATCGCCAGGTCGGTGTGGCCCTCGACGGTGACCGGTCGGCCCAGCAACTCCTCAAGGATGGCCCGGTTCCGGTCCATGATCCAGGCGTTGGCCCCGGGGATGGTGGAGAGCGGCCCGGTCTCGGGGATGCGGAGCACCAGGCCGTAGTTCCAGCACCCGGGGCCCTGCAGCACCG
Organism: Verrucomicrobium sp.; assembly: GCA_021298285.1. Classification (GTDB taxonomy): domain Bacteria; phylum Verrucomicrobiota; class Verrucomicrobiia; order Limisphaerales; family UBA9464; genus SXXZ01. The sequence goes on from JAJTFN010000070.1 coordinate 1,076, forward strand.
CCCCGCCGCCGCTGCATCGCCGGAGCACCGGCACCCCGTGGTGGGCGCAGGCCTCGAGATCGGCCTCGACGGCCGCCTGCTGGCCGTACCCCAGCACCACAAAGGGGGCACTGGCCTCCCAAAACCACAGGGCCGGTCCGCCGTTTCCCTGCTCGGCGCGCTCGAGGAAGGCCTCGTCCCAGGCCAGTGGCTCGGCGGGCGAGGCGGGTTGCGGTGTCTCGAACCATTCCATGATGTGGTGCGGCAGGAGGCCCGAAACCCGGGAATGGATTCAAGTCCCAAGCGACCGGGATCCCCGGGGCGATCCGGTCCGTGCGGGACGCTTTCCCCTTTTCGAATCGGCGGTGGAGCGGTACCACGACCGACACCGATGAGCTCCTGGATCAAGGGATTCGCCGCATTGCTCCTGTTCCTGTCCGCCTCGCTGTGCCTCCAGCGCTTCCGCGCCGGCTATGCCGGGGCCGAGATCCAGCGCGCCGGCCTCGAGACGCAGGAGTCCGTGCCGGAGCCCGCCACCGAGGCGGTGGCGGAATCCCCGGCCGACGGCGCGACCAAGGTGGCTTCTGCGGCCTCCACCAACGCGGTCGCGACCCCAGGGACGGCTGCCACCAATGGCCTGGCCTCCGCCGCCACCAACCCGGGCGTCTCGACCGCTGGGGCGACCAACCCGGGCGCCTCGTCGTCGGTGACCCAGGGCAAGCCGGCGGCGACCGGGAAGGGGTTCCCATGGCTGGCAGGGTTCGTGGCCTCGCTGCTGGGATTGGCGGGTCTCCTGGCATGGGAGATCGCACGATGGTTCTCCCGGCGCACCGGCGACGTGCTGCTGTCGGAAAACGCCCCGGCCACGACGGACGCCGAGTACGAGGCCGCCGAGGCCGAATGGGCCAACGGCAACCACCTCGAGGCCGTGCGCCAGATGCGCGAGTACCTCGACAAGAACCCTTCGGAGCAGTACGCCGCGATCCGCATCGCCGAGATCTACGAGAAGGACCTGCACAATTACGTGGCCGCGACGTTGGAACTCGAGGAAGTGCTCACCAAGCGGTTGAGCCGTGAGAAGTGGGGCTGGACCGCCATCCACCTCGCCAACCTGTACTCCGGCAAGATGAGCCAGCCCGAGAAGGCCATCGCCCTGCTCGAGCGGATCATCCGGGACTACCCGGAGACCGGCCACTGCGGCGATGCCGTCCGGTCCGGAACCGGAGGCGGATCCCGGGTCCCCGAACCTGCCCAAGGGATTCAGCTCCAAGAAGCGCTGAGGCGGCGTCCCGCCCGCCCTCCGGAGCATGGAGACACCCCGGGTCATCCTGCATCTGGACATGGACGCGTTCTTCGCGGCGGTGGAACAGCGGGACCGCCCCGAACTCCAGGGATTGCCGGTGATCGTCGGGGGTTCACCCGCCTCACGGGGGGTGGTTTGTGCGGCCAGTTACGAGGCCCGGCGGTTCGGAGTCCGCTCGGCCATGCCCAGCCGGACGGCCGGCCGGTTGTGTCCCCAGGGGATCTTCCTGTCGCCGCGCATGGACCGCTACCGTGAGGAGTCCCAGGCCATCTTCGCCCTGGTGGCCGCCAGCGGTGTCGAGATCGAGCAGGTTTCGGTCGATGAGGCCTACCTCGACGCTTCGGCATTGCGCCTGGCGACCGACCCCGAGGAGGCGCTGGTGGCGACCGTCGGGTGGGCACGCGCCCTCAAGGCGAGGATCCGCGCCGAGCGCCGGCTCACCGCCAGCCTCGGCATCGCTTCCAACAAGCTGATGGCGAAGGTGGCCAGCGATTGGGGCAAGCCGGACGGGCTGATCCTCATCCCGGACCGCGACCGCGCCGCGTTCCTCCGTCCTCTCCCCGCACGCACCTTGCACGGGGTCGGCCGCGTGACCGAGGAGGTGCTGTCGAAAGCCGGGATCCGCACGGTCGGCGACCTTCAGGACCACCCGGGCGACCTCAGGGCGCTGGTCGGCTCCTGGGGACCGGTGCTGCGCTCCTTCGCCATGGGCATCGACGACCGGCCGCTCTCGCGGGACGATTCGGTCAAGAGCATCGGCAGCGAGAGCACTTTCTCCGCCGACACGGCCGACCGCCCCACGCTGCGGGCCGTGCTGAGGGAGCAGGCCGCCGAGGTCGCGGCCAAGTTGCAGCGGCACGGACTGGCCGCGCAGACCGTCCAGGTCAAGGTGCGCTATGGGGACTTCTCGACGCTCACGCGCCAATGTTCGTTCGACGAGCCTGTCTCCGAGGCCCGCGACCTGTACCGGCTCGCCTGCTGGCTCCTGGCGCGGCACCGGTTGGTGGACCGTCCCCTGCGCCTGCTGGGCTCGGGGGTCAGTGGCCTCGTGGAACGGCGGGGGCGACAACTGGTCTTCGAATGGCAGCGGGAGGACCGGGCGCCCCGGAAGCCGTTGGCACCGGAGATGGCTCCATGATGAGGGATCGGCCGATCCTTATCGGCTTTCCATGCCTGCGGGGTGTGCGTAGTTTCCGAAGTCCTTTCTGCAAACCATCATGAGCAAGCAGTTCTTCCCGAAGATCGGCCGGATCGCCTACGAGGGTCCGGATTCCAAGAATCCCCTGGCCTTCAAGCACTTCAATCCGGACGAGGTCGTCGAGGGGAAGACGATGCGCGACCACATGCGCTTCGCGGCCGTCTACTGGCACACCATGCGCGGAACCGGCGGCGACATGTTCGGCTGGGGCACCGCCGAGCGTTCCTGGAACACCGGCGAATGCTCGACCAAGGACGCCATCACCCGCGCGCGGGCCTTCTTCGAGTTCGCCACCAAGCTGGGCGTGTCGTTCTACGCCTGGCATGACCGCGACCTCGGCTCCCATGGCAAGAACCTCAAGGAGGCCAACGCCCAGTTCGACGCGGTGGGCAAAGAACTCAAGAAGCTCCAGAAGGACACCGGCATCGGCCTGCTCTGGGGCACGGCCCAGAACTTCGTCCACCCGCGCTACATGCACGGGGCGGCCACCAGCTGCAACGCCGACGCCTTCTGCTTCGCCGCGGCGCAGGTCAAGAAGGCCATGGAATGGACCCATGAACTGGGCGGCCAGGGCTACGTGTTCTGGGGAGGCCGCGAGGGCTACGCCACGCTCCTCAACACCGACATGAAGCGCGAGCTGGACCACCTGGGCCGGTTCCTGCACATGGCCGTCGACTACAAAAAGAAGATCGGCTTCAAGAACCCGTTCTACATCGAGCCCAAGCCCAAGGAGCCGACCCGCCACCAGTACGACAGCGACGCGGCCTCCTGCCTGAACTTCCTGCGCGAGTACGACCTGCTCGAGCACTTCAAGCTGAACATCGAGGTCAACCACGCGTGGCTGGCCGGCAAGACGATGGAGCACGAGCTCGAGGTGGCCGGGGCCGCCGGCGCGCTGGGGTCGATCGACGCCAACATGGGCGACTACTTCCTCGGCTGGGACACCGACCAGTTCCCGACCGACCTGTACCTGACCACCAAGACGATGCTCACCGTGCTGAAGTACGGCGGCTTCACCACCGGTGGCGTGAACTTCGACGCCAAGGTGCGCCGCGAGAGCTTCCAGGCCGACGACCTGTTCATCGCCCACATCGCCGGCATGGACACCTTCGCCCGCGGCCTGAAGATCGCCGCCGCCATCCGCAAGGACGGCCGCATCGACGGCTTCGTGAAGAACCGCTACCGCACCTGGGACTCCGGGATCGGCGCGAAGATCGAGGCCGGCAAGGCCTCCTTCGCCGACTGCGAGAAGCACGCGCTGGCGCTGGGCAACGTCACCGGCCTCGAGTCGGGCCGCCAGGAACTCCTCGAGGCGATCTTCAACGAGTTCATCCGTTGAACCGAGGGTCACCCGACAGGTGACCGCATCGGCGCATTGCGACCGGCCGGAGCCACCCCGCAGGGGAGCTCCGGCCTGTCCGCTCTCAGGCGGGAAGCCCGGCAGAAAAATCTCCAACCCGTCGGCCGATGCCGGGATCGGCCGTTTCTCCCATCCGCGAACCTCAAACACGGATTGCCTTCCCTGGTGCTTCGGGGTTCATTTCACCCATTCCCGCCATGAACGATTCCATCTCCCGCCGTGATGCCCTGCCCATGATCGGTGCCTTGCCGCTGCTGGCCGCCGGTTGCCACTCCAGCACGGATTCGGGCAGGAGTGGCAAACCGCATCGTCACCACGGCGCCCATGCTCCCATGACCTCCGAACGCTCCGTCTTCGGCACGCTGCCCGATGGCCGCGAAGCCCACCGCTTCACCTTCCGCAACCCCAACGGCACCACGCTCAAGTTCACCAACTACGGGCTGCTGGTCACCGAGCTGCACACCAAGGATCGCCACGGCAAGCTGGGCAATGTGGTGCTTGGGTTCGAGACCCTCGGCCGCTACCTGGAAGGCCACCCGTTCTTCGGGTGCATCGCCGGCCGGTTCGCCAACCGCATCGCCAAGGGGCGCTTCACGCTGGATGGCAAGGAATACGTGCTGGCGGTGAACAACGGCCCGAACCACCTGCATGGGGGCCTGGCGGGCTTCGACAAGAAGCTCTGGAAGGCTGGGGAGGTGCGCACGACCGAGGATGCCATCTCGATGGACCTGTCGTACACCAGCCCGGCGGGTGAGGAAGGCTATCCCGGCACGTTGACGGTCACCGTCACCTACACGCTGACCCGCGACGACGTCTGGCGCATCGACTACCGCGCCACCACCGACGCGCCGACCATCCTCAACCTCACCAACCACAGCTACTTCAACCTCGCCGGTCGCGGCGACGTGCTGTCGCACGAGTTGGAGATCGCCGCCGACCAGTTCACCGAGGTGGACGACACCCTCATCCCGACCGGCAAGCTGCTGCCGGTCCGTGGAACCCCGCTCGACTTCACCCGTCCCACGGCCATCGGGGCGCGCGGGATGAAGACCGGCCTCACGCCGCCGGGCTACGACCACAACTTCGTGCTGCGCCATGGCGGCAAGGCACTGGGGCTCGCCGCCCGGGTCTTCGAGCGCGGCCAGGGCCGCACCATGGAGTGCCACACCAGCCAGCCAGGCGTGCAGTTGTGGACCTTCAACCGGGCACCTGAGGGCCTCGTTTGCACCGGCGGGGTGCCCGTGTCCACCCACGGTGGATTTTGCCTCGAGACGCAGAACTTCCCCGATGCGATCCACCACTCCGGCTTCCCGTCCTGCGTGTTGCGTCCGGGACAGGTGTTCAGCAGCCGGACCGAGTACCGCTTCGGTACTTGCTGAGGCCGGAAGGGTGACCGGCTGGGCACTCCGGGATCAGCCCGGGGGCCAGCTCATCGGGCGCCTGCCCAGGAGGTGGCAGTGCAGGTGGGGAACGCTCTCCCCGCCGTCGCGTCCGTGGTTGATGACCAGGCGGTACCCGCTCGCATCGAGGCCAAGGGTTCGGGCCACATCGGCCGCCTTGAGCAGCAGGTGGCCGAGCAGCGTCTGGTCTTCCGCGGCGGCCTCGCCGATGCGGGGGATGGGCTTCTTGGGGATCACCAGGACGTGCACCGGGGCCTGGGGCTGGATGTCGTGGAAGGCCAGAACGTGCTCGTCCTCGAAGAGGATCTTGGCCGGGATCTGGCGGGCGATGATGCGTTCGAAAAGCGTCAGGACGGCAGGATTGGCGGCGTCGGGGCCGATGGCAACGCAGGCCTTTTCCAGAATGACATTTGACCCGGTCCGCGCTGGCTTCCTACGTTGTGGGTTCACAAGCATTCCAACCCATGAGCACGACCTACGTTCCCCTCATCAGCTCCGGCGTCGCCGGTCCGCTGGGTGTCCTCCACCTGCCGCGACTTTGGCTCAAGGCCTCGTTGGAGGCCCGCAACAAGATCGCCCCCGGCTACCCGGCCCTCTCCAAGGGCTATGACTCGATGGTGCTGGGCGCCCTCGGGCTCGACACCGAGTCCGTCCGCAAGTTCATCGTCGAGCAGCGCCCGACCTATCCGCAGTTCGAGGCGTGGATCCAAAAGCAGCCGGGCGTGAACCTCACCCCGGGCAACATCCACCAGCTCAACGTGTCGATCGCCGGCTACATCCACACCCCGGATGTCCGCAAGTCCATCCTCGCCGCCAACGGCATCCCGGACAACGGAACCGTCAAGCCCGACGCCATCAGCCTCAACGACCTCGACGACTGGTACGAGTTCCACCAGGCCGCCCTCAAGTAATCCGGCCCCGGGGCACGCCACCCCACCGCGATCAGGCGATCTCCACCTGCCCGCCGGCGACGGGTTCCCCCGCTTTGGAACCCTCGGCTTCGTGTCGCTGGCGGGCAGGATTTCCAAGGGGCGGCCGAGCCCCCGGCTTCAGGCCGCCGATCCGGGCTGCCCTTCGAGATGGATGCAGCGGTACCCGGGCAGGTTTGACTCGATGAGCGGGCGGCCTTCCGGACCCAGCACCAGCAAGGCGGTGGACAAGGCGTCGGACAGGGCGGCCTCCGCACCCACCACGGCGGCACACCGGGCCCGGCGGACCGGCTCTCCGAAACGCGGGTCGAGCACGTGGCCGAACTCGTTCCCGTCCTCGGTGAAGGATTTTCCCCAGACGGCGGACACCGAGAGCGACATCTCCTGCAACGAGACCGGGGACACCGGTGGGCTGGCCGGGCCATCTCCCGGAGTCGCCGCCGCCGGCAGGCCCACCCGCCAAGGACCTCCATCGGGTGCCAAACCGCGGGCAAGGATGCTGCTGGTGCCGCCGTGCAGCAGCGCGTGGGGCACTCCGGCCTCGGTCAGCAGATCCATCGCCCGGTCGAGGGCGTATCCCTTGCCGATGGCTCCGAGGTCGAGTTCGACGTCGGGATGGTCAAAGGTCACTGAAAAGGCTGAGGCGTCGAGTCGGACACGGTTCCAACCCGCGGCATCGCGGGCTCGGCGAACCGTTTCGGCGGAGGGTTTCCTGCCGGTGTCCCCGACGAAGCCCCAGGCGCGCAGCAGGGCTCCGACGGTGATGTCGAAGGCCCCGTCGGTGGCGTCGGTCAGCCATCGGGCCCGCTCCAGCAGGCCGAAGGTGTTCGGGGACACGCGCACCGGCCCGGCGGCCGCCCCGGCGTTCACGCGGCCGATGTCCGAGGTGCCGCGATACCGGCTCAGTGCGGCCTCGAGGGCGTCCACCTCGTCCAGGGCCTCTTCACCGGCGGCCCGGAGGCGTTCCGGGGTCTGTCCCCAAAGCACCCACTCGAACCGGGTGGCCATCGCCGGTCGGGCGAGGCGGACCGGGATCGTCGGGATGTCTGGAGGCGTCATCATGGGCATTCAGCGGCCGAGCCCCCCGCCGGGAAAGCCCAATCGCGGCGGGCCCCGATCGCCGGCTTCGAATCACCGGCTTCGAATCACCGATGTGCCCGACACCCGGGCTTGTCCTGTTGCCCGGGCGGGGTAGGGTCGGTTCATGGTCCGCATGCAGTCCTTGGTTTGGGCGTCCTTCCTCATGGGTTTCGCGGTCATCGACGCACCGGCGGCCTTGCCCCGCCGCATGGCCGCCGCCGTTGAGAAGCTCCGGGCCGTGGGGCCAGAGGGGCAGGGGCACGCTGCGGCGCAGGCGGCGTGGACGGACGTGTCCAAGGCCAAGGCCTCGCACATCCCGGACCTCCTCGTGGCGATGGATGGCGCCAACGACTACGCCCTGAACTGGCTCCGCTCGGCCGTCGAGACCGTGGTGCAGCGGGAGACCGCCGCCGGTGCGAAGCTTCCGGCCAAGGCGCTGGAGAACATCCTCCGGGACACCCGGCATCATCCACGCGCCCGACGGCTGGCCTTCGAATTGATCCGACGCATCGACGCCCCGAAGGCCGAGGCCCTGTTGCCGGGATTCCTGCAGGACCCCGGCCCGGAACTCCGCCGCGACGCCGTCGCTCAACTGATGGCGACGGCCGCCGGCCAGGCCAACGGAGCCAAGGCCATGGCGGTGACGACGTACCGCCAGGCCCTTGGCCACGCGCGCGAGGCCGACCAGATCGAGGACATCGCCAAGCGGCTGCAGGACCTCGGCGACAAGGTTGACCTGGCCAAGACCTTCGGCTGGGTCTCGAAGTGGCAGTTGATCGGCCCCTTCGACAACACCGGGGAGGCGGGTTTTGCCAAGGTGTACCCGCCGGAGGAACGCCTCGAGTGGTCGGCGGAACTGCCGGGCAAGAGCGGCCCGGTGAAGTGGTTCCCGTACGAGACCCGCAGCGAATACGGCCTGGTGGATTTCAACCAGGCGATCTCGTCGTTGAAGGGAGCCGTGGGTTACGCGGTCGCCGAGTTCTGGAGCGACTCGGCCCGCACCGCCCAGGTCCGGTTGGGCTGCAAGAATGGCTGGAAGATCTGGGTCAACGGCGCCCTCGTATTCGGGCGCGACGAGTACCACCGCTCGGCCGAAATCGACCAATACCGCATGCCCGTGTCGCTCCAGGCCGGGAAGAACGTGATCCTCGTCAAATGCGCCCAGAACGAACAGACGCAGGACTGGGCCAAGGAATGGGAATTCCAGCTTCGCATCACCGATGAGCACGACTGGACCCAATTCCGTGGACCCAACGGGGATGGGGTGTCCGCGGAGCCCGGAGTCCCGGTCCGGCTGGAACCATCGTCGATCACCTGGTCGATCGGCCTTCCGGGACGCGGGCTTTCCTCGCCGCTCATCATCGGCGACAAGGTGCTCGTCACAGCCTCCAGCGGCGCCCGTCAGGACCGGCTCCATGTGCTGTGCTTCCGGTTGTCCGACGGCGCACCGCTCTGGGAGCGGCAGTTCTGGGCGACGGGGCGCACGATGACCCACGAGAAGATCGGGGCGGCGACGCCGACACCGGCCTCGGACGGCAAGGCCATCTACGCGATCTTCTCGTCCAACGACTGCGTGGCCCTCGACCTCGACGGGCGCCTGCTGTGGTTCCGCGGGCTCGGGCGCGACTATCCCAACGCCAGCAACTCGCTGGGGATGTCGTCCTCGCTGGTGGTGGTCGACGGCGTGGTCGTGGCGATGGTCGAGAACGACAGCGAATCGTTCACCGCCGGCCTCGATGCGAGGACCGGCCTCAACCGCTGGAAGCTCGACCGCCCCAAGAAGGCGAACTGGACCTCGCCGGTGGTGCTCCGGTCCCCGGGCCAACCGAACCGGGTGCTGCTGCAATCCTCGGCCGGCGTCACGGCGGTGGATCCCTCCACCGGCAAGGTGGCCTGGGAGTTCAGTGAAGGGGCCTCCACCGTGCCGTCGCTGGTGGTGAGCGCTGGCCGCGTGGTGGTGCCGGCCAACGGCATCACCGTGCTCGAGCCCGAGGTCGGCGCGGCCAAGCCGAAGTCGGTCTGGCGCTCGGCCCAGTTGCGTCCGGGCACGGCCAGCCCGGTGGTCGTGGGCGACCGGCTCCTGACGCTGAACGATGGCGGCATCCTCACCTGCGCGAGCCTGCAGGACGGCAAACGGCTGTGGCAGTTGCGGCTGAAGGGTTCGTTCAGCGCGACCCCCGTGGTGGCCGGCGGGCACCTGTACTGCGTCAGCGAGGACGGCAGGGTGCAGGTGGTCGATCCCTCGAAGCCCGAGGGAGCCGTGGTCAGCGAGCTGCCCCTCGGCCAGACCGTGATCGGGACGCCGTCCCTGGCGGCCGGATCGCTCTTCGTCCGCAGCGACGCCAAGCTGGTGCGCCTCGGGGGAAGCGGCCTCCGGTGAACGGCTCGGGGCTTTCCATGGTCCGGGATTTCGGGGAGCATCCCACCCATGAACCCCCGAGCCTGGTGGTGGATTGTCCTGCTGTGCCTCGTCGGTTGTGCCACGTCCGGTGAGCGTCCCGGGACCGCCTCGACGATGACCTTGCACCTGCGTTCCCGGTCCGCCGGCCCGGGTGGAGCCTCGGTGGCCTCCGAACGCGTCGAGTCGTGGGATCCCCGCCGCACGGCCATCATCGTCTGCGACGTCTGGGACGACCACTGGTGCAAGAGCGCCTCCGCCCGGGTCGGGGAGCTGATCGAACCGCTGAACCGGACCCTGGACGCGGCGAGGAAGCGGGGGGTGTTCATCCTCCACGCGCCGAGCAGTGTCACGGCCTTCTACAACGGCACACCGGCCCGCGAACTGGCCCGCCGGTCCCCGCACGCGCCGACGCCACGCCCGCTGGCCACGGCCGAGCGCTGGGGCACCCGCTGGTGCTGGCCGGACGCTTCCCGCGAAGGGGTGCTGCCCATCGACGACTCCGACATGGGGTGCTCCTGCACCGGCACCAAGTGCACCATCCGCGAGGCGTGGACCCGCCAGCATCCCGGCGTGCGCATCGAACCGGGAGACGCCCTGACCGACGACGGCCAGGAGACCTGGAACCTGTTGGCCGAGCGCGGCATCGATCACGTCATCCTCTGCGGGGTCCACCTCAACATGTGCGTGCTCGGGCGCCCCTTCGCCATCCGGCAGATGGTACGGATGGGCAAGCAGGTCGCCCTCATCCGCGACCTCACCGACACCATGTACAATCCCGATCGCCCGCCCGGGGTGGATCACTTCACCGGCACCGATTTGGTGGTCGCCCACGTCGAGCGCCATTGGTGCCCGACCTTCACCAGCGCGGACCTCACCGGGGGCCGGCCGTTCCGCTTCCGCGAGGATCGCCGCTGACCCTGACTCTTGGCTCCGAGCCTCCGCCCCGACCTCCCGCCGCCGACCGTACCCATGGCCCAGAACGTCCGTTGCCTGTTGTGCCACCACGGGGAGACCACCGTGGCCGACTCGCTGACCCCTGCCGACATCGGGCGCCTGTGGAACTATTTCGGCGTGACGCTGGGGCCTGAGGCCCTGGCCTCTTTCCGGGGCGCGGAGCGGGTGACCGAGCACCGGTGCGCGGCCTGCGGGTTCGAGTTCTTCGACCCGGTGCTGCCGGGCAACGGGGCTTTCTATGCCGACCTCCAGTCCCAGGTCGCCCGCTACTACCCGCCGGACAGCCCGTCGTTCCTCCACGCGATCGGCCTGGCCTCCCGGGCCGGCAGCCGTGACTGCCTGGACCTGGGCTGCGGCGATGGCGGATTCCTCGATCTGGCCCGGTCGCGCGGCCTCGAGACGCACGGCCTGGATCTCACCCCCAAGGCCGTGGCCGCGGCCCGGGCCAAGGGACACGACGTCCACGCCTCGACGGCCGAGGAATACGCCCGGACCCACGCGGACCGGAAGTTCTCGCTGGTGACCGCCTTCGAGGTGATGGAGCACGTGCCCGACCCGGTGGCCTTCTTCCGGGATGCGGCCAACCTCGTGGCCCCGGGCGGGCACCTCGTGCTCTCCGTGCCCCATGGGCGGGGCATCTACCGCTGGTGGACGCTCGAGCCCTGCCAGTGGCCGCCCCACCACATCACCCACTGGCGCCGGGCCGACCTCGAGCGCCTCGGGACCCGGCATGGCCTGGAACCGGTGTGGTTCGGCGCCGACCCGCTGCGCGGCGTGCAGGTCCGCCTGAGCCTCCAGACGCAGGGCGACCTGGAACACCTGCTGGGGCGGCGCCCATCCAAGCCGAGCCGCCTGTGGACCGAGGGAATCACCTTCCTCTATCGGGCTGCCCTCTGCCGGCACTACCTGCCGTGGGGCACCAGCCTCCACGCCCATTACCGCAGGCCGGCCGGCGCCTGAACCCGGCGGGGCCTCAGGTCCCTTGGCCGGAATCGCTGGCAGTCCGGCCCGACCACCGGCGGCGCAGATCCATCAGCCGACGGGTGGCGGCGAACGACAGCCAATCGGTGCCAGGGGGCCTTCGCGGCAACGGTCGGCGGGGAAGGGGAGGCAGGGCGGCGATCTGCCGGGCGAATTGCGCGACGCTGGCCCGGTAGGCGGAGGCCGCGTGACCGGCGACCCGTTCGATGGACCGACGGCGGCATTCGGCGACCTGATCGGCGGTCCACTGGACCATCCGGCCGACGAGGGCCGCAAGCGCCTCGAGATCGCCGGCGGGATAGGCCAGTTCGGGCCGCACCTCGGCGGCATACCGGTCGCCGCCGCTGCCGATGGCCGGATGGATCGGGACGACCCCGGCCGCCATGGCCTCGAGCAGCGCGATGGGCGTGCCCTCGTAGTCGCTCACGAAGAGCAACGCGTCCCAGCTCGACAGGAGATTCCAGTATTCGGTCCCCGACCGTCGGCCATGGAAGAGGACGCGGGAGCGATCCGGCAGGCGCGATTCGAGCCACGGCCGTTCGGGGCCATCCCCGAGGAACTCGAGCCGGTAGTCGATCCGGGCCGCCTCCAGTCGGGCCACCAGGTCGGGAATGCGGTCGACCCGCTTCTGCTCGTGGGCGAGTCGGCCGCAGAACCCCAGGCGGAACGGAGCACCCCAGGGGCGGGCAGGGGAGGGAAGGCCCGCGGGCGGGTCGATGGGATAGTGCACCCGGAGCAACCGCTCGGCCGGGAGGTCGGGCCGGGCCGCGAGGACCCGCTCGGCGATGCGGTCGTTCACGCAGGCGAAGCCGTCGGCCCAGTGCGCTCGGGTCTGCAACTGCCCGTCGAGGCCGGGCGTGTCGCTGTGCAGGTACAGGATCCGGCGGGCCGCCGCCGGGAGCAGGTCGTCAAAATAGGCCCAGCCCCAGACCGTGTGGTAGATCACCACATCGGGCTGCCATCCCGGAAAGGCCTCGGCCACCCGGCCGCGGGCCGCCCGGATCGACAAGGCATCCCGGAACCCGAGGAAATGGGCGCGGGGCCATCCGGGAACGGGATCCTCCCAGAAGACCAGGAACCGGGAGTCGATGCCCTCGGCGGCATCGGTCTCATGATGGTGCCGCAGCACCGACTCGACGCCTCCCAGGCCCGCGAACTGGGTGCCGATCGACAGGACCCGCAGCGGGGTCGCGGCGGCGGGCCCGACCGGGCTCATGGGGCCGCCCCCTCCGGCGTCCCGGTCCCCACCTCGATCCAGACCCGGCCGTCGAGCACCCGGGTCGGAAACGAACGCAGCGGCTTGTCCGGCCGGGTCAGGCCCGCGCCCGTCCGGACGTCGAAGGCCCATCCATGCAGCGGGCAATGGAGCGTGCACCCATCGAGGAAGCCGGACCCCATCGAGGCACCGCGGTGCGGACACGTGTCCTCCACCGCGTGGAATCCATCCTCCAGGCACACCAGGGTGATCCGGCGTCCCCGCGCCTCCACGGTCCGGCAATGGCCCGGGGACAGGCTGGGGGCATCGGCGACATCGCACCAGGAATCCATGGGCACAGGGAGCCACCGGAAGCCCATCCATGGCAAGCTCCCCGAGGCCGTGGAGGCCCGGGCGCGCGCGACGGTTGCCAGGTGGGTGCCGTGCGCGGATGCCACTTGGCAATCGTCGTTGCCGGGGTAGTTTGACGGCACCTACCGACGATGATGCGCCATGCACTGACCGGGCTCTGCCTCGGAATCCTGACCGCGGTCGCCCAGAACGGCGACAAGCCGGGCGAAACCCAGCGCGAGTTGGTCCCCGCCGATCGCATCCCACCGGCGCCGTTGCTGGCGCCCGCCGAGCAGATCCGCTCGTTCCGCCTGCCGCCCGGCTTCACCGCCGAACTGGTGGCCGCCGAGCCGCTGGTCCACTCGCCGGTCGCCATCCAATTCGATCCCCAGGGCCGGATCTGGGTCGTGGAGATGTCCGGCTACATGCCCAACGTGGAGGCCAAGGGCGAGGGCGAGCCCACGGGCACGATTGCCGTGCTCACCGACACCGATGCCGACGGCCGGATGGACACCCGCACGGTGTTCGCCGACCGGCTGGTGATGCCCCGGGCGCTGCACCTGACCCACGGGGGCGCCCTCGTCGCCGAGCCTCCGAAACTCTGGTGGATGAAGGACACCGACGGTGACGGCAGGGCCGACCAGAAGCTGCTGGTCGCCACCGACTACGCGACCCAGAACGATCCCGCCCTCGGCCCCAAGTCCAACCCCGAGCACGCCAGCAACGGGTTGCTCCGCAATCTCGACAACTGGATCTACTCCGCCAACCACACCGTGCGGTTCCGCAACGCCGCGGGGTCGCCGCCGTCGTGGATCCGCGAGGATACCGTGACCCGGGGCCAGTGGGGCATCACCCACGACGACGTCGGGCGCCTGGTCTACAATTCGAACTCCGACCAGATCCGCGGTGACCTCGTGCCCGCGCATTACCTGCTCCGCAATCCGAACCTGAAGTCCCCGGTCGGCGTCAACGCGCAATGGGCCAAGTCCCAGCAGGTGTGGCCCTCCCGGGTGAACCCCGGGGTGAACCGGGGCTACCAGCCCAACACGCTGACGGCCGAGGGGAAGCTCGCCAGCTTCACCGCCGCCTGCGGCCCGCTGGTGTACCGGGGCGACCAGTTCCCGGAGGAGTTTCGCGGTGACGTCTTCGTGTGCGAACCGAGCGCCAACCTCATCCGGCGCAACCGGCTCACCGAGGAGGACGGGGTCATCACCGCCTCCAACGCCTACGCGTCGGACGAATTCCTGACCTCCACCGATGAGCGGTTCCGGCCGGTGAACCTCCAGAACGGGCCGGATGGGGCGCTCTACGTGGTGGACATGGCGCGCGGACTCATCCAGCACCGGATCTATCTCACCAGCTACCTGCGCAAGCAGATCGAATCACGCAACCTGCAGGCGCCGACGGACCTCGGCCGCATCTACCGCATCGTTCATTCCGGGAAGCTGGCCGACCGGCGGGCCCGGCTTTCGGAAAAACCTTCGACCCGCGACCTCGTGGCGCGCCTGTCGAGCCCCAACGGGTTCTGGCGCGACACCGCCCAACGCCTGCTGGTGGAGGCTCCCTCGGCCGAGGCGGCCGAGGCGTTGCAGCAATTGGTCCTGCAACGTGAGACAACGCCGGCGCTGGCCCGCCTCCACGCGCTTTGGACGCTGGAGGGGCAGGGGAAGGTGGGCCTGGAGAGCCTGCTGGCGGCCCTCGATGATCCCGACTCCCGGGTCCGATCGGCCGCGTTCCGCATTGCCGAGGGCCTGCCTGCCGGCCCCATCCGGGAGGCGGCGATCGAGCGCATGATCCAGCGGGCCCCGTCCGTGCGGCCGGCCGAGCAAATCGCCCTGCTCTGCGCGTTGGGCAATGTGGGCACCCCGGCCGCCGACGCGGCCATGCGGTTCCTGCTGATGACCGGCCCCTCGACACCGCTGCGGCAGGACGCGGCGATCAGCGGACTCAAGGGCCGGGAATTGGCCTTCCTGACGTCGCTGCTCACCGATGCCCTCTGTGGTCCGGACAAGCAGGACCACGCCCCTCTGGTCGCCAAGCTGGCCCGATGCGTCGGCGTGTCCCGGAATCCAGCCGACATCGCCGGGGCTCTCGACCTGGCCGCGCGCCTGAAGGAGACCGAATGGCCGGCGGCGGCGATCCTTGACGGGGTCACCGGATTGATCCCGGTGGCCTCCAAGGGGGCACCGGCTCCGAAGGTCCAGCAGTTGGCCCTCGCATCCGAGCCGGCGGGATTGGCCAAGATGCGCCAATCGTCCCAGTCGGGCATCGTCGAGCGGGTCCGACGGATCGAGGCGCTCTATTATTGGCCCGGCAAGGCCGCCAGCGCCGACACCGTGGCCGCGGCCCAGGTCCAGGCGCTGCCGCCTGCCGCCAAGGCCAGCTTCGACCGGGGTCGCGAGATCTACACCACGATCTGCGGCGCCTGTCACCAGCCTCACGGGAACGGCCAGGAAGGACTCGCGCCGCCCTTGGTGGATTCCGAGTGGGTGCTGGGTTCCGAGAAACGCCTGGTCCGCCTCGTCCTGCACGGACTGCGGGACGCCATCACCGTGAAGGGCGTCCGCTATGAGCTCAACATGCCGGCCTTGGCCGAGGCCCTCGACGACACCCAGATCGCCGACTCGCTGACCTACATCCGCCGGGAATGGGGCCATGCGGCGACTCCGGTGTCGGCCGACGTGGTCAAGGCCATCCGCGCCGAGGAAGCCAAGCGCGAGGACTCCTGGACCCAGGCCGAGCTCGAGAAGTTCTGAGGTTCTGGGAAGTCGTCGCCCGGGCTCTCGGGCGCCTTGCCCATCCCGGGGATTCCACAAGCGGTCGGAACCAGTCCCAGCTTCGGCGATCCCGTCGGTTGCGGTCTGCGGCGGGCGTCGGAAATCATCCCGGTTCGATGGGCTCCGCCGGCGGAAGTCAGCAGTTTTCGCCACCGGCCTTCTTTGGTGCACAATGTGTGTTATATTCACTTGAGACGCGTTCCAAACGAAGATGGGGTTCGTGGCCTGAGCCCACCTGTCGAGGCGTCCTGTGCCGGGTCACATGCCCAACAGCATCGAAGGGTTGGCCCGATCCTCGCCCAGTCGGAAGCGTGGGAACGCCTTGAGCGAGAACGTCAGCGCAATCGTCCAGTCCTGTGGTCCGATGCGATTGTCGCGGAGCCTGACTCCCAGCCCGACGGTCCAGCTTCGGAGGTCCCGGTACACCTGGTATTGCTGCTCCTCGAGCGTGCCGTCGCGGGCCTCGAACTGGTGGATACCCCGGAAGGCCCAGTTCTCGTTCAGCTTGGCGTGAAATCGGCTGAAGATGAGGTTGTTGCCGGCGCCATAGAGGGTCCAGTCATCCCGCAGGTACCGGTGGCCGATGCTCCAGTCGAACCACTCGTTGGCCGTCCACGTGGCCCGATGGTTGGATTCCCGGAACTCATGGGTCAGCGTGTCGAAACGGGTTTCCGAGGTGAGCGTCAACCAGGAGCGCGGCGTGAAGTCGATCTCGGAGTAGACATCCGAGAACCGCGTCTGGTCGCTGCGTTGCTGGAGGCGCCAGTCGGTCAGCAGCGACCAGTTCAGGACGTTCTCCACCTGCCCTTCCCGCTTGGTCTGGACCTTGTTGCGCAGCCCCAGGCGCACCGTGTTCTGGCTGTCGACCGAATCGATCTGGGTGTAGTCGGGGAAATGGATGGGCAGCAGCTTCGGCGTGATGAGTTCCCGGTCGAACTGCGGCAATTCCATGGGCGTCCGGCTCGGCTCGGGAACGAAGACGTAGCTGAACTGGGGCTCGGCGATGTGTCGCGCCCCATTCATGTCGAGGGCCGTGCTGGAGAACTGCGGCCAGAGCCTCGAGGCCTTGAAGCCCATGTCCACGCCGGTGTTGGCGACCCATCGATGCCTGTCGTCGGGGATCGCGTTGAGTCCCTCGGGATCGCCGTAGTAGGTCGCGCGGGCCCCCAGCCGGGGTGAGACATTGAGCCAGCCGCCGAAGGTGTGCGGAGCCACCAACTGATGGTAGCTGTCGCCCCGGAAGGCCGCGTAGTTGGTGCCGCCGGCCAGGGCATCCCGGTAGCGCAGATAGGCCAGCGAGCTGTCGCTCTCGTAATAGACCGGCGTGACGCCGATCTGCTGCCGGAGGCCCCGGAGGCGCACATCGGGCAGGCGCTCGACGGTCCGGAAGAACTCGTTGACCTGGGCGTGGGCCAGGAAATCGAGACTCCAGTTGGTGTCCAGTCTCGAGAGTTCGAGGAAACTCTTCGGCTGGGGATCGGTCCGGAATTCGTGCTCGAAGTAGTCGCGCAGCACCATCGGGTCGCTCTGGCCGCGCAGGATGCCCTTGAACTCGAACCCGGAGTCGTTGGTGATCGAGTGCCGCAGGTCGAAGCGGTAGCGGTCCGGGTCGATGGGGCCGTTGAAGGCGCTGAGCTCCGGGGCCTGGTCCCGGAGGTAATAGAAGCCTCCCCTGCCCTTGCCGAGGTCACCCAGGTCGTAGGACAGGCGGGGTCCGCCGCCGATGCCGCGTCGCTGGCGGTAGTCGAGGTCGACCGCCGCCTCGAGGTTGGTGCGGCTCATCCAGTGGTAGCTGCCCAGCACGTAGGGGCCGTAGAGGCTGCGGTAGCCGGGGGTCACCGTGAAGAAGTTCGGGTGCCGGTCCGCCTTGCGGACGTACCACGGGAAATACATGACGGGCACCTTGCCGACGTAGAGCAGCGCATCCTCCGCGGAGATGGTGCGTTGGCCATCGATGCTCAGCGACCGGGCCCGGATCCGGTAACCCGGCTCGGCGACATCGTCGGTGGTCACCTCGCCGCCGAGGACCACCTGGTTGGTGCCACCTTGGGTCACGGACACCCGGTCGCCCTTGAGGAACAACGGGCCGGCACCGAACCGGAACTGCCCGGCATCCACCTTCTTCTGCAGGAAATCAAAGCGGACCTGCTGCCCCTTCCATCGGATGCGCTCGCCGGAGTCGCTGGCGTACTCGACGACCACGTCACCCTCGGCCAGAGCCTCGCCCTTCTCCTGGTCCAGGCGCACCGTCTGTGCGCTCACCGTGCTGCCCTTCCAGCGCACCACCACGCCGTTCTTGGCCGAGGCGGTGCGCGCATCCGGGCTGAGTTCCACCTCACCCAGCCCGTCGCGGGACTCGATGCGGATCATCGAGGGATCGGCCTCGGCCGCCTTGGGAGCCGGCTCCTGGGCCAGGGCCGTCAGCGTGCAGGCGACCAGGGCGCCGGTTCGGGTGAGCTTCATCGATGCCCAAGGTTATCGCGGGAGTCCCTGCCGGGGCAACCCTGCCTGAGTCGTCGGCGCCGATCCCGACGACGCCGACGGGCGACGCCTTGGGCCTGGAGTGGGACCGCGCCGGTACGGCATCTGGATCCGCCTCGGGCTTGCCTCCGGAATTCCCCTTGAGTCCTGTGGCCTCTCTGGATTCCTTGGAACCAAAGCACGACCAAATGATCCGCAACCCTTCTCGCCGTCTTGCCGGTTCGAGTGCGGTGCTTCGGACCCTCCTCCTGCTGATGTGGACGGTGGTGGGCATTGTCCTTGCCTCCGCCGCCCAGTCCGAGCCACCGCCAGAAATCGTCGATGCTGCCCTGTCCCTGCTCGGGGAGCCGGGGCCGGTGGAACGCACCACGACGGTCCTGACCAACGGCTTGACGATCCATCACTGGACCAACCGGACGCTGGGGAGTCGGGGCCTGGTGCTGTGTCCCACCGTCCAGACACCGCCGGATGGGGTCCAAATCCCGGCTTCAGGCCGTCCTGAGGATTGGACGGTCACCCCGACCAACCGTTTCGTGGCACAGCGGTTCCAGCGTGGGGCCTCATGGTCTTCAGCGTTCACGGCCCCCCAAACGGTTCTGTTTGCCGAACGCATCTCGGGCGATGGATCCCTCACGACCATCGGGAAGCAGGAGATCGGGGTTCCCACCTATTTCTACGTCCGCCGGACCGATTACTCGATCTGGCATCCGCAGGTGGGAGTCTACTTTTCTTACGGATTGTGTCTGAAGCTCACCCGAACCCTCACGGCATGGAGCACGGTCTGGACCCCCTCAACCCCGGTCGCTGGAGGACCATCCGATCTTGAGTGGGCCGACGGCGGTTTTTTCATGGCCAATCCCAGTTTGAAATTGTCGCTGATCGACGTGAACAACGACGGGTTGGCCGAATTTGTTGTCCGGGAGAAAACCGCGGCGCCCAGTGTCTACATAACGTCTTATTTCGAGACGTTTGAGCGCACCATCACGCCGGTGGAAGGAACGTCCATTGCGATCAATCCCATCCACACGCCGCTGGACAGGACGTCCATCGTGGGCCCGGGATCGAGTTGGACGGACGGCAAACTTACCCTGTACCAGAGAGATTACAGACGGAGCTACTACACCGGAGAGTCCACCCTGGAAACCGGGAGCTTCGTCACCCCGGGATTCATGGGCATCCGCTATTCGGACAGCAGCGGCATCCGCAACGGGTGGATCCAATGGTCGAAGGAATCCGTCCAGCCCATCCAGGGTGTCTTGGGCGGCATCGGGCAGCCCATGGCCACGGGGCATCCACCCGGGGCCAATCTGTGGGTCGACCAGCCACCAACCCATATCGTCGATGCTGCCCTGCCCTGGCTCGGGGAGCCTGGGCCGGTGGAACGCACCACGACGATCCTGACCAACGGGTTGACGATCCATCACTGGACCAACCGGACGCTGGGGAGTCGGGGACTGGTGGTGTGTCCAACCGGCCAGATACCGCCGGATGTCCAATTCAACCCGATACCGCCGGATGTGCAACTCGACCCATTTTGGGCCCGAGAACTGGCGGCGGGACGCTCGCTGGAATCGTGGGCGGTCACCCGGACCAACCTTCTCGTGGCACAGCGGTTCCAACGTGGAGCCGGGCTTTTCTGGGAATCGAATTCACCCACGCGCCCCCCCTTCACGAACTCTCCACCGGTCTTGTACGCGGAACGCATCTCAGTCGACGGATCCCGCAAGACGATCGGCGAGCCGGAAATCGGGGTTCCTGTCTATTTCAGCGGCACCGCCAGACTCGTGTACCGTTTTTGCCTCAAGATCACCCGTACCATCGATGCCTGGACTGCGGACTGGACCCCTTCAACCCCGGTCGCGGGTGGGCAACCAGACCGCAGTTGGGACGATGGTCGAATGGGGCTTGGCTACAAAAATCCCAAACCTGACGTGTTTCTCATTGATGTGAACCAGGATGGCTTGGGCGAGTTTGTTGTCCGGGAGACAACCTGGTGGGAATCTTTCATGTCCCTTGGGTTCCGGGCGATTGAGCGCATCCTCACGCCGGTGGAAGGAACGTCGATTGCGATCGATCCCATCCGTATGCCTCTGGACAAGACGTCCATCGTGGGTCCGGCCTCGAGCTGGATGGACGGCCGTGTCACCATGTACCGATTTGGGGGATCGCCCCCCCAGACATCCGGGAGCTTCGTCACCCCGGGATTCATGGGCATCCGCTATTCGGACAGCAGCGGCATCCGCTACGGGTGGATCCAATGGTCGAAGGAATCCGTCCAGCCCATCCAGTGTGTCGTGGGCGGCATCGGGCAGCCCGTGGCCACGGGACGTCCGCCCGGGACCAATCTGTGGGTCGAACGCGGACTCGACGGCCAGACCCGGATCCGCTGGATCCCGGAGCCGGGGCAACAGTTCGAGCGCTGGATCCCGGGCGACTCCCGCGGATGGGTGCCCTACGAACCCGGTGGCGGCACCAACAGCTTCATCCCCGACCCCGGCCCTCCGGCAGCCCTCTTCCGTCTCCGGGCGCCGACAAACTGATTCCGGACCGCGTTGCCGTGCGCCAAACCGACCCGCTGCGTGGGGCCCGATCCGCAGGGGTGCCGCTGGATCCCGGATCATTCGATCTCGGCGGCGTGGGTGGGGGCGGTTAGCCTTCCGGCGATGGACGGGTTCCTGCAACGACTGCGGAGGCATTGGACCGAGCGGTTCGGGTCGGGATCGCGGCATCTGGTGGTGGCGGTCTCCGGCGGGCTCGACTCCATGGTGTTGCTGCAGGCACTGCACCGGCTTCGGCGGAAGTTCCCATGGGACCTGACGGTGGCGCATGCACACCATGGGCTGCGCGGAGCCGAGGCGGATGCCGATGCCGACTGGGTCCATGCACAGGCGACCCTGCTGGGGATTCCCTGCGTGATGGAAGCCCTTCCGGTGCGTGCGGCCGCAAAGGCGTCGAGGGAGTCGATCGAGATGGCGGCCCGCCGGCTGCGTCACGCCTTCCTGGCCCGGACGGCGCTCAGGCTCGGGGCCTCGGACGTCGTGCTCGCCCACCATGCCGGAGACCAGGCCGAACTCCTCCTGATGCGACTGCTGCGCGGGGCCGGATCGGAGGGCCTGGCCGGCATGCGCGAGTGCTCCCCTTCGCCGGCGGACCGGCGGGTCACGTTGCTGCGCCCGCTCCTGGCCTTCGACCGGGCCGACCTCGAGCGGTTCGCCTGCGCGCACGGCATCCGGCACCGCGAAGACGCCTCGAACCGCGACCTGTCCATCCCGCGCAACCGCATCCGGCACCAGTTGATCCCCGACTGGATCGCCCACCACAGCCCCGCCCTGCCCCGGGTGCTCGCGCGGGTCGCCGACATCGCCGCCCAGGACGCGGACTACCTGCGCGAGCAGGCCCGGCGATGGATCACCTCGGAGCGGCCGCAGCCGTGGGCATCCCTGCATGTCGCGCTGCAACGGGCCATCCTCCGGCTCCAGCAGATCAAGCTCGGTCGCAGTGCCGAGTTCGGGACCATCGAGCGCCTCCGGCGTGCACGGAATGCCACCGCCGTC
>JAJTFN010000071.1 GCA_021298285.1 Verrucomicrobium sp.
AGGGTGACGGGAGCCTTCGCTGGATGCAATAGCGGCGCAGCGGTTTTGGGCTATCCGCTGCGGTTCCGCCCCGGAGTGCCGCGGTGGGCGGCAGCCCGGGCAGGTGCTCATCGGCCCGTGCCCGCGTCGGGATCCGGGTTGGGGATGTCCGCCGAGCCGCGCTTGAGGCCGATGTTCTGCTCGTACACGCCGATCTTGAGGGTCGGGGTGGGGGTCTTGGCCCGCTCGGATCGGCCAAGGATGGCGAGCCGCTCGACCGCCTGCTCGGCCCACGGGCTGTCAGGATACCGGGTCTGGACTTCCTCGAGGGCAGCCCGGGCCTTGCCAACCCCTTCGGCTCCCGAGTCGGCCCGCAGCTCCAGGTCGGCGATGCGGTTCAGCCAACCGGCCACGCGCTTGGGCGGTTGGCCGGGTTGATCGATCAAAGTGCGGATCTGGTCGATGGCCAGGGGGATGCGCTGGAAGTGGTCGGCGTAGACGGTTGCCAGTTTTTCGCGGGCCTCCCAGTCGGTCGGGTGCTGCTCGAGGTGGGTCACCCACTCCTGGGCCCGCGCCGTCCAATCCTCCTGGGGCAGGGAACCGGCCCCGGGGTTCTCCTCGAGGATGGTCTCCAGGAGGGCTTTGCCGGCCGGGACATCGTTCATTCGGTGCACCAGGAGTTCGGCGAGGCGGAACTGCGCGCTCAGCCGCTCGCCGGCAGGGCGGCCAGGGGTGGTGATGGCCTCCTGCAGCACACCGGCCGCGGCCGGCAGGTTCTGGAGGTCGTCGGCTTGGATTTCCGCCTTCAGGCACATCCCCTCGAGGTTGCCCGGGAATTTCACCAACTCGGCGTCGATCTCGACCAGGGCCTCGGAGAACTTGCCCTTCCGGCGCATGGCCAGCGCCCGGAAATAGAAGGGCTTGGGCTCCACCGGCTCGTTCCCGCCCGTCATGGCCCCGGTCAACCCGCTCAACAGCGCGTCCACGGCCGTGGGCAGCCAGATGTAGGAAAGGATCACGCCTGCCGGGATGACGATGACCAGCATGAAGACGCCGGCGGCAGCCCCGCCTCCCACCAGGGTCCTGGCCGCAGCGCCGAGGAGAAGGACCAGCGCGAGGGTGATGATCACCCGATCCCGGGGCTCGAACATCTGCCCGTCGTCCCGCTTGGACATCCGGTGAGCCAGGAAGATCCCGCCTGCCAGGAAGATCAGCCCGATGACGAGGATGGGCAACATGACCAAAGGCTACACCCCGGGTCGTCCGCCGCAATATCGGCGGGCGGAGTGGCGGGGGTGGGGCGATTGGGGATCGCGCCTCGGGACGCGGGGAGGCAACCCCTCCGCTCAGGAGAGGATGCGCCGGCCTTCGTCGAGGAAGATGCCCTTGAACATCATCTCGAGGGCCTGCGGGTTGCTGGCCTTGCCGAGGGCTTCCTTCTCGCTGACCTTGCCGGCCTTCACCAGGTCGTAGAGCGCCTGGTTGAAGCTCTGCATGCCGTCCTCGCGGCCGGTCTCGATGGCGGCACCGACCTTCTCGAGGCGGTTCTCCTCCAGCATCTTCCGCACCGTGGGGGTGTTGATGAGGATCTCCAGGGACGGGGTGACGCCACCGGTCGTCGTGCCGACCATGCGCTGACAGACCACCGCCCGGAGGGTGGCGGCCAGCTGCCGGCGGATTTGCTCGCGCTCGTCGGGCTTGAAGAAGTCGAGGATGCGCCCGATGGACTGCGAGGCGTTCTGGGTGTGCAGCGTCGAGAGCACGAGGTGCCCGGTGTCGGCGGCGCTGATGGCGGCCTGGAAGGAGATCGCGTCGCGCATCTCGCCGACCATGATGATGTCCGGGTCCTGGCGGAGCACGTGCTTGAGGCCGGCCTGGAAGCTGTTGGTGTCGAGGCCGATCTCACGCTGCTCGACCACCGACTGGTTGTCCTCGAAGACGAATTCGATCGGGTCTTCCAGGGTGACGATGTGCTTTTTGAAGTTGGCGTTGATGTGCTCGATCATCGCCGCGAGCGTGGTCGACTTGCCCGACCCGGTGGTGCCCGCCACCAGCACGATGCCGCGCGGGGAGGCGGCGATGGTCCGGATGATGGGCAGCAGGCCCAGTTCCTCGAAGCTGGGCACCTGGGTCTTCACGTAGCGCATGGCCAGGGCAAAGGTGCCCCGCTGCTGGAAGACGTTGGTGCGGAAGCGGCCGACGCCGGGCTCGTAGTAGCTGAAATCCACCTCGCGCTCCTCGTCCATGCGGCGGCGGGCGTGGGCGGGCACCATCGCGGTCAGGATCTTGTCCATCCACTCCACGGTGGGGGTGGGGGCGTCGATGGTGATGAGTTGGCGGCTGATCCGGAACACCACGGGGGATCCCACCTTGATGTGGATGTCGGAGGCTCCGCCTTCAACGGCGGCCTTGAGGATCCCGCGCAGCAAATCGGTGTCGTAGCTCATAGCGTCTTGAGTCCAAAAGGCTAGCAAGTGCGGGGCCGGGCGGCACGGTTTTTCAAAAATGGACGCACGGCGGAGTCATTCTCATGGATCGTGCCGGCCTGCGGTCGGTCCGGCCCATGGCGGCGGGCAGCGCTGGGTGGCCGGTGATTGGACGAATGGGCTCGGCTCGGGCATGGTTCCCCGCATGGGACCGGTGCTGGGGAAGCAATTGATGATCGTCGGTGCGGTCTTGATCCTCCTCGGTGCGGTGCTCCGGTGGTGGCAGCCGTCGCGCGGAGGCCTGCCGGGCGACCTCGTGATCGACCGTCCGGGGTTCTCGTTCCACTTCCCGATCATGACCTGCCTGGTGCTGAGCGTCGTGCTGAGCATCCTCCTGCGCTGGCTGAACCGA
This sequence comes from Verrucomicrobium sp., assembly GCA_021298285.1. GTDB lineage: Bacteria > Verrucomicrobiota > Verrucomicrobiia > Limisphaerales > UBA9464 > SXXZ01. Next base: position 2,818 of record JAJTFN010000071.1, read on the forward strand.
TGAACCCCACCCCGCCTCTCCCAGAGGTCTCCTGCCCGCACTGTCGTCGACGGGGGCCATGGCTCACTCGGCCGACCGGCCCCTTCTGCTCCGACCGATGCCGCCTGCTGGACCTCGGCGGGTGGCTGGGTGAGGAGCACCGGATCAGCCGTGAGTTGCGTCCGGGTGACTTCGAGGGATTTGATGAATTGCCGCCGGGGGATCACTTGGATCGGAATCCCGACCGGTGAGATCCAGGGGTCGGTGCGGCGAGGCCATCGGGCGCGGTCATCGGGAGAGGCCGGAAACCAGACGGTTGGGCCGCGGAGATCCCGAATAATCGTTTTACACACCGGAGCCGTTTCGAGCAGCATCCAAGCGATCCGGGCGTCGTGAAACCTTCGCGGCGGGCGTGCGGCAACACCCTTGCCTGAACTGCCCGTCCTGCGGTCACGTCCACCCCGGGCCAGAGCACCTGTTGTCACATGCGATCACGAGCCACATCCATCCGCTCCATGCCATGGGGAGCCGCGGCCTTGGCGTCGCTGGTGGCGATGCCGGGATCGGCCGCCGAGGAGGGCTCGGGCATCGAGGCCTACCAGATCGACCGCTGGATGTCCTACGAGGTCCGCGGGGTGCGCATCCAGCCGCAGTTGGACATCAACCTGATGTACAACAACAACGTGTTCTCGGCGGGTGAGGCTGGTTCGGTCGACTACATCGAGTCCGGGAACCCCGCCTACACCATCAACGAGGTGAACGGGGGCTACCAATACCGTCCCGGCTTCGGCGTGCCGCCGACGGCCTACACAGGCTTGCTGCAGCGGCAGGTCTACAGCGACCCCTTGTTCAGCCAACGCATCGCCGCGTCACCGGTTTTCCCCGCGTCGGTGTATCCGCCCCCGGCGGTGGCGCTTCCGCCCGGGGCTCCGCCGACGGCCACCTCCATCCTGGCCGGGTTCACGACCAACCGCTTCACCCTCAACCAGAAGGTGGGCGACCTCATCGGCACCGTGTCGCCCGGCGTCAAGTTCCAGACCGGGGCCGACCCGGCCAACTCCGTGTCGCCGGTGCCCATGCACCGCGTCGAGCTTTCGGGCAAGTACGACAATCTCAGCCGCCTGAGGATGGAGGGAACCCACCGCACGGAGTTCATGTCCTCGTTCATGGGGGGCTGGGTGAACCTCGGCCAGACGCTGGTCGACCGCTGGACGCACGCCACCTCCGGCCGGGTCACCTACGACAGCACCGACAAGACCGATGTCTACCTCAGTGGCTCGTACAACTACATCAACTACGAGAAGGTCGCCCTCTACGGCAACGATGGATGGCGGGGCAACCTCGGGGCGAGCTACAAGCCGACCGACCGGATCTTCGTCTTTGTCGAGGGGGGCTACGGCCTGACGGACTTCATCCGGGGCACCCCGGCGCTGGGCTTCATCCCGACCTCCCATGTGTATGGCGGTTTCGTCGGCGTGCGCGGTCAGTTCACCGAACGCATCGAGGGCACGGTCGGCGGTGGCTACGAAATCCGCGATTTCCCGGACATCCCCGGGGCATCGTTCTCCATCCCGGCGGCCAATGTCTCGGTGAGCTATGCCTTCCGGGAGACCACCAAGTTCTCGCTCGGCTACACCCGCCGGACGGACAACGCGGCCCAGATCGCCCGCCAGGGCGTGACCTACGACACGGCGTCGCTCAACGTCCAGCAACTCCTGGGAACCACCGGCACCTGGCTGGTGACCGGGGGCATCTCCCGCCAGAACGGGGCCTTCGATTCATTGCTCGGCCTTGGTGGCGCCTACGATCCGATTCCAGGCACCGGTGTCCGGGCGCTCAATTACCGAACCTTGGACTATCGGCGCGACGACGCGATGACCTCGTTCACGGGCGGCCTCACCTACATGCCCCGGCGCTGGTTGCGCTTCGGCATGAACTACTCCTACGAGAATTACTCCATCGACTTCGCGGATGCGGGGTTGAAGGATGTTTTCCTGCCGAGCTACGATGCCCACCGCGTCCTGCTCAGCGTACAGATCGGTTACTGAACATGAAGAGTCGATTGAAGTGGCAAGTTTCCCTCTGGGTCTGCGGCATCCTCGTGGGCCTTTTGGGCCGTGCCGAGGATTCCGTCCGCCGGTTGGTCTCCGGGGATGTCCTGGTCATCAACGTGGCCGATGAGCTGGACATGAAGCAGAACATCCGGGTGCCCTCGGATGGCAAGATCACCTACTGGCTGCTCGACCCGGTGGTGGTGACCAACCGCACCGTTGCCGAGGTTCGCCAGCAGCTCTACACGATGTTGGACAAGGACTACATCATCAAGCCGGCCATCTCCGTCGAGGTCGCCGAGTATGTGAAGCAGTACATCAACATCACCGGGAGTTTCGTGATGCCGGGCCGCAAGGAGATCCCCGCCGACCGCCCCATCGACATCATGGACGCCATCGCGCTGGGCTCCGGCTTCAGCCCGCGGGCCGACAAGAACAAGATCATCCTCCGCCGCAAGGGCCAAGTGACCAACTACTCCAAGAAGGATCTCGACAAGCTCTATGAGCAGGGTCAGCGGGTGATGATCGAACCCGACGACACGCTGGAAGTCCGGGAAAGCATCCTCTGATCCGGCGCGCCCTCCCCAGACTCTCTCCCCATCATGGAAGACTCCTTTCAATCCCAACAGGGCGGCACGCTCGGCGGTGGTGATCCTTCGATCAACCTCCGGCAATACTGGCATGTCATCCTCGAGCGCCGCTGGCTCATCGTGGCGACCTGGTCGGTGTGCATCATCCTCGGGGTGCTCTACGCCTTCCAGGCCACGCCCATGTTCCGGGCCGTCGCCCGGCTTCAGATCGATCCCGAAAACCAGGGCGTGCTGAACCTCAACAGCCTCTCTCTTGGCAACCAGGACCAGAACTACCTCACCACCCAGTACCGCAATCTCGAGAGCCGCAGCCTGATCCTCGAGGTCATGGACAAGCTCAAGCTCGAGTCCGAGGACGAGCGCTACTCGAAGGCCATCGACAAGGTCACCGCCGTGACCAAGGACATCAAGATCGTGCCCATCCGCCTGAGCCGCCTGGTCGAGGTGCAGGTGACCCATCCCAAGGGGGAGCAGGCGCAACGGATCGCCGACATGATCCTCAAGGTCTTCCTCCAGCGGAACCTGGACGACAAGAAGCAGAAGGCCCTGCAGGGCTTCCAGATCCTGGAGCAGGAAGCCAAGGGCAAGGAGGTGGAGTTGGCCGACCTCCAGAAGGACCTTCAGAAGTACCGGAAGGAGAAGGGGATGGTCTCGCTCAAGGATGAGCAGAACATCGACGCGGCCACGATGCGTGACCTCAAGACCGCCTACGAGACGCTCCGCTCCACCGCCGACATCGCCAAGCAGACGGCCCAGCAGGCCCGCGAATGGGTGGCGGCCGGGAAGGAGATCACCGACTTCGGCCCGCTGGCCAAGGATGAGCAGGTGGCCTTCCTGCGCAAGCAGGTCAACGAGAACAGTTCCAAGCTGGCCGGCCTGCGGACCAAGTACCGGGAGAAGCACCCCAAGGTGATCCAGGTCTACACCCAGTTGCAGGCCGATTCGCAGAGGCTGCGCGACGAGTCCGAGCGCGCCATCCAGGCGATCTTCCAGCTCGGGGAACTCGAGTCCAGCCGTGAGGCCGAGGCCCTGCGGAAGTACAAGGAATCGGTGGAGCGGGTCTTCGCCCTCGACGAGGCCAAGATCCAGTACGACATCATGGAGCAGAAGCTCAAGCGGGTGGAGGGCTTCTACCAGACCATCCTGACCAAGGCGAAGGACTTCGACATCGGCACCAAGGACCTCCTCCAGAACATGAAGGTGCAGGATCCGGCCTTTGCCCCCCTCAAGCCCGTGAGCCCCAACAAGCCGCTCATCTTCGTCGGCAGCGTCGTCGGTGGTCTCGCGGTGGCGCTGGGCCTGGCGCTGTTCTTCAACTTCCTCGACGACTCGGTCAAGAGCCAGGAGGACGTCGAGAACTTCCTGCGGCTGCCCTTCCTCGGGTACATCCCGAACATCAAGTCGGCCAGCATCGTCGAGCGCGACCTCCAGTCGCATCTCCACCCGACCTCCAGTCCCGCCGAGGGGTTCCGGACGCTCCGGGCGGCGATCTCCTTGGCCAAGAATGCCGACAAGCTCCGCGTGTTGGCCTTCACGAGCACCATCCCGTCGGAGGGCAAATCCCTGGTGGCATCCAATTTCGCCATCGTCACCTCCCAGACCGGCCTCAAGACACTGCTGGTCGATGCGGATCTCCGGCGGCCGTCGGTCCACAAGGCCTTCCAGTTGCAGAGTCCTGTCGGACTCTCGGCCTATCTCGCCGGCCGCACCGACAATCTGAGCGAGTTCATCCACACCACCGAGGTGCCGAACCTCGATGTGATCTGCTGCGGTGCGGTGCCGCCCAACCCCTCCGAGCTCGTCGGCTCCAACCGGATGGTGCGCTTCCTCGAGGAGGCGGCCCGTCGGTACGATCGGGTGGTCCTCGACTGCCCGCCGGTCTCCGCCGTCTCCGATCCGCTCATCGTCGGGGCGATGGCCGACGCCATGGTCTTCGTGACGAAGTTCAACAAGATCCGCCGCGAACATGCGCAGCGTTCGGTGCAGCGCATCCAGGACGCGGGCATTCACCTGGTGGGTCTGGTGCTCAACGACATCGATTTCGAGGGCAAGGATTCCTACTACTACAGCTACCACTACTACCAGAACCGGTACTACTCCTCGCACTACCGCAACAAGTCGGCCGATGAACCAGCCGGCAAGAAGACCCCGTCGGACACGGCCAAGTCCGCCTGAGATCCGCGGGGATCCGGTGGACAGGAACGGCGCGCCTCCGAAATGGGGCGCGCCGTTTCAGTTTCTGACGGGTTGGATCCACCGGTTGAGCCTCCAGCGCGGGTGATGGCAGCCCGGAGGCCGGAGAGGGGCGCCTCGGCGATCCCCCCCGGCCGACGCCTGGATCAGGCTTATTCGCGGACGGTGGTGGTCTGGTCCAGTCTTGGTTCGAAGGTGGATTCCCGTCCGTCCGCCCATCGAACCCTCGCCTCGGTGACCCGGCCGCGTCCGACGCCAAGGTGGAGGGGAAGTTCGCTCTGGGAGAGGTAGCTCTTGGTGGGCATCACCTGTCGGGAGATCCGACGGCCATCCTCGGTGCGCAGGTGGACCCAGGCCCCGATGGCCTCCGGATTGCCGGCGCGCCCGACCAGACGCAGGCGGATCCAGTGGTGTCCGAGGGATTGGTCGTTGCGCAGCAGGAGCGGTGGTCCGGCGATCTGGGTCATGACCACGTCGGGATCCCCGTCGAGATCGAAGTCGGCGTAGGCGGAGCCGCGGCCGACGATCGCCCGGAAGAGATCGGCGCCGCTCTCGTCCGGGGTGACCCCGATGAAGGTCTGGTCGCCCCCGCCATTCCAGAAGAGTTGGGCCGGTTGACGGTACCGGACGTTGGGCTGGACCTTCTCGATCTCTTCCTCGATGTGGCCATTGGTGGTCAGCACGTCGAGACGCCCGTCGAGGTCGTAGTCGAAGAAGAACAGGCCGAACTTGAGGAGCAGGCGGCTGGCCGGACCGATGCCCTCGGTGATGGCCTCGTCGGCGAACACCAGGGCGTCCTTGGCCGGCTGCGCCACATAGAGCGCGTTCATCTCGTTGGCGAAGTTGCCGATCGCGACGCCCAGGGCCCGGTCGGACCGGAAGCGGGCCGCGTCGATGCCCATGGCTCCCCGGGTCTGTCCGTAGGCGTCGAAGGCCATGCCGCTCTGGGCGCCGACCTCCTGGAAGGTCCCGTCGTGCCGGTTGGTGAAGACGAAGTTCTGCACGGTGTCGTTGGCCACCACCAGATCCATCCACCCGTCGTCGTTCAGGTCGATGGGGGCGACGGCCAGGGTCTTGGCCATCGGGAGGCCGGTGGCCGGATTGCGCACGCGCAGGCCGCTGCGGGCGGAGACCTCGGTGAAGCGCGGGGGTGCCCCGGGGCTCGGCGGACCATCGTTGCGGTGGAGGGCGGGAAAGGTTCCCGGAAAAAGCCAAGGCCGGCCGTAGGCCCTGCCCACCCCGACCAGTTGGTTGTTCACCTCACGATCCATCGATGGCGACCACTCCACGTAGTGGCCGACGAAGAGGTCGAGATCCCCGTCCCGGTCGACGTCCAGCCAGGCGGCGGCGGTGGACCAACCGGATGACGAAGCCGGGAGTCCGACCTGCGTGGTGAGGTCCTGGAAGCGCCCGTCGCCCAGGTTCCGGAAGAGCCTCAAGCCCCCCACCCCGGTCAGCAGCAGGTCGGTCCGTCCATCCCCGTCCATGTCACCGCAGGCCGCTCCCATCCCATGGAATGGCGCATCAAGGCCGGATCCGGCCGTCACGTCGGTGAACCGGATCGGGCCTCCGGGTGCCGTGTCATTCCGGTAAAGCGCGGCGGTCGCCGGTGGGCGGCCGGTGGGTGGGGCGTCGGGCCATTCGGTGCCGTTGACGAAGAGCAGGTCCGCGTCGCCGTCCCCGTCCATGTCGAAGCAGGCCACGCCACCGCCGAGGGTCTCTGGCAGGAGCTTGTCGCCACGGGCTCCGTTGACATGGACGAAGCGGATCCCGGCCTCGCGGGTCACGTCCGTGAAGGCCACCTTCGGTGGGCGAAGCCCCTGCCGGTCGCCCGGTTGCCTGGGGCTGGCGATGGGTTCCACGGCGGTGGCACGGGGCTCGGGACGCCGTTGAAGCCACCACACGGCGGTCGCCGCCACGGCGCATAGTCCCACCAGGACAACCAGGGATCGTCGCAACGCCTGGCTGATCGCCTCCTCGCTCGCCTCGGGGTCCGGTCCGGGAAGGGGATCGTCGTCGGCCATGGACAGCACGCTGGGATCACGGGCGGGCTTTTTTCAAGCCCGCAGCCGCAGATCCCACCCACCCTGATCGCTCACCCCACCCGGCATCGGGCCGGACTCCTGATCCCGTGCCGGGAGTGTTTGACCAGTGGCCGACGGGGCAGGCACGCGGCTGGCCAACGGACCGCGGCTCTGGTTGCCTTGACGGACGATGGCGAGCGATGGCGGATCCCCGAGGCCCTGGGCGGCCCTCCTGAAGGAGGTGTCCCGCTCCTTCCACCTCACGCTCCGGGTGCTGCCCCGTTCGGTGCGGCGCCCCATCGGACTGGCCTATCTGCTGGCCCGCGCGACGGACACCGTGGCCGATGCCGCGTCGCTGCCGGTCGACCTGAGGCGTCGGACACTGGAGTCCCTCCGGGCCAGGATCCTCGATGAGACCGCCCTTCTGCCCAGGCTCGAGCCCTTTCAGGGAGAGGCGCCCGAGATCACCGCAGGCGAGCGTCGCCTGATGAATCGCCTGACCGAGGCGCTGGAGGCCCTCGACCGGACCCAGGCCTTCGAGAAGGCCTGCATCCGCTCCGTGCTGGAGACCATCACCGGCGGCCAGATCCTCGACCTTGACCGCTTCGGCGGAACCCGGCCGGGGCAGGGCGTGGTGGCCTTGCCCGATGCGGCGGCGCTCGACGACTACACCTACCGGGTGGCCGGGTGCGTGGGCGCGTTCTGGACGCGCGTCTGCCGGGCCCGGTTGTTCCCGACAGCCCGCATCGATGAGGACGACTGGCTCGCGGACGGCATCCGCTTCGGCAAGGGCCTGCAGCTCATCAACATCCTGAGGGACCTGCCCAGGGATCTCGAGGCCGGAAGGTGCTACCTGCCGCAGGATGAGCTGGCCCGCGCGGGGCTGGAACCTGCGGACCTGCGCGATCCGTCGGTGGAGCCCCGCCTGCGACCCATCCACGACGCCTGGCGCCGCCGGGCCGAGTCGCACCTCGAGGCCGGATGGGACTACGTGCGCCGCATCCCCGCGGGCCAGCTGCGGGTGCGGTTGGCCTGCGCCTGGCCGATCCTGATCGGGCTGCGGACGCTGGATCGGTTGCGGGAGCCCGGGATCCTGGATCCGGCGCGGCGGATCAAGGTCAGCCGATCGGAGGTCCGGGGCATCCTCTGGGCGACGCTGTGGCGGCTGCCATTCCCGGGGCTCTGGGACGGCCTGTTCGAGGCCCATCGCCGGAGGCCCGGGGTCCGGTAGGCGCATCCGGCATCGTCATGCCCGCACGGCCCCCCGAGTGGACGTCCGGGGTGAAGGGGTCGAGGGTATCCGTCATGAACGTCTTGATCACCGGGGCCAGCGGGTTCGTGGGCAGGGCCGTCACGAGTGAGGTCGTCCGGGCGGGGCATTCAGTCCGGGCCCTGGTGCGACGGCCACCGCACGAAGCCGGCGGCCCCGTGGCCTGGGTGCCGGGTTCGATCCTGGCGCCCGAGGCGCTGCGGGAGGCCGCCCGAGGCTGCGAGGCGGTGATCCACCTGGTCGGCATCATCGGCGAGGTGGGCGACCAGACCTTCGAGCGCGTCCATCACGAGGGGACCCTGCGGGTCCTCGAGGCCTGCCAGTCGGCCGGGGTGGGCCGATGGATCCACATGAGCGCCTTGGGCACCCGCCCGGGAGCGGTTTCCCGATACCACCGCACCAAGTGGGCGGCCGAGGAGGCGGTCCGCGGTTCGGGCCTTCGATGGACCATCTTCCGGCCCTCGGTGATCTATGGCCCGGGGGACGGATTCGTGAACCTCTTCGAGCGGATGAGCCGATGGTCTCCGGTGCTTCCGCTCATCGGCCGCAGGACCGCCCGGTTGCAACCGGTGCCGGTCGAGTTGGTCGCCCGGGCCTTCGCGTGTGCCTTGGACACGGGCATGGCCATCGGAAAGACCTACGACCTCTGCGGTCCCGACCGCCTGACGTTGGCGGAAATCCTCGCCACGATCCTGCGGGTCACGGGCCGGCGGCGCCTCCGGATCCCGTTGCCGAGGGCGGTCGCCCAGGTGCAGGCCCGTCTGCTGGAGGCGATCTATCCGTCGCTGCTGGGGCGTGCCGCACCATTGAGCCGCGACCAGCTCCTGATGCTCGACGAGGACAACCTCGGCGATCCGGCTCCGGCGCAGCGGGATCTGGGCATCGATTCGGTCCCGTTCGAAGCGGGGATCCGACGCTTCCTGGGCTGAGGGGGAGACAACCCATGCCAAGCCACCCGGGACGGCGCCCCTGGTCCGGGTGAACCGGACCGTTCCCGGCCGGGAGTGATGTGCCGGAGCAGGATTTCGCCGGGGGCCGGACGACGACTTGGACGGGGCAGGAAGTGCCTCAGGTGCCCGTCAACTCGGCCACCTTGCCGGGGATGTTCCCGCTTTTCATGAGGGATTCCCCGACGAGGATCGCCCGGCAACCGGCGGCCTTGAGGCGGGCGACGTCGTCGCGCCGATGGATGCCGCTCTCACCGACCAGCAGCCGAGGCGTTGTGTCGGAGGCGGCGGCCAGCCGACGGGCCAGCCTCTCGGTGGTCCCGAGGTCCACCCGGAAGGTCTTGAGGTCCCGGTTGTTGACCCCGACCAGCCGGGCGCCGCAGCGGAGCGCCCGGTCGAGTTCCTCCTCGTCATGGACCTCCACGAGCGCGGCAAGCCCGGCGGCGTCGGCGAGGCTGTGGAAGTGCGCCAGCTGGTCATCCGACAGGATCGCCACGATGAGCAGGATCGCATCGGCGCCCCATTCGATGGCCTCGAGGATCTGCCGTTCGTCGATGAGGAAGTCCTTGCGGAGCAGGGGAAGGGAAACCGCCTGCCGGATGGCCTTCAGGTATTCGAGCGATCCCTGGAAGAAGCGCTCGTCGGTGAGCACCGACAGGCAGCTCGCACCGGCGGCCTCGTACTGCCGGGCGATGCGGACGGCGTCGAAGTCGGGACAGATCACGCCGAGGCTGGGCGACGCCTTCTTGACCTCGGCGATCAGCCCGATGTCGCCCCGCCGGGGGGCGACAAGGGCCGCGGTGAAGTCACGCATGCCGGAGCCGCGCCGCTCGATCGCCTCGCGAAGCCGGTGGGCCGCCACAGGTCCCGCAGGCAGGAGGGCGACTTCCTCGCGTTTGCGGGCGACGATCGTGTCCAGGATGCTCATCGTTGGCGCAAGGGTAGGGTTGCCCGATGGGCGGAATCACGTCTGAACATCAGGAGCCAAAGGCCGCGGGAGATGCCGGGGGTTGGCCGACCCCGGATCATCGCCTGACCGGAACGGAGGCGTCGGTCTCCCTCCGTGGGCAATCCGGTTCCAAGGCTCAGGGATTCTGGAGAGCCCGGAGCGTCCAGTCGGAACGGTCGGCCGGATTGGCCCAGAACCGCATGTCCTGCAGGCGTCGGCGATCCAGGTTCTCGACATGGCCGTCGACCATCCCGGTGACCGACCGCAGGTTGTAGCGGGGATGCACATTGCCCCAGGCCTCCGGACCATCCTCGGGGTTCCATTCCACGGCCCATCGGCGGGCGTTCAGGTAGGGTGGCTTGACCACGTAATAGCCGGGAACGACGCGGCCCTCGAACGGTCCCCGCGCCGAGGTGAACACCAGGAGTTCCGACGGCCGCGCCACTTCCGCCGTCTTCAGCACGCAGAAGCGGCCGAACCGCTCGAAGGCCCGGTCGGTGGGCGGCAGTTCCAGGTCGTCGCCGCCGACGAAGACCGAATTGATGCCCTGGGACGGGAAGACCGATGCGGCATAGACTCCGAGGTCGGGATCGTCCATGCGCCGGAAGGCCTCGAGCGTGCGCCGGTTTTCATTCAGGTACATCACGTCGAAGCTCTTGCCGAGGTAGGGGGCGATGCGCCAGGGATAGCGGGCGTTGATCGGGTGCTGCACGGGGCGACCCTGGAAGTCGTTGGCGACCAACCCGTACCGATAGCCGGGCAACACCGCATCGGAGTGATCCTCGGCATACAGGGTCCACGCGATCAGAAGTTGGCGCGCCCCGGACATCTCATTGACCTGGGAGGCCCGGTATCGGGCCTTGCCGAGGGCCGGCAGGAGCATGGCAGCCAGGAGTGCGATGATCCCGATGACCACGAGCAATTCGAGCAGGGTGAAAGCCGACCGCCTTCCGGAAGGCGGCGATGGCCGGATCAGGGATGCGCTGGTTGGTCGCATGCGGATCATTCGCTCGATCCGCATCCTAACCCCGATCCGGTGGGAGTCCAAGACCCCAAGAATCGGCCCTGAGATTCGAGCCCGCACCTTGCTTGAGCCTCGGGATGGAGGCTCCCTGCCGATGGATCCGTCCTCCCGGTCTCCGAGGGTGGGCAACCACGGGGCGTCACCCGGAGTGTCCGGTGCGGTCGTCGGGGGACCACCGGGATCCGCCCCCCCCCGCTGGCCGCCTCCCTTGGAGATGACCTCTTGATTCCGGTGCATTCCGGATCGAACATTCCCCGGTCACCATTGACTCCACTCCACCAAACCCATGAAACAGCGCACCATTCTTGCCTTGTTGGCCATTTCGATCACCACCCTCTCGATCTCCGCGGAGGACAAGAAACCCAAGGCCAAGGCCTATCCGCTCGACAAGTGCCTGGTGAGCGATGAGAAGTTCGAAGGCTCCGGCATGGAGGCCTACGAATTCGTCCACGAAGGGCAGACCATCAAGCTCTGTTGCAAGAGCTGCCTCAAGGACTTCAAGAAAGACACGGCCACGTACCTCAAGAAGCTTCCCAAGTCGAAGTGAGCCCCGGGCGGCCGGGCCCGGAAACGGAGCAGTCCGGGAGGGCTCAGACACCTTGGGGTGCGGTGCTGATCCGTTGGAGGTCCCAGACCATCCTGTCCTGCCGCTTCGAGGATGACCCGCCCGTGACCGGAACGGCGGATGCCCCCAGCGGTCCACCGGATCATGGACGGGCTCAGGCATGGCTGGACCGGTGGCTGTCGGACGAGACTCATCCCGGGAGGGGTGTCGCAGTCGATCCCGGAGGGTCTGCCTTCCAACGACGGGTCTGGAGCCTCCTGAAGGACATCCCTCGGGGGGAAACGGCCAGCTACCGTTGGGTGGCCGAGACCTTGGGGGTTCCCCACGGGGTCCGTGCCGTCGGCGCGGCTTGTGGCGCCAACCCGGTGGCGCTGTGGATTCCCTGCCATCGGGTCGTGGGCAGTGACGGCTCGCTCCGCGGCTACCGTTGGGGATTGCAGCGCAAGGCGGCGCTCCTGGCTTGGGAATCCCAGCGGTCCTTGCGTGAGGGGCGGACCTTGGGGCTGTGATGCTCCTGAGGCGCGCGCCGGACCCTGTCGTCGCCCGACTCATCCCTTGCCAATCGTTGCCGGGGTGTGCGATGTACCCGCGCGATGAAGTTCGCCTCGCCTGCCGTTTGGGTGCTGTTGGCCGCCCTTGGATTGGGTTGCACCGGATCCAGGAACACCAACCTGTCGCCGACGACGGCGGTCGCACCGACCGGGGCCACCCACCTTTTCGAGACCACCTTCCGGACGCAGCGACGGGGCGTGAGCCCTGCCAACGTCAAGGCCTGGGTGGTGATCGGGCTCAATCTTTACCCGATGCAACCGGTGCCCAACACCGTGGACCGCTTCGAGGCGCTGCTGCCCCTGCCCACCGACCGGTCGGTGGTGCGATACCGGTACAAGTTCGAATTCCTCTATCCCGAGGTGCGCGAGAACCGGATCAACAGCACCCTGTCCCCGGAGTATGAACTCCGGGTTTCCCAGGGCTCGGGCGCCCGTTGAAGGGCCGCCTGACGGGGCGCCGACTTCGTCAGAGGGCCAGGTCCAGTTGGCGGTCGTCTTCGCTGAGGGCCTGGGCTTCAAGGCCTTGGCGGCGCAGAAAGCGTGCGAAGTCGGCGGCGAATCCGTGCAGGGTGAACACCCGTCTGGGTTGGACCCGCGTCACAAACTCCAGCAGGTCGTCGAAATCCGCGTGGTCGCTCAACGGGAAGCGCCGGTGGACGCCGCCTTGAGTGGAATCGTCCCGCGGCCCAGCGGGACGCCGTGAGTCGAGCGCCCAACCGCTGATCGAGGCGACCCGAAGCCCCTCCCGCATCCGCCCCGGTTCCGCAAGCAGCGGGCGCAGGGTCGGAGTGATGATGACATGTCCCTGGATGGAGTCGGGATCCCAGGGGCTCCAGTCGGGGAAGCTCCGCCCGAACTCGGCGTAGATGCGGGTCATCGCCGCGGCGCTGGGATGGAGGCGGATGGGGAGTCCGCAACCTGCCAGCGCGGCAAGCACCTCCTGCGTCTTGCCCAGCGAATAGGCCAGCAACACCGGCGTCATCCTGCATTCCAGGCTTTCCGTGCAGAACCGGCGGATGTCCTGCAGGACATCATGGGTCGGCGGAAAGCGGTAGCGGGGCCGGCCATAGGTGGTCTCCATGACCAGGGTTTGGGCCGTCACCGGTTCGCAACGTTCCGAACTCAGACCCGGCCGGAGCTTGAAGTCGCCGGTGTAGAGCACGGAATCGCCCTCGTAGGCCACCCGGGCCATCGCGCTGCCGAGGATGTGCCCGGACGGGTGCAGGCTGACGGAGAAGGGCCCCCTCGCTGCGGGTTCCCCAAGGTCCTCGGAGCGGAGGATGTCGCCGTAGTCCAGGACCCGTTCGGTGCGTTGGCCCGGCAGGCGCGCCTGCATCAGCCGCCGGGTGGGTTCGGTCAGGATCACGGCCGCATGCCGGGCGGTGTGGTCGGCATGGGCATGGGTGACCACCGACCACTCACCGGAACGGACCGGTTTGGATGGATCCATCCAGAGGCCCAACCGCGGGAAATGGAGGCCGCCGTTCCGATACAGGAACCCGGGCGCAGGTGGCACGGGATGAGGTTTCGCCAAATGGCGGTCTCAGGAGGCCGCGCCGCCACCCCGGACATCGAGGCAGACGATCTCTCCCCGCCAGTTCCGGATGTAGAGCCGTCCGTCCAGCAGCACGGGCGTCGCCCAGATCTTGCCCCGGGCGGCCTGGGCACGCACCACCTCGTGATAGGCCGAGGGATCGGCCTTCACCACCACGAGTTCCCCCTTGCCGGTGACCCAGATGAGCTTGCCGTCGGCGGCACTCAGCACACCGGTCTCGGCCGTGGGGGACTCCCAGGCGACCTTGCCGGTGGCGGCGTCGAGGCATTTCAGGCGTGCCTTGGCGTCACCCCCGTCGCCGTCGATCCCGTAAACATGGCCTCCGATGACGATCGGTGCCTGCATGTGGGAACGCAGGGACTGGTTCTTCCACAGTTCGGTGGCGCCGGACTCCGTGAAGCGGATCCCGCAGGCCCCGGTGCCATAGCCCGAAGTGAGGATCAGGATGTCGCCAGCCACCACGGGGTCGGCGGCGTTCACGTCATATCGGGTCTTCCAGCGATGGCGCCAGAACTCGCGGCCGCTGACCGGGTCCACGGCGATCACGTGCTGGAGACCGAAGAGGGCCAGAGCAGGTTTACCGCCCAGCGTCAACGGCACCGGGCTGCCGTAGCCGGCAGACCCCTTGCCGCTGGTCCAGACCGCCTTGCCGGTGGCCTTGTCCAGCGCCAGGCCAGCGTCGCCCGCGTTGTAGATCACCCGACCGCCGTGCAGGTGGGGAGCGCCGGCGAATCCCCACTCGGGAATCTTGAGCCCCAGCTCGGAGGCGAGGTTGCGCGACCAGATCACCTTGCCCGAGGCCGCGTCGAGGCAGAGGGCCACCCCGGCCTTCGAGAGGGAATACACCCGATCGCCGTCCACCGTCGGGGTTCCCGAGGTGCCACCCTCGTAATAGTGGTCGGCCAACTTCTCG
>JAJTFN010000072.1 GCA_021298285.1 Verrucomicrobium sp.
CGCGGGCGCAGGCCTTGTTTCGCTGAAGCAGCGACGACAGCGTGCGGACCGCCGACTCCGGGTCGTCCTCGGCCTCGACCCTGGCCTTGGCCAGGAGGTCGTCCTCCGATTCCGGCGGCCGGGTCGCCCCGGACAACAGCTCCCGGGCCCGCGTCCAGTCTCCGGTCTCGATCGAGTGCCTCAGCAGGAACCCGCGGGTCTCCCAGTCGGCGGGGTCGGCCCGCAGGGCCTTCTCGAGCAGGCTCCGGGCGGTGCCGTCGATCGTCGGTGCCGGTCGCCGGCCGGCCGACGGATCCAGGTTCGAATCCGGGTTGGGATCAGGGCCGAATCAGGGGTGGCGTCGCTCATCGCGGGTTCGAGCTCATGGTCTTCAACAGGCGTTCCCGTCGCCAAGAGCGGAGTCGGCCCTCGAGGCGCCGGGAGACCTCCACCATCCTCAGGGCGAGCACCGTGCCCACGACCAGGCCGACCACCACCAGGCCGGCCGGGCCGGGGCCTCCGTCCACGGCATCTTCCGTGAAGATCCGCCCGAGGATTCCGAACCAGAAGCCTCCGAGGCCCGCGGCGAACAGGGTCAGTCGCACCCACCGGGGCCACCCCCGGTAGCCGAGGAATCCTCCGCGCCGCGCGCCGATCTCGCCAGCCTCGGACCGGTGGTCGCCGCTCACGAGGTACTCGTAGTACCTGGCCATCGGCCAGAGGAAGATCAGCCAGAGGATCCAGCCGGCGATGACGAACTTGAAGAGGCACAGCCAGGCCAGGAGGCCGACGGCGGCGGCCACGAAGCTCCGGTTGCGGCCCTCCTCCCCGTAGGTGTTCCGGACGATCCACCGGAGGACATCGGCCGGGGCGCAGAGGGTGCGATACACGGGGTCGCGCCGGCGCACCGCCAGCAGCAGGTCTTCGCGGGCGACGCGCATCAACGGCTCGATGGCCAGAGCCCGGCGGAAGCAGGCCTCCGCCTTCCGGTGATCGCCGGCTTGGAGATGGTCCCTGCCGAGATTGACGTGCGCGAGGGCGTGCTCCGGGTCCAGGGCGAGCACCGCCTCGGCTGAGGCGCCTGTTGTTCCCAACGGCCCGCCGCAGACCGCGTACAGGTTCACGACATCGGGGTGGCCCGGGGCCAGCTCGAGGGCGCGGGTCGCCCACTTCAGGGCGTTCGGAGCGTCGTGCTGCTCGTGGCACATGCGGGCCAGCTCGTACCAGGGGCGGAAGTCGTCCGGTTCGAGGCGGATGGCCTCCACGATCGATCGGTCCGCCTGACGGTGGTTTCCGAGGTCGAAGTGCGCCGTCGCCAGCAGCCGGTGGGCGGTGCCATGCCAGGGCAGACGTGCCACGACCTGCTCCAGGTGCGGCAGGGCCTCGGCCGGGCGGTCGAGCGACACCAGCGCGTTGCCCGCCGCGAGGTGCGCTGCCGGCTCCTCGGGCTCCTCCGCCAGCCAGTCCAGGGCCGCCTGCAGCACCCGGTCCCACTGCCGGCTCTCCATCAACCGGTCGATGAGCAGGCCACGATCCGGGGGATTGGGCTCCCGACCGATGGCTTGTCCCGGGACTCCCGGGTTTTCCGGGTCTGGGCCGACCCTGTCGGGCAATGACCACCCGGATTCCCGGTCTCAGGCTTCCGTCCTTGGACATCCCAAGGTGGCAGGTCGGGCATCGGCCGAGGTTGTGGCGGGCGGGGAAACAGTGTCAATCGTGAGGACCGACCCCTTGGGGTCAGGCGAGGATGGCCCGGATGGGGGCGCCGTTCTCGACGAGGCGGGAGACGGGGCCGAGGGCGGGGTGCTCCATGCGGGTGTGGTCGAGGCCGAGGAGGTGGAGGATGGTGGCGTTGAGGTCGCTGTAGTAATGCGGGTTCTCGACCGCGCGGTAGCCGACGTCGTCGGTGGCCCCATGCACGATGCCTCCCTGCACGCCGCCGCCGGCGAGCCACGCGGTGTAGCCCTTGGGGTTGTGGTCGCGGCCGGTGGTGTTCTGCGACCAGGGGGTGCGTCCGAACTCGCTGGTCCAAACAACGAGGGTGTCGTCGAGCATCCCCCGCTGGCGGAGGTCGCGCAGGAGGCCGGCGATGGGCTTGTCGGTGGCGCGGCAAAGGGGCTCGTGGCTTTTCATGTCGCCGTGCGCGTCCCAGCCGCCGTTGCCGCCGCCGGCATGGCAGACCTGGATGAAGCGGACCCCCCGCTCGGCGAGCCGGCGTGCCAGCAGCAGCTGCTTGCCGAACTCCTCGGTGTGCCGGTCGTCCAGTCCGTAAAGCGAGCGGATGTGCGCCGGCTCCGACGCGAAGTCCACCGCCTCGGGTGCCGACAGCTGCATCCGAGCGGCCAGTTCATAGGCGCGGGTGCGGGCCTGGATGTCCGACTGCAGCGCATGCCGGGCGCGGAACTCGGCGTTCAGCACCTCGAGGGCCTCCATCTGGCGGTCGCGCTCGACCGCCGGCAGGCCCTCGGGCGGATGCAGGTTGGGCACCGGCACCGGGCCCGCCTGGAACGGGGTGGCCGACACCCCCGCGCCCAGGTAGCCGCCGGTCAGCTGCACCGGCGAGGAAGGCCGGCCGATGTTGACGAAGGTCGGCAGGTTGCGGTTCACCGACCCGAGGGCGTGCGAGACCCAGGCGCCGAAGGAGGGATGGTCGAAGGCCCGGCCGCGGTGTCCGGTGCAGGTCTCGATGACGGCCGGGAAGTGGTTGCCCTCGTGGCACCACATCGATCGCACCACCGCGATCTCGTCGACGACCCCGCCGACGTGCGGGAACCAGTCCGACACCGGGGTGCCCGAGCGGCCGTGGCGCGTGAAGGTCCGGTGGCACGGGATCACCGGGCGTTTCATCTCCGCGAGGTTGTCGCCGAAGCCGATCGCATCCATCAGGCGCCCGGCATGTGCATTGCCCTTGGGGTCGAAGGTGTCGATGTGGCTGACCCCGCCGCACATGAAGAGGAAGATCACCGAGCGGGCCCGGGGCCTGAAGTGGGGTCCGAGGATCGCGTCGGGCATCTCGCCCGCCTCGGCCCACACGCCGCCGAGCGCCAGGCCGAGGAACCCGCCGCCGGCCCGGAAGAGGAAGCGTCGCCGGTCGGGGGCGGGTGCGTCGCCGGGGACCCGTGTCGGTGCGTCAGGGGACATGCAGGAATTCGTCGAGGTTGAAGAGCAGCCAGGCCCAGCGATCGAGGCGGCCCGGGTCGTTGTCGAGGAACGCCAGGGCCCGCGCGCGCTCGGCCTCGCCGGGAGGTCGCGCAAGGACCCGCCGGTAGCCCAGGTCCACGGCCCGCGACAGGTCCTCGCCGGCCTCCGAGCGAAGCAGCGACGCCAGCGCCCCGGCCGCGCGGTCGACCTCGCGGCTGTTCATGAGGAAGAGCGCCTGCGGTGCGGTGACCGTCCGGGTCCGCCGGGGGCAGGGCTCCCGACCGTCGTCGGCGTCGAAGGTTCGCAGGAAGTCCGGCGTCGCCTCGCGGCTGGAGGAGAACCCCCGGGTCATGTACGCGCCCCGCCGGTGTCTCGCCGGGGTCGCTGCCTGGGCCCCGCGGGCGGCCTGGGCGTCCTTCGCGGTCCCGGCGCCACGGTCGACCGGATCGAAGGAGGGCCCCCCGACCTGGAGGTCGAGCCGGCCTGCGGCCGCGTGCAGGCTGTCCCACACCGCCTCGGCCTCGAGCCGGCGCACCGGACGTCGCCATAGGCTTCGGTTCTCCGGGTCGCGCGCGTGGTTCTCCGCGTCGGTGGCCGCGGTGGCTCGCGGTGGAGTCCCTCGCCGAAATGCCACTGCCACAGCCGGTTCACCGCGACCCTCGCGAAGAGCGGATTCCCCGGCGAGGTCAGCCAGTCGGCGAAGGCCTCGACGCGACCCTCGCGGAAGTCGTGGGGTCCGCGGGCCAACGGCCAGCCCGGGGAGACCGGCCTGCCTGTCTCGGGCCGCTCGGGATCGGCGCTGGTCAGCACATGGCGGGGTTGGCGGGCCCGCTCCGGGTCGGTCTCGACGGTGTGGAACACCGGGATGACCGGGCCTTTCGCGGCCGGGATGTCCCGGCCGGCCTCGTCGATGCGCCGGCGCAGGTCCCGGGCCCTCTGGCGCACCTCCGGGGACAGCACCTCGTCGACCTTGTCGTCGTCGATGCGAAGGATCGGGAAGTAGTCGTCGGCGACCTTCTGCTCGGCGACGCTGCGCTCACGCTCCGGCTTGCGGACCACGGACTGCACCTCGGGCGGGAGCATCGCCACGCGCTCGTCGTGGAGGCGTCGGCGGTAGGGCTCGAGCAGGGTGTCGCGCTCCCGTTCCAGCGGGGCCCTCAGGCGTTCCAGTTCGGCCCGGGCCCGTCCCGCGGCCACCAGGTCCGCCGCCGGGGCCAGCGTCACCTCGCGCAGCACCAGCGGATCGAACAGCGCCTTCATCGAGTAGTACTCGGACTGCGAGACCGGATCGAACCGATGGTCGTGGCACTTGGCGCAGGCGACCGTCATGCCGAGGAAGGCCCCCGAGACGGTGTCCACCGCGTTCATGGCCAGTTCATGGGGGTCGGATCCGGCTCCCCGTGCGAGGAACCCCAGGGCGAAGAGGTCGCCCGGCCGCGGCGCGCGCTGGGACCGGTGGCCGGTCGCCGACATCTGGGTGCGCTCGGTGGACCGTCGGCCGGTGAGCTGCAGCTGCACGAACTGATCGTAGGGCAGGTCGTCGTGCAGGGCGCGGATGACCCAGTCCCGCCACAGGTGGATGCCTGGGGCGGCCGTCATGCGCTCGTCGGCATCGGCATACCGCAGCACGTCGAGCCAGTGTCGGGCGTAGCGGACGGCGTGCTGTTCGTCGGCCAGCAGCCGGTCGACCACCCGCTCGTAGGCGCCCGGCGCCTCGTCTGCGAGGAAAGCCTCCTGTTCGGCCGGGGTGGGAGGGATGCCGACCAGGTCGAGGTGCACCCGGCGGAGCAGTGTCCGCCGGTCTGCCGGCGGCCTGGCCCGGACGCCCCGGGTCGTGCGGTCGGCCTCCAGGAAGCGGTCGATCGGGTTGGCTCCACCGAGGTCGCCGCCGGGCACCGGGGGCCGAACGACCGGCTGCAAGGACCACCACGGCGGGTCCGAGGCCGCCATGGGTTCCCCGGCACCGGCCTGCGCGAATCCGAGGCAGCAGGCGGCCAGCAAGGCGAGCCCGGATCGCCAGCGGATTGGTTGGGAAGACGAGGGGTGGATGCCCCGATGCTACCGCCAGCGCGCCGGCCGGGCAACCGGGGTGCGGACCGGACCTTGATGCAGGCACCGTTTTTGTGTCACCCGTGAGAGCCGAGCCCTCTGGCTCCTTGCCTCATCGGTCCATCCGGCGTCTGATCCTGAGCATCCCGGTGTGGAAGGCCTGATCCGGGCCCATGAGCATGAAACGCCACCGCCTGATCGCGACGCTTGCACGGCCGGCCCTGCTGGCCTGGCTGGCCGGGTCGGTCTTGGCCGCCGAGTCGGTGCCGGGAGGTCGGCAGGCCGGCGGGGAATCCCCGGGCCCATCCCCGGGCGCATCCCGTCCGGAGGCCTTCTGGTCCTTCCAGAGCCCGCGCGTCCAACACGCGCCTGCGGTGCTTCAGCGGACCTGGCCCCGGGTCCGGCTCGACCACTTCGTGCTCGCCCGCCTCGAGAGCGAGGGGCTTGATCCGTCACCGGAGGCGGGTCGCGCCAGCCTTCTCCGCCGCGTGAGCTACGACCTCACGGGGTTGCCGCCGGAACCGGCCGCGCTGGAGGCCTTCCTGGCGGACCGCCGGACCGATGCCTACGAGCGCGCGGTGGAGTCGCTGCTGTCCTCGCCACGGTTCGGCGAACGGCTGGCCAGCGTGTGGTTGCCGCTGGTGCGTTATGCCGAGGACCAGGCCCATCAGGTCGGCGACGACACGACGATGGCCTACCCCAATGCCCACCGGTACCGCGAGTGGGTCATCGACGCCTTCAACCGCGACCTTCCCTACGACCGGTTCCTGCGCCTGCAGCTCGCGGCGGACCGTCTGGGGGCGCCGGCCGAGGACCTGCCCGCCCTCGGGTTCCTCGGACTCGGGCCCAAGTACTACAACCGGGGACAGCTGGAGGTGCAGGCCGACGAGTGGGAGGATCGGGTGGACACCGTGACGCGCACGGTGCTCGGGCTCACCGTGGCCTGCGCGCGCTGCCACGACCACAAGTTCGATCCCGTGCCCATGCGCGACTACTACGCGTTGGCCGGGGTGTTCGCGAGCACCCGCCTGGTCAACAAGACCCCGTCCGGCACGGTGATCGATGGCAAGGTGAAGGCCGAGCAGATGCCTGCCGACGCCCTCCACATCGTCGAGGATGCCAGCCCGCAGGACCTGCCGGTGTTCCTCCGCGGCAACGTCGCCCGCAAGGGACCCGTCGCGGAAAGGTCGTTCCTGGGTGTCCTGTCCAGTCCGGCGGCCGCCCGGTTCACCGACGGCAGCGGGCGGCGGGAACTGGCCGATCGGCTGGCCAGTCCGGACAACCCGCTCACCGCCCGCGTGCTGGTCAACCGCCTGTGGGCCGTCTGCTTCGGCAAACCCCTCGTGCCCACCCCGAGTGATTTCGGCCACTCGGGCATGCCGCCCACGCATGGTCCGCTGCTGGACGACCTCGCGGCCCGTTTCATGGCGGATGGATGGTCCGTCAAGGCCCTGATCCGGGAATTCGTCCTCTCGGCGACCTACCGGCAGGATTCCGCGCACCGTCCCGGACCGGCCGGGATCGATCCGTCCAACCGGTGGCTCTGGCGCATGGATCGACGGCGACTCACCGTCGAGCAGTGGCGCGACTCGGTGCTTCAGCTCGCGGGCGGGCTGGCGTGGGACCGCGGGCGATCGGCCGAGCTGGGAGATCCGGCCAATCGGCGTCGCACGGTCCACGCGAGGATCAGCCGCCTGAAGATGGACGACCTGCTCCTGCAGTTCGACTACCCGGACGCCAATGTCCACGCGGAGAAGCGCTCGGTCACGACCACCGCCACCCAGAAACTGTATCTCCTGAACCATCCCTTCGTGCTGCACCAGGCCTCGGCGTTCGCCGCACGCCTCCGGGCCGCGGAGCCGCGCTCCGAGACGGCGCGGGTGCGTCTGGCCTACCAGGCCGCCGCGGGCCGGGAGCCGGAGCCCGACGAGCTGTCCTGGGCGATGGAGTTCCTCGCCCGCCCGGCCGCCTCGGCCATGGGACGCTGGGAGCAGCTGGCGCAGGTGCTGCTGGTTTCCAACGAATTGATGTATGTCGATTGAAGCATCCCGGGAGCCGGCCGATCCGGCGTTGGAGGCGCAAGAGGCATCCCGGCCGGGGCGGCCCGCCGCGACGATGAGCCGGCGCTCGATGCTGCATCGCATGAGCTCGGGCTTCGGTCTGGCCGGTCTGGCCTCGATGCTTGGCCCCCACGCCGTCTCGGCCGCCGATGCGGCGCGATTCCCCCATTTCCGTCCGCGTGCCAAGCGGGTGATCTTCCTCTTCCTCAACGGCGGTCCGTCCCACATCGACACCTTCGACCCGAAGCCGGCGCTCCGGACCCATGAAGGGAAGCAGCCCGAGGGCGACCTCTACAAGAAGTCCAAGGGCCTCGGCTACTTTCCCTCGAGCCTGCGGTTCCGCCGCCATGGGCAGAGCGGCATCGAGGTCAGCGAGAGCCTGCCCCACCTGGCCTCGGTCATCGACGAGTGCTGCGTCATCCGCTCGATGCACACCGACGTGCCGAACCACGAGCCGGCCCTCTTGCAGATGCACTCGGGCAACCTGCAGCCCATCCGGCCTTCCCTCGGGTCCTGGGTGCTCTACGGACTCGGTTCGGCCAACGACAACCTGCCAGGCTACGTGGTCCTCCGCCCGAGCCCGAAGATCGTCGTCGGCCCGGCGCTCTGGAGCAGCGGCTTCCTGCCCGCCGAGTTCCAGGCCACAAGCGTGGTGACTTCCGACATGGCCGTGGACCGCCTCGTGGCCAACATCCGCAATCCGGTGTTGCCGCCCGGGGAGCAGCGCCAGCAGCTCGACCTCCTGGCGCGGATGAATCGACGCCATCTCGAGCGCCGGGATGGCGATGCCGAGCTGGAGGCCCAGATCCGCGCCATGGAGACCGCCTTCCGCATGCAGCGCGAGGCCCTGCGGAGCTTCGACATCTCCCGCGAGCCCGAATCGGTCCGGCGGATGTACGGCGAGTCCACCTTCGCGAAGTCCTGCCTGCTCGGGCGACGCCTGCTCGAGGAGGGCGTCCGCTTCGTGACCGTCTACTACACCAGCGACCGGGACAACCAGCCCTGGGACACCCACACCGACCACGAGCAGCGCCACCGGCAGCTCTGCCTCGACGGCGACCAGGCCGCCGCCGCCCTCATCCGCGACCTGCGGGACCGGGGCATGCTCGAGGACACCCTGGTGATCTGGGGCGGTGAATTCGGGCGCACCCCCTACGCCGAGAACCAGGACCGCAAGAAGCTGGGCCGCGACCACCATCACACCGCCTTCTCGATGCTGCTGGCAGGGGGTGGGGTGAAAGGCGGCGTGGTCCATGGCGCATCCGACGAGTTCGGCATGCGGGCGACGGTCGATCCGGTGCATGTGCACGATTTGCACGCCACCCTCCTGCACCTGCTGGGCCTCGACCACGAGCGGCTGACCTACCGGTATGCGGGCCGAGATTTCCGGCTCACCGACGTCCACGGCAAGGTCGTGAAGGGCATCCTCGCCTGACCCGATGGCTGCCCGACGAGCCCAAGGGGTCGGTCCTCACGATTGACACAAAAGGTGCCACACCTGCCTATCCGTATCCCGTGTGACCGACGGATGTCTCTGGGGGCGGCCATGGCCCCCGACTTGTGTCAATAGTGAGGACCGACCCCTTTGGTGGGTTGTTGTTGACGACGGGGGGGGGATAGGGTGGTTGGATGATCCTCGTCCGATGGCTGGTGGTGTGGGTGGGTGTCTGGTGGGTGGGCGTGGCGGCTGCGGGCCAGCGGCCCAATGTGGTGATTCTCCTGGCCGATGACCTGGGCATCCAGGACTTGGGCTGCTTCGGGCGCCGGGAACACCGCACGCCGCATCTGGACCGGTTGGCCGCCGAGGGCGCGCGCTTCACGCAGGCCTATGCGGCGGCCTCCGTCTGCTCGCCATCCCGCGCGGCGCTGCTGACGGGCCTGAGCCCGGCCCGCCTGCGGATCACGACCTTCCTCAATGGCCGCTCCGACCGGGCGTCGCATCGGCTCCTGGGAGCTCCGATCGAGCGGGGATTGCCGGCCGGGGCGACGACGCTGGCCGAGGCGCTCCGGGCCCGGGGCTACCGGACCGCCGCGGTGGGCAAGTGGCATCTCGGCGGGGCGGGCAACCTGCCCACCGACCGCGGCTTCGCGGAATACACCCCCGGCCGGTCGGATCCCGGGCCCGAGTCGCCGCTGGGCGGCAAGGGCGAGTTGGGCCAGGCCGACGCCGCCGTGGACTTCATCCGGCGCAGCAAGGGCCAGCCCTTCCTGCTGTACGTGGCCTTCGACACCCCGCACATCCCCTTGGCCGCGCCGGCCGGGGCGGTCGCCGCCAGGGCCGCCGGCAGCCCGACGGTGTTCCACCCGGCCTATGCGGCGATGGTCGAGTCGCTCGATGCCGCCTGTGGCCGGATCCTGAAGGCCCTCGACGAGGCCGGGGTCGCCGGGGACACGCTGGTGGCCTTCGCCTCCGACAATGGCGGACTGCACGTCTCCGAGCTCAGCGAGTCGCCGCCGACGCACAACTCGCCCTTCCGGGCCGGCAAGGGCCATCTCTACGAGGGGGGGATCCGCACCCCGCTCGTCGTCCGGTACCCGGGCCGGATCACCGCGGGCCGCACCATCCCGGAGCCGGTGGTGCTGGGCGACCTCATGCCGACAATCTGCGCGCTGGCAGGGGCTTCCGGCCCGACCGCGGCCGACTTCCAGGACCTGTCGCCCTTGCTGTTCGAGGGCAAGGTCCTGTCCGCCCGCCCGATCTTCTGGCACCAGCCGCATTACATGAACCAGGGCGGCCGACCCGCCGGGGCCGTGCGCGAGGGCGACTGGAAGCTCCTCGAGCACTACGAGGATGGGCGTCTGGAACTTTTCCGCCTGTCCGACGATCCGGGTGAGACGCGCGACCTCGCCGCCGCCGAGCCGGACCGCGTGGCCGCGATGAGGGGTCGCCTCGAGGCCTGGCGCCGGTCGGTGGGTGCCGAGCCGCTGCGGCCCAACCCGGACTTCGACCGGGCCGCCTGGGACCGCTGCCATGCGGTGCTCGACGTCAGCCGCCTGGCTCCGCTCCCGACCTCCGAGGCCATGCGGCCGCTCCTGGCCGACTGGCGCCGGGCGATGGACGACCCGTCGCGTGCCGGTGTCCACAGCCTGGTCTTCCTCGAGGCCCGCGACGCGAAGGTCTCCGGCGAGAAGCTCCTGTACGAGAAGCCGCCCCACAAGGACACCCTCGGCTACTGGGTGAATCCCGCCGACACGGCCTCCTGGACCTTCACCGCGCCGAGGGCCGGGCGCCACCGGGTCACCGTCCTGCAGGGCTGTGGCCGCGGCCAGGGCGGGTCGGTGGTGGCCCTTGAATGCGGCGACTCGCGCCTGGAGTTCACGGTCGAGGAGACCGGGCATTTCCAGCGCTTCGTGCCCCGCGAGGTGGGCCTGCTCACGCTGGCCGCCGGCACGAACACGCTGCGGGTGATCCCGGTCCGGAAGGCCCACGCCGCGGTGATGGACTTGCGCCGCGTCATGCTCGAGCGGATGGACTGACGCGACGGACGAGGGCCCTGGATCCATGACCTCTGCCGGCGACCCCGACCCGTGAACCCGAACCCGCCACGCCTCCGGTATCTGGAGGTCCTGACGTTGGGCTACCTGGGGTGCCTGGCCTTGGTGCTGCTCTGGAGGCGCGGGGCCGCCGGCCCGGGGTGGTGGGCGTGGCTCTCGATCGACGGGGCGATCGCCGCGGCCATCCTCCAGGGGGCCCGGGCGGCCGGTCCACGGTTGGCCGGTCCGAGCCCGGGTGGCCTCCGGGGTTGGGTCGCCGACCTGTACCCGCTGCCGCTGTTCATCCTCCTGTACCGACAGAGCGAGGCCCTGAACCGTGCCTTCTTCGCCGAGCCCCTCGACCCCGCCTTCTTCGCCCTGGAGGCCCGGCTGTTCGGGTTCCAGCCAAGCCTGGCCTTCGCCGAGCGCTTCCCGGCCACCGCGCTGGCCGAGGTGTTCTATGCGGCGTACTTCGCCTTCTATCCCCTGATCCTCGGCTTCGGGGCGTGGGCCATTGCCCGCGACCGGGAGGATGGCCGGCGCTTCCTGGGCACCTTGGCCACGGTCTTCTACGCCTGTTATGGGTGCTTCCTGGTGTTCCCGGTGGTGGGCCCGCGCATCCTCGACCTCGGGGGCCTGCCCCCGCAGGTCTTGGCCGGGTTGGGCCTGACCGGGGTGACACCCATGCCTCCGACCACTCAGGCCGGCCCCTTCGCCCGCCTGATGTCGGTCATCTACGAGGTGTTCGAGGGCGCCGGCGGGGCCTTTCCCAGCAGCCATGTGGCGGTGGCCTGCCTGGTGCTCCGGGAGGCGTTCGTCCGGCGGTTGGCCCTGAGATGGTTCCTGGCCGTCCCGGTGGCTCTGCTCTGCCTGGCCACGGTGTACGGCCGCTACCACTACGCCTGCGACGTCGTGGCCGGGTTGCTGGTGTTCTGGCCGCTCGCCCGGGGTGCCGAGTTCCTCCAGGCGGCCTATGGACGCCGAGGGTGCCCGTCGGCCGATCCTCCGATTTCCCGCCCGTAGAGCCGGTAGCGCTGGACCTCCACGCCATCGAACACGGCCACCATCTGCTGGACGGCCCGATTGTCCTCGAGGATCCACGAGGCCTCGCACCGTTCGAAGCCCAGTCGCCGCGCCGCCGCGAGCGTCTCGGCGAACATCATGCCCTCGATGCCCCGTCGCCGGTGCGGGCTGCTCACCCCGAGGGCGACCAGGCGGAAACGCCGGGGCCGCCGCCATCCCAGGAGCATCGGCAGGGCCGGCAGGAGCGCCGGCCGCAGCAGTTCCCCCCGCAGCGGTCCCAGCACCTCGTTGACGTCGGGGATCGCCAGCAGCAGCCCCGCGGGCTGCCCGGACGACTCGGCCAGCCACACCAGGCCCTCGACCAACAGGGGCTTGAGCCGTTGCGCCAGGAAATCGATCTCCGGCCCGCTCATGGGCACCGCCGACCAGTTGCGTTCCCAGGCCTCGTTGTAGATGGCCTTCAGCGCCGGCAGCATCCGGGCGAGGTTCGATCGGGTGACGGCGGTCAGGCGGACCTCGGGCGCCCGGCGCCCGGCGGCCTTCCGGAACCGATCCAGCCGCTCGATCGGGCTCCTGGCCAGGTCGATGTCGTACACCAGCAGGTCCTTGGCCTTGACGAACCCCGCGGTCTCGACCAGGCGCGGCAGGTGCGGCGGGGTGTGCGGCATCATCACGCTGTTGGCGCGCTCGAATCCCGAGACCAGCAGGCCGCACTCCTCGTTGATGTTGGGGTTCATGGGCCCCAGCAGGTGCCGGCACCCCTCTGCCCGCGCCCAGCCGGCCACCGTGTCGAACAGCGCCCCGGCCGCCTCGGGATCGTCCTCGCACTCCAGGTAGCCGAAGAAGGCCGTGCCGGGGCCGTGGGTGCGCTGGTGTTCGTCGGAGACGATGCCGGCGATGCGGCCCACCGCGCGCCCGTGACGCTCGGCGATCCACAGGCGCCGCCGCGCCTGCGACCAGAAGGGATTGGCCGAGCCGAGCACGCCCGTCACCTCGAGGCGCAGCGGCAGCACGCACGCGGCCTGGGCGCCCGAGATGCCCACCATGACCCGCCAGAAGCGGTCCAAGTCCCGGGAGGTGTCTCCGAGTTCGCGGACCTGGATGGTTGGGCTCATGGGGGTGCGGGAGCGGGCCAGAGCATCGGACCCGTCCGGATTTCAGCAAGCTCTCCGAGGGTACTGGTCCGTGGGCGGTGGGTCACGCCCCTGGGAACGGGGCCGTCCTTTCTGGGAGTGCCGGGCGTCGTCCCGGGGGCAGTTCCGGGTCGCATGAAAAAGTTCATCCCGGATGGCCCCCGGAGGGTCATGAAATCCGCTGGTTGGATGGCCGGGAGTCGTGCCGGAAGGCAGTGCGCCATCCAACCACCGGTGCCGAGGAACCATTTTGGGGAAGATCGTGGCAAGATATGCAAAATGAGTACGGAAACATCCTTTGCAACTCATGAGCGGATGCCCTCATGCTCCCTACCAAGTCGGTCAGCTTGTAACCGCGCCTTTCCCGTGATCCTGCGTCTGTCCCACGTGCGTTCCGTTGGTGAACTTCCCGGAGTGCCGCTTGCCTTGCTGTTGGCGGGATTCGTGGCCCTCGGCGCCGACTCCTCTCCGAAGCCCTCGGGAAGGCCGAAATCTGCCGTGCAGGGCGGTGCGGCCCCAGCGTCCGGTCAGGTCTCCTACCAGGGACGTCTCGCGGACGGAGGCAATCCGGCCTCAGGTTCCTACGATCTCCAATTCCGGTTGTTCGATGCCGCCTCGGCAGGCAATGCCGTGGGTGGGGTCATCCAGCAGACGCTGAGTGTTCAAGGCGGTGTGTTTTCGACCTCCCTGCCGCTGGAGCCCTCGTCGTTCCCCGGGGCCGACCGGTGGATCGAGGTGCGCGTCCGGCCCACGCCGGCGGAGGGTTCGGCGGTGCCTGAAGACGCGGCGCCCTTTGCGATCCTCGAGCGCCAGCGCATCCAGGCGACGCCCTACGCCTTCCGGGCCCTGTCGGCGGCCACCGTCGAGTCCGTGCCCCTCCAGAGCCTGCCGCCGAGCGTGCCGGTCCTGGACGCCGGGGGGCGTTTGGCCATCAACCTGATCCCGGAGGGCATCGCCCGGACCAACTCCGTGGGCGATCTGGGCTTGGCCTTCCAGTCGGCCCTTCAGGCCACCAACGCGGTCAATCTCGCCGCCATTGCGGTGCTCGACCAGCGCCAGACCGGGCTCTCGAATGCCGTCGGGGCGTTGCAGGACGGCCAATCGAGCCAGGCATCGCGCCTGGCGGTGCTCGAGTCTCAGCAGGTCGTCCAATCCAACTCGGTGGCGGCGTTGGTCCAGACGGTGGCCGGGCTCACCAACGCCCTGGCGACGCTCGAACGCCGGATCGATGACCTCACCCAGACCAACGCCCTGCTCCAGCAGTCGCTGGAGGTGGCGTCGGCGCCGACGCGGTCGGGCTGGATGGCCGCCTCGACCTTGCCGGCCGATCCGGGCCTGGTGACCAATGGTTTTGCGGTGGTCTCCTCCGTCCCCGCGCCCGGGTGGCTGCCGATTTCGACCTCCGGCATGCCCACGGCCCGTTCGGCGGCGGCCTCGGTCTGGACCGGGCAGGAATGGATCGTCTGGGGCGGCAAGGTGGCCGGTCAGTTGCCGGTGGCCAACGGAGCCCGCCTGCGGCCCGACTTGGATTCCTGGACCGAAATCCTCCCAATCGACGCACCGACGGCACGCAGCGGCCATACGGCTGTCTGGACCGGGACGCAGATGATCGTCTGGGGAGGATTCGGATCGGAGGGAGCCCTCGCCACCGGCGGCAGATACACCCCGCAGCCCCAGGGCTGGACGTCGGTTTCGACGGTCGGGGCGCCCTCGGCGCGCAGCGGTCACGCCGCCGTCTGGACCGGCAGCCGGATGATCGTCTTCGGCGGGCGCAATTCGGGTGGCCTGCTGGGCGATGGCGCCTCCTACGATCCGGTGGCCGACCAATGGTCGGCCCTTCCGTCCACCGGAGCCCCGAGCCCGAGGTCCGGTGCTACCGCCTTTTGGACGGGTTCGGCGCTCCTGGTTTGGGGAGGCGACGGCGAGAATGCCGGCTCCGGTGCGGTATTGGCCTTCGCGACGGATGGCACGGCGAACCCCGCCGGTTGGCAGCCCATGGCCACCGCCTCGGCCCCTTCGGCTCGCAGGGGGGCCGCGACGGCCTGGGACGGTCGACGCCTGTATGTCTGGGGCGGTCAAAGCACGTTGGGAGCGGCCCTGTCCGACGGCGCGGTCTGGGATTCCCAATCGAACTCCTGGTCCGGCTTGGGAGCCTCCGGTGCCCCCACTCCCCGATACGATGCCGCAGGCGTCTGGACGGGCGAAGAATTTGCCGTTTTCGGCGGTTCGGGCCAATCCGGACCGCTCGCCACCGGGGCCGCGTGGAGTCCTGCGACCGGGACCTGGCGTCCCTTGCCCCCGCAGGTTTCCACCTCGGCCCGCACGGCGCCCCTCTCGGCTTGGACCGGCTCACAATGGTTGGTCCACGGCGGCCTGACCGCCACGGGCGCCCCGGTGGCCGATCCCCAGCGCCTCGAGGTCCGCCCGCCTTGGTTCCTCTACCGCCGCAGCGCCCTGCCTTCGTCAAACCCGCCGCTGACCCCGCCATGATCCGACTCCTGTCCCTCCTCCGGTATCTTGCTTCCCCGCTGCGGGTGGCCTTGGTTGTTGGTTTCGGCGCGCTGCTGCTGCCGCCGGCATCCGCCCAATGGATCACCCAGACCAATCAGCTCAAGGCGGGTTGGAACGCGGTGGCACTCTTCGTGGACGCCAGCCACGCCCCCATCTCCGACGTGATGCCGGCCGACGGCTCGATCGAGGAGGTGTGGCTCTGGAAGCCGTCGTCGACCCAGCAGTTCATCGACAGCCCGCAGGTGCCCACCGGCACGGGCTCGCAGTGGTCCAAGTGGACCTTCAATCTGGGCCCCTCGTCCGAGCTGCAGCGCCTGATCCCGAATGCCTCCTACTACGTGAAGGTGAAGGACTCGGCCGCGACCTACCAGTGGCTGCTCAAGGGCAAGCCCGTGGCCCCGCAGTACGCATGGACCAGTTCGGGCCTGAACTTCATCGGATTCCCGGTGCCGGATGGCACGATGGGCTATGAGCGCTTCTTCCAGCCCGTTCCCTCGCTGCTGGAGACGGCCGAGATCTACCGCTCTCCGGGCGGGGCCTTCGGTTCGGGCAACCCGGCGCGGGTCTTCGACACCGCCCGCACGGTGTTCAGCCGTGGCGAGGCCGTCTGGATGCGCATGGCCGCCGGCTACAACCGGTACTTCGGGCCCTTCGAGGTCAGCCTGTCGGGCAACCGGTCGATCCAGTTCGGAAAGTCCGGGACCCAGGCCGGATTCCGCCTCCGGAACCAATCCCGCTCCACCAATGTCATCACCCTGAGGCTGTTGCCGTCCGAGACCGCCCCCAGCGGCCAGACGGCCGTCGTGGGCCTGCCGCCATTGATCCTTCGCGGGGAACTGGATCCTTCGACGCTCAAGTACAACGGAATTCCGCTGTCCACCAACGCAGGCGGCAACGTCACCTGGACCTTGCCGCCTCAGGGTCGCCCCGGTTCCGATGTTCAGGTGGTGCTGGGCTTGGCCCGCGACGAGATGGTGGGGCAGGAGGGCGACCTCAGTGCCTGCATCCTCCGACTGACCGACGAGGCGGGCCTGCTTCAGGTGGACCTCGGTGTCGGGGCCTCCAAGGCCGCCAACACCGGCCTTTGGGTCGGTGAGGCCCGCGTGACCCGGGTGGTCCAGTACCTCAAGACCTTCGAGCGGGATCCGGTGGGCAATCCGGTCGTGCGCCTGACGGAAGAGGATGGTGCCTATTCGGTGCTGGTCACCAATGAGGTGGCCGGCGGAGTCAGCCGTCCCTTCCCGATGCGCCTCATCGTCCACAACGACGGCACCAATTCCGTGTTCCTGCAGCGGGTGTTCCTTGGCCTCGATCCCCAGACCAACGCCATCGTCACCACCCAGCAGCGCTTCCTCGACCCGGCCCAACTGGGCTCGGCCCGGCGCATCTCGGCAGCCCACCTGCCTTGGTCGGCCCAGAACATCCCGTGGCCCATGACGCTCACCAGCAACGTGTCCCGGGTGGAGATCTCGACTCCCTATGACAGTCCATCGGTGAACCCGTTCATCCACCAATACCATCCCGACCATGACAACCTGAACGCCTCGTTCAGCCAGGTGCTGCCCAAGGGCAGGGAATCATACTCCGTCAAGAGAACCGTCTGGCTCAGCCAGCAGGCGGCTGGGTTGGACTACCAGAGTCGGACCTCCGGATCGCTCGACCGCAATGGGGTTTACGACGAGACCATCGAGATCGGTGGCTCGGGTTCCAATGCCCGGACCTTCCGGGTTCTGGGCACCTACACCCTCAACCGCATCAGCGACCTTCCGATCCTGACCCGTTGATCGCACCCAACCCTTCCACTCCTTTCTGCAGCCACCCCCAACCCCAGACGCTATGACCCAGTCCCTCCAGAGCCCGTCCCACCTGCGGATTCCTGCCTCGCCGATCGGCCGTGGCAAGATGGCGGCCCTCCTCGCGCTGTTGCTCGGCCTCTTTGCCGGCCACTCCCCAGCCCTGCAAGCCCAGAGCGGTTTTCCCCCCAGCCTGATGTCCTACCAGGGCTTCCTGGTGGACGCCAACGGCAACGCGCTGGCACCAGCCAACCCTCAGAATTTCTCGGTGGTTTTCCGCATCTATGGAGCATCGTCGGGGGGGACTGCCCTGTGGACCGAGGCCCAGACGGTGACCATCGACAAGGGCAACTTCTCGGTGGTGCTTGGGGAGGGCGGGACCGAGGGCAGCGAGGTGAGGCCGGATCTGGCTACCGTCTTCAATTCCAACAAGGCCTCGGATCTGTACCTCGGCATCACCGTCAAGGGGGTGAGCAATTCCGAGATCCTGCCCCGTCTGAGGTTGTTGACGTCGCCGTATGCCTTCCTGGCGCGGACGGCCAACAGCCTTGCCGGCAGCGACGGTGCGGCCCTGATCAATTCCTCGGAGGGACGCCTGCGCATCGGTCAGGCGCTCCAGAGCACCGGCGGCAACGCCCGCGGGGCCAACGCCGTCGACCTGCAGGTGGCCCGGGTGAGCACCTCCCCCGCCCAGGTGGCCAGTGGCGCGACCAGCGTGATCGCTGGCGGCCAGAACAACACGGCCTCGGGCGAGTTGTCGGTCATTGCCGGCGGCAGCGGTTCCACCGCCTCGGGCCGCAGTTCGGTCGTCGGTGGTGGTGAGAACAACACGGCCTCGGGTCAGTACGCCACCATCCCTGGCGGCCAGAACAACTTCGCCAGCGGCAGTTATTCATTCGCTGTCGGTCGGCGGGCGCGGGCGACCCACCCCGGAAGCGTCGTGTTCGGGGACAGCAGCGACGTGGACAAGAACTCCAGCGGCGACAACCAGTTCCTCATCCAGGCGGCCGGGGGCGTGGGCATCAACTCGGCCCCGTCTGCCGGGTCGGCCCTCACGGTTTCCGGCAAGCTCAAGGCCGACAGTGCCGAACTCGGTTCGATGACCGTGGCCAACCTCTCCGCCACCTCGGTCTCAGGTTACGGCACCGTCCCCCTGGGCGGGATCATCCTCTGGTCGGGGGCGGAGAATGCCGTTCCGGCCGGCTGGGCCCTGTGCAACGGGCAGTCTTCGAATGGCCGCACCACCCCCGACCTTCGGGGACGGTTTGTGATCGGTGCATCGTCGGGTCGAGGCGTTGGCACCACCGGCGGTGCCGAGTCGGTGACCCTGTCGATCAACCAGATCCCTGCGCACAACCACCGTGTCGAGGGATGGACCTGGAACGCCGGAGAT
>JAJTFN010000019.1:0-4178 GCA_021298285.1 Verrucomicrobium sp.
CCCCCCGACGGCGTTTCCCGGCGAAGAAGCGCAGGTGCTCCGGGTTGCGCACCAGGTACCCGTCGGCGTCGCTTGAGAGCACCTGTCGCAGGATCCACTCCTCGCCCGGCTTGAAGATGCGCGGCGGTGCCACCCAGATGCCGGAGGACCCCGCAGGGTCCGGGAGTGCCGAGCAGCCGCGCGCCGTGTGGAAGGCGGCCACGGCCTGTCGGTAGCGCTTCGGATCCTCGAAATCGCAGTAGACCGTGGCGACGCCGCAGCGCAGGGCGGCCTCGAGCTGGCCCATGGAACGCACGAGCACGATGAGCTCGGGAGTGGTGTCGACGGTGCCGACGGTGCCGGCGATGGTTTCCGTCCGGGCCGCCTCCGGCAGGAGCGTCCACCGACGTGGGGCGGCCCGCAGCGCCTCGACGCGCGCCACCACCTCACGCCGCAGCCGGTTGAGTTCGCTCACCGGCAGGATCAGACCCGCCGCCAGCCGTGCCTCGACCCCGCCCAGGTGGAACGGGGTGCCGCCCAGGCGCCCCAGGGACTCGCCCAGGGATTCCGGCGTCAATGGCCGCTTCTCGGCCGTCACGAGGGGCATCGCCGAGGCCGCCTCCGCCACGTGCCCCTCGCCGTCCCGGGCGATCAGCGTGAGCGGACTTCCCGCCACGCCATGCACCTCGAAGCGCAGCGGCCGGGTATGCCGGGGCGCCTCGCCCTCGAAGCTCCTCCGGAGGTCGCGGCCCAGCTCGGGGTCGTCGGTCTTCCAGAGCCGGTGGCCCGGTTCGATGCGCCGGAAGTCCACCGCGCCGCCGCCGAAGCTCACCTCGACCATGCCGTCGCGCAGGGACCGCACGCCGTACACCCGGCCGCCCTCCTCCGGCAGATCGGGCCGACCGGCGTCGAAGCCCACGCCGTCCCCGGGCTTCAGCGGTCCTTCGAGCCGCAGCCGCACGGCGTTGGGCCCCACGGCGGACACCTCGCCCAGGTACACCCCGCGCTTCTTGCCGAAGCGGGCATGGGCGAGGGCCTGGTTGTCGATGCCCCGGAACCAGCCCGTGTGGAGTCCCCGGCTGAAGGCCATTTCCAGCTCGTAGCGGTCGGCCCGGTCGGCCGGCGGGGTCGGATGGGCCGAGCCGGTCGGGTCCGGCCGCGCCGCTGCGGTCGCTCGTGGCTCTCCGTCGGCGGGGTTTGGCCCGGCGGCGAGCTGGTCCAGCGCCTTGCGGTACACCCGCGTGATGCTGGCCACGTATTCCGGGGATTTGAGCCGGCCTTCGATCTTCAGGGAATGCACCCCGGCCCGCATGAGGTCGGGGAGGACCTCGAGCCCGGAGAGGTCCTGCGGCGAGAGCAGGTAGCGGCGATCCCCGAGGTCGACGGTCTTCCCGTCGGACACCAGCTCGTAGGGCATCCGGCAGGCCTGGGCGCACTCGCCCCGGTTGGCGCTGCGTCCCCCGAGCGACTCGCTCGTGAGGCACTGCCCGGAATAGGCCACGCACAGGGCCCCATGCACGAACACCTCCAGGGGCAGCGGCTCCGGACGTGGGGTTGCCGTCGCACCCTCCCCGTCGGGGACGGCCGGCGAACCCGGGGCTGCCGGTTCACGCTGCGCCGCCTGGATGGCCTCGATCTCGCGGATGGAGTTCTCCCGGGCGAGCACCACCAGCTCGCACCCGAGGGACCGGGCGAACTCGACCCCGGCCGGGCTGGTCACGGTGAGCTGCGTGGAGCCGTGGATGGGGAAGTCGGGTGAGATGCGGCGGATGAGGCGGCAGATGCCGACATCCTGCACGATGGCCGCATCGACGCCCGCGGCGATGACCGAGCGCAGGTAGTCCTCCGCGTCGGCCAGCTCCTCGGTGAAGACCAGGGTGTTGAAGGTCACATACCCGCGCACGCCGCGCCGGTGCAGGAACTCCATCAAGGCGGGAAGGTCGGCCTCGGTGAAGTTCCGGGCCCGCATCCGGGCGTTGAACCGGTCGAGCCCGAAGTAGATCGCGTCGGCCCCGTTCTCGACGGCGGCCCGGGCGCAGTCCCAGTCGCCGGCGGGGGCCAGCAGTTCGGGAAGTTTGGGTGTTCGGGGGGCGGCCGGGTCGGTCACGAGGCCGGCACCATAACAGGAGACCCCGCGCCCGGAAAGACCACCGGTGCGCCAGCGCAGGGGCCGGCCCGGTGTCATGCCGGCCCGCACGCGGGCCGGACCCGCGGAGCGTCGCCGTCGCCTGCGGTCGATCCGGCGCCTTCTGCTTTGTGTGGCGCACCGGCCCGGGGCATGGTGCGCCCATGAAGCTCTGGATGTTGCGGGCCCTGGTCCTCGGTGCATGGCTGGTTGGTGGTGGCGTCCGGGCCGCTGAAGCTCCCTGGAGGTCCCTCTTCGATGGCAAGACCCAGGCGGGTTGGGCGGCCACCCCCTTCGCCGGCGCGGGCGAGGTCGAGGTGCGCGACGGCACCCTGGTGCTGAACCAGGGCATCCTCACCGGCGTCCACTGGACCAACGAGTTCCCCACGGTCGACTACGAGCTGTCGCTCGAGGCCCAGCGCGTGCTCGGCATCGACTTCTTCTGCGGGCTCACCTTCCCGGTCGGTCCCGACCACCTGACGCTCATCGTCGGGGGCTGGGGCGGCAGTGTCGTCGGCCTTTCGAACATCGACGGAGACTCCGCCAACCAGAACGCCACCACGTCGCTCGAGCGTTTCGAGAGCGGCCGCTGGTACGCGCTGAGGCTGCGGGTGGTGTCCACCAACGTGTCCGTGTGGCTCGACGAGCGCCGCATCATCGACCTCGACACGCGCGGGAAGCGCCTGTCGCTGCGCGAGGGCGAGATCGAGCGCAGCAAGCCCCTCGGCGTCGCCTCGTGGAGCACCACCGCCGCCCTGCGCCAACTCCGCTGGCGGCCGATCGCCGCGGCGGCGGCCGCGCCATCGGCAGATGCCGGGCGGCCACCTGCCCCGGCTGCCGCGCTTCCGGCCGAGACCCTCACGGCGATGGATCGCCTGGTCTCGGGCATGCTCGCCTCCCGGGGAGGCTGGGACCGCCTGGCCGAGCTGTGCGACACCTTCGGCGCGCGCCCCAGCGCCTCGCCCGCACTCGATTCTGCCGTGGACTGGATCCTGGCCCGGATGCGTGACGACGGCCTGGAAAACGTGCATGGCGAGCCGGTGGCCGTCCCGCGCTGGGAGCGTGGGACCGAGTCGGTGGAGATGCTCTCCCCCCGGCGGGAGCGCCTGCCGATGCTGGGCCTGGGCGGCAGCGTGGGCACGCCGCCCGGAGGAATCTCCGCGCCGGTCGTGGTGGTGACCAACTTCGCCGAGCTGTCGCAGCGCGCCCCGGAGGCGCGCGGGCGCATCGTCCTCTTCGATGTCCCGTTCACCGAGTATGGGCAGACCGTCCGGTTCCGCACCCAGGGCGCCGTGGAGGCCGCCAAGGCCGGCGCGGTCGCCAGCCTGGTCCGCTCGGTGGCCGACGACTCGCTGCGGACCCCCCACACCGGGGCCATGCGCTACGAGGATGGTGTGCCCCGCATCCCCCACGCGGCCCTGGCGCCCGAGGACGCGGGCCGCATCGCCCGCGAGATGGCCCGGGGTCGACCCGTGACCCTCCGCCTGGAGATGTCGGCCTCCGAGCGCGGCACGGCCACCAACCGGAACGTGGTGGCCGAGATCCGGGGGCGCGAGAAGCCCGACGAGATCGTGGTGCTTGGCGGCCACATCGACTCGTGGGACGTCGGCCAGGGTGCCCAGGACGACGGTGGTGGCTGCGTGGCCGCCTGGGAGGCGCTCCGGTGGATGAAGAAGCTCGGGCTGCGTCCGCGGCGCACCGTCCGCTGCGTGCTCTGGACCGACGAGGAGCGGGGCGGGCGTGGTGCCCAGGCCTACCGGGAGGCCCATGCCGCCGAGCTGCCCCGGCATGTCGTGGCCCTCGAGGCCGACGCCGGCACCTTCACGCCGCTGGGCTTCGGGTTCACGGGGAGCGATGCCGCCCGCGCGAGGCTCGCCCCGGTCCACGCCTTCCTCGGGGATCGCCTCGGGGCCGGCAAGGCCGACTCGCGGGGTGTGGCTGCCGACATCGCGCCGCTGCTTGAGCGCGGGGTGCCGGTGATGTCGCTGCACGTGGACCGGGCGCGCTACTTCCGCGTGCACCACACCGAGGCCGACACCGTGGACAAGGTGGACCCCGAGGCCCTGGCCCGCTG
>JAJTFN010000019.1:4203-49666 GCA_021298285.1 Verrucomicrobium sp.
TCAGCGCTTGGCGCGTCGGGCCCCGAGGAAGCGGGGTTTCCAGTACGAGTCGTCCAGCGAGGCGAAGCTCACGCCGGTGCCGTGGCTGCTGTGGGTGAACGAGCGCTCGCCCACGTAGACGCCGACGTGGATCGGGGCCAGCGAGTTGAGGTCCCCGAAGAACACCAGATCCCCCGGTTCGAACGCGGCGATGCCCACGGGTTGCCCCGTGCTCCACATCTCGGCCGGAGTGGCCGGCAGGGTGGTTCCCGCCACCTCCCGGTGCAGCTGCACGGCGTATCCCGCGCCGTCGGCGCCCTCGCGGTCCGATCCCCCGGCGCGGAAGGGCGTCCCCCGCCATCCCCGGGCGGCGTTCACCCAGTCGTTGGTGGCCTTGGGTTCGCGGTAGGGCCGCAGGGGCGAGGCCAGGAGCAGTGGTTCCATCCGTGCGGCGGGCACGGCTGCCAGCGGGGTCGGTGGGGTCGCCTCGGTCCGGAAGCCGGTCGGCGGATCCACGTAGGCCACCGGGGCGGTGGGGCGGTAGGGCAGGCCGGTGGAGGTCGCCACCTTCGAGTCATCCTGCGGTGCCGTCTGGGGGGTGACCGTCTGGGCTTTGGCCTTGGCCTTGGCGCCCGGGGAACCGCATCCCGAGGCGAGGGAAAGCGTCAGGAGCGCGGCGAGGGCGGAGGGCGCGATCCCGGGGAACGCGGACCGTTGGGAAGGGTGCTTCATGGAATCACGGGGAACGGGGCGGGGAAATCACGGGGCGGGGGGGCGGAACTCGGCCTTGGCCTTCGGAAGCAGTTGCTGGATCCGGGCAATGCGTTGCTGGTCGAGCGGATGGGTCCGCAGGAACCACGGGGTCTGGCCGCCGGAGGAACGGTTGTGGGCGGCGAAGCGCTCCCAGAATCCGACCGCCGCGGCCGGGTCGTAGCCGGCCCGGGCCATGAGCACGAGGCCGATCTCGTCGGCCGAGCTTTCCTGCGCCCGGCTGTGGGGCAGGGCCACGGCCACCTGGGAGACCGGCGCGTAGAGCTGCTGGAAGTATGGGCCGTACTCGCTTTGCGACATCGCCTGACCGCCCAGGATCCCGGCCAACTCGAGGCCCTTGGCCACGCTCATGCGCTCGCCGCCGTGCCGTGCCAGCGCGTGGGCCACCTCGTGCCCGATGACGGTCGCCAGTCCCGCCTCGTCACGGGTGACGGGCAGGATGCCGGTGTACACGCCGACCTTGCCTCCGGGGAGGCAGAAGGCGTTGGCCTGCGGGCTCTCGAAGAGGACGAACTCCCACTGCGCGCCGGTCATGCCCGACACGGCGGCGATCCGGCGGCCGACCTTCTCGAGCAGGGCCCGCTGGGTCGCGTCCTTGCTGAGCGGCGTCTCCTTCTTGAGCGTCTCGAAGGCACTCAGCCCGAGGGCCACCTCCTGGCTCGCCCCGGTCACCAGGAACTGCTTGCGCCCGGTCACCGGCTCCGTCGCACAGCCCGCCGCCCAGGCCATCGCCAGCAGCGCGACCCGCCTCAGCCAAATCGACCGGTGCCTCGATGTCATGCGTCCGGAGTCCACCACAGGGCCGCCGCCGGGACAAGCGGCCAAAGGGGCCGGTCCACGCCCAGGCCATCGCCGCAACCCTCCCCGCCTCCGCGGCGGCGACTCAGCGCCGGCGGGCCTGCCGTCCAGGCTTCTCGAGCCGGATGGCTGCCGAGCGTCCGTGGCCGTCGAGCCCCTCGAGGCCGGCGAAGGTCGCCACGCCGGGCAGGGCCTTGCGCAGGGCGGGCTTGGAATACTCCACCACGCTGGTGCGCCGCTGGAACTGGTCGACGGTCAGGCCGGCGAAGCTGCGGCCCGCACCGCCGGTGGGCAGCACGTGGCTGGGTCCGGCGATGTAGTCGCCCAGCACCGTCGGCGAGCCCTGGCCGAGGAAGATGGCCCCGGCGGCGTGGATCTTCGGCACGAGCGCCCGGGGGTTGCGGGTCATGATCTCGCAGTGTTCCGGGGCCAGCCGGTTGACCAGCGCCACGGCCGCGTCGAGGTCCCGCACCTGGATGAGCCAGGTGTTGGCGTCGAGCACCTTCTGGATGAACTCCCTCCGGCCCAGGGTCGGGAGCTGCCGGGCGATCTCCTTCTCCACGGCCTTCAGCTGGGTGGCCGAGGGGGTGACCATCCAGACCCGCTCGTGGCCGGAGCCGTGCTCCGCCTGGGCCAGCAGGTCGGCCGCGATGAAGCGCGGGTCGGCCGAGTCGTCGGCCAGCACCAGCGTCTCGCTGGGGCCCGGGAGCAGGTCGACCGAGACGTGGCCGAAGAGCAGGCGCTTGGCGGCCACGACGTAGGCGTTGCCCGGGCCGAAGACCTTGTGCACCGGCCGGATGGTGGCGGTGCCGTGCACCATCGCCGCGATGGCCTGCGAACCGCCGACCCGGTGGATCTCGGTCGCGCCGGCGACGTTGGCCGCGAAGAGCAGCGCCGGGTTGATGGAACCATCCCGGCCGCACGGCGTGCAGACCACGATCTCCGGGCAGCCGGCCACCTTGGCCAGGGTGATGGTCATCAGCGCGGTGGACACCAGCGGCGCCGTGCCGCCGGGGATGTAGATGCCGACCCGCTGGAAGGGCTGGAACACCTCGCCCACCTGCGCGCCGTGGGAGTTGGTGGCGGACCAGTCGCGGCGTCGCGAACGCCTCGAGAAGGCGGCGATGTTGCGCGTCGCCTCGGCCGCGGCGGCGCGCAGCTCCGGCCCGGCCGAGAGGGAGGCCTGCATCCGCTCGGCGAGGGTCACCGGGATCTGTCCCGCTGTCAGGCGGGCCCCGTCGAAGCGTTCGGTGAACTCGAGCAGGGCCTCGTCCCCCCGGGTGCGGACGGCCTCGAGGATCGCCCGGGTGCGTTCCTCGATGACGGGATCAAACAGGGACGAGGCGGCGGCCGCCTGGTCGAGGCGGGCGGCGTGGTCGGCATCCGGGACGCGGACGATGTGCATGCGGCGGAGGGTATGGGGGAGGGCGTCGAAGTCAAAACACGCGGGATCACTTGATGCCCTTGAGCCGCGCCTCCCACACCTTGTGCAGCTCGACCGTCGCCGCGACGTCCCGCAGGCAGTACTCGGCGATCTCCCGGTGCCGGCCCTCGGCCAGCAGGGTGGCCACGTCCGCCCCGGTGACCCCCATGGCCTTGGGCGAGGGGATGCCGAAGGCCTTGCAGTAGAAGTCCAGGTTGAACTTCCGGGCGGCACCGTCGCGTCCGCTCACGCTGTAGAAGGTGAACTGCTCGGCCAGGTCGCAGTGGGGCTCGGTCTGGTAGCGGTACCCCAGCCAGTCCTTGCGGGTGATGGGCACGTTGAGCAGCGCCGAGCGGAGGTACAGGAACGGCACGTCGAAGCCCCGGCCATTGAAGGTGACGATCCCGTCGTAGCGCTTGGCGACGTCCCAGAAGGCCGTGAGGAGCTCCACCTCGTCGACCTGCGGGGCGAACTCGATGCCGGCGCCCCCGGTGGCGTCCTCGGGCGCCTCCCCCGCCTCGAGGGATTCCTCGTCGTAGTCGTCCGACTGGTAGAGCACCTGGCCCTTGCCGGAGTCGGCATTGATCATGGCGATGCACACCACCTGCGCCGTGAACGGCCAGAGGCTGAACTGTTGCGAGATCTCGGCGCGTTTGCGGGCCTTGTCCTCCTCGGTGGGCTGGCGCTCGGCCTCCCGGAACAGGTACTCCTGCTGGGCCTCGTCGAAGGTCTCCAGTCCGACGGCCGAGGTTTCGATGTCGAAGACGAGTCGGGGCATGCCGGAGGCGTTGTACGCCACCGCCGGTGGGCAACCAAGACCCAAAGGGACCCGTCAGGCCGCGGAAGCCCCGGTCTCCTCGACCATTTCGCGGATGGTCTTGCGGAACGCGGCGATGCCCTCGTCGAACGCGGCGGAAATCGGCAGCACGGGCGTCTTGCGGACGCGGCGCTTGAAGGACTTCAGGTTCGCCTCGGCGGGGGGCTCGTCCATCTTGTTGGCCACCACGAGCCTCGGGCGCTCCAGCAGCGACGGGTCGTACAGCTCGAGTTCCTCGAGCAGGCTCCGGTAGTCGTCCCAGGGCTGGCGGTTGTCGGTGCCGGCCATGTCGAGCAGGATGACCAGGATCCGGCAGCGGGCGATGTGTCGCAGGAAGGCGTGCCCGAGGCCGACGTTGCGATGGGCCCCGGCGATGAGGCCCGGCACGTCGCACACGGTGAGCCGGTGGTAATCCTCGGGGTACTCGACGATGCCGACCTGCGGCGTGAGCGTGGTGAAGGGGTAGGCCGCGATCTTGGGACGCGCCTTGGAGATCGCCGTCAGCAGGGTCGACTTGCCGGCGTTGGGATAGCCCACGAGGCCCACCTCCGCGATCATCCGCAGCTCAAGGAGGAAGTCCCCCTCGTCGCCCGCCTCGCCGGGCTGGGCGAACCGGGGGGTCTGACGGGCGGCCGTGGCGAAGTTGCGGTTGCCCAGGCCGCCGCGTCCCCCCTTGCAGAGCACGAACCGCTGTCCGTGCTCGGTGAGGTCGCACACCCGCTCACCCTTCAGGGCGTCCCGCCGCTGGGAGCCGCTGCGGGAGTCGGTGCGGGAATGGTCGTCGTCCGCGCCGAGGTCGAGCTCGACGGCCTGGACGCCTCCGGAATGCCGGATGACCGGACGGTCGGTGCCGGCGGCGGTGAGGATCAGCGGTTCGGCGGAGTCTTGCGGTTCCTCCGAGCCTTCGGAGTCCCCGGAGTCGGCGTGGTCCTCCACGCCCTCCGGCAGCGCCGGCTCTCCGAGGACGCGCCACACGATGGTGCCGCAGGGGACCTTGATGACCAGGTCCTTGCCGGCCTTGCCGTCCATGCCCTTGCCCATGCCGCCCTGGCCGTTCTCGGCGAGCAGGTTCGGGACGAAGAACTGCTGGATGAGGTTGTTGAGGTCGTGGTCGGCCTCGAGGATCACGTCGCCCCCTCGCCCCCCGTTGCCGCCGCTGGGCCCGCCCTTGGGGATGTATGCCTCCCGGTGGAAGGCGACCGCACCCTTGCCCCCGTGGCCGGCACGGGCGAAGACCTTGACCTCATCGACGAACATGACCTGGAGAATGGCAGAACCGACGGGGAACGCGAGGCGGGTCGGCGCCTGGGAGGCCGACAGGACAAAGGCGAGGCCCGGAGGCCTCGCCTTGGAGAGTGCCGATCTGGGAATGGACCCCGCCCGGCGGGGACCGGATCAGGCCGCCACGGCCGCGGGCACGATGCTGACGCGGGAGCGGGCCTTGTCGAACTGGACCTTGCCGTCGGTGAGGGCGAAGAGCGTCCAGTCGCGGCCGGTGCCGACGTTGGAGCCCGCCGAGAACTTGGAGCCGCGTTGGCGGACCAGGATGCTGCCGGCGGTCACGAACTCGGAACCGAACGCCTTCACGCCCAGTCGCTTGCTGACGCTGTCGCGTCCGTTGCGGGAACTGCCTTGACCTTTCTTGTGAGCCATAAGCCTGAAATTCTTTCTGTCGTTGGGTGGACCGTCCGCGGGGGTCGGGACGGCCGTTGAATCAGCCGTTGATCTCGGTGACCTTCACCACGGTGAGCTCCTGCCGGTGGCCGATCTTCTTGTGGTAGCCCTTGCGGCGGCGCATCTTGAACGCGACGACCTTGTCGCCGCGGATGTGCTCGACGACGTCGGCCTTGACCGTGGCGCCGGCGATGACCGGGGTGCCCACGGTGACGTTGCCCTCCTTGTTGATGAGGAGGACGCGGTCGAACGTGTGGACCTGACCCGCGGTGGCGGGCAGGAGTTCGATCTCGAGGGTGTCGCCAGCGGCGACGCGGTACTGCTTACCGCCGGTTTCCAGAACAGCGTACATAAAAACATTCCCCCGGAGCAGGGGGACGGAGAAACAACCAAACGCGGCCTCGGGTGTCAACGGCCGTTTTTGAAATTGTGGGCGGGTGGCACGAGCCGGCCCCGATGCGGCCGCATTCCCCGGCTGGACCTGGCCGGCGGGTTTCGGCGACGCTCTCGATCCGCCCGGAGCCGCTGCCGTCCCTGCCCCGTCCGGTGCCCGGTCGACACCCCGTAACCCCATGGAAACCGAGCCCTTCCCCGCCCGGCCCGCCCGTCCGGCGCCGGGTGTCGGGGCCCTGCCTGCCGGCGTGGCCCTGGTGCCGACCGAGCCGGGACACGCCCCGGCCCTGCGCGAAGCCCTCGGCTCCGTGGCCAGGGAACGCCGATGGCTGGCCGCCGTCGAGCCCTTCTCGGAGGCCGAGACCCGGGCGTTCATCCGGATCAACCGGTTGGCCGGCGTGCCGCAATTCGTGGCGGTGGCCGGTCCGCTCGTCGTCGGTTGGTGCGACATCGTGCGCCTCTACCCCCATCCTGGCTACGAGCACAACGGACGGCTGGGCATGGGGGTGGTCGAGGGCTGGAGGGGGCGGGGACTCGGGCGGGCCCTGATCGACCGGGCGCTTGGCATGGCCCCGGAGGCCGGATTCGAGCGGGTGGAGCTGGAGGTCTATGGCTCCAACACCGCCGCCCTGGCCCTGTATCGCGCCTTCGGCTTCGAGGT
Organism: Verrucomicrobium sp.; assembly: GCA_021298285.1. Lineage (GTDB taxonomy): Bacteria > Verrucomicrobiota > Verrucomicrobiia > Limisphaerales > UBA9464 > SXXZ01. The sequence continues at coordinate 10,720 of JAJTFN010000019.1, forward strand.
GGAGGGGGTGAAGCGGGCCATGCGCCGGCTCGACGGCCGGGTGGATGACGTGGTGTGCATGGCGCGTCGATTCGATCCCGGGGATGGGGCTCGGGAAGCGGGTTTTCGGGCGACTTTGTGAAAAAATTCACAAAAGCCGCTTGCTGCCCGGGCGATCGGAAACATAGTTTGCCGCGTCCGCGGGGAACACTCCCCGCCCTTTTGGTTTATGGATGCAACGTCCCCAGCCGTCATCGGCGGCAAGACCACCACCGAGTTCGGGTACAACACGAAAATCGAGGGTGAGGTGGTTCATACCACGGTGGACGCGGCCCTCAACTGGTTCCGGAAGAATTCCCTCTGGCCCATGCCCATGGGCCTGGCCTGCTGTGGCATCGAGCTCATGGCCGTGGGCGCCAGCCGCTTCGACATCTCCCGCTTCGGGTCCGAGGTCATGCGCTTCTCCCCGCGCCAGTCCGACGTGATGATCGTGGCCGGCACGGTGACCTACAAGATGGCCCTGGCGGTCCGCCGCATCTACGAGCAGATGGCCGAGCCCAAGTGGGTCATCGCCATGGGGGCCTGCGCCTCCACCGGTGGCATGTACCGCAGCTATGCGGTGCTCCAGGGGGTCGACAACATCCTCCCGGTCGACATCTACGTGGCCGGGTGCCCGCCGCGGCCCGAGGCGCTGCTGGATGCGCTCATGCGTCTCCAGGGCAAGGTGGCCCGGGAACCCATCACCCACGACCTCAAGCGGGATGTCGCGCCCGAGAAGTACGGCCGCATGGGCCTCGAGCTGGGCACCCATGGCGAGGTTCTCGACCGCAACCCCTGAACGTTCCCGCCCTCTTCCCGTGCCGACCTCCCTCGAACTCGCCGGCCAGCTTCGCGAAAAGTTTGGCGACCTGATCTCCGAGCCCCTCGAATTCCGGGGCGAAGTCACCGTGACCGTCTCCGACGCGGAACGCATCGCCGAGGTGTGCGGGCATGCCAAGACGGCCCTTGGCTTCGACCTGCTGCTCGACCTGAGCAGCATCGACAACTATGGCGAGGACCCCCGCTGGACGGTGGTCTATGAGCTTTCCGGCATCGGTCACGGGCGTCACCTGCGGCTCAAGACCCATGTCGGCGAGGAGCGCTCGCAGTTGCCGACGGTCTCGGGCGTCTGGCGCACGGCCGATTGGCACGAGCGCGAGGCCTACGACATGATGGGCATCGTCTTCGCGGGCCATCCCGACCTGCGCCGCATCCTGATGTGGGAGGGCTATCCGTATTTCCCGTTGCGCAAGGATTTCCCGTTGGCCGGCAAGCCGACGGTCCTGCCCGACACCGCCTTCACCCAACCCGCCCCGCTCGAGGGCGGACCCTTCGTGACCCTGCCCGGCGGCAAGGACTCCGCGGCCCGTGAACCCCGCGTCCGCACCCCGGAAGCATAGACCATGGCCTCCCAAACCATCGAATTCAAAGACTCCGCCGCCCGGGCGGCCCAGGCGGCGCAGACCGGGGGCGCCTCCCCGGGCGACGACCTGCTGGACCTCCACGGCGACAAGCTGGTCCTCAACATGGGCCCGTCGCACCCCTCGACCCACGGGGTGTTGCGCATCGTCATCGAGCTCGACGGCGAGACCATCACCAAGGCCACGCCCGACGTCGGCTACCTGCACCGGGGGGACGAGAAGATCGCCGAGAACATGACCTACAACCAGTTCGTGCCCTACACGGACCGGTTGGACTACCTCGCGCCCTTGGCCAACAACGTGGCCTATGCGCTGGCGGTCGAGAAGCTCATGGGCATCGACACCCAGCTGCCCCCGCGCTGCCAGTACCTGCGGGTGGTCTGCTGCGAATTGGCCCGCATCTCCGCCCACCTGCTGGGCCTGGGCGCCTTCGCCATGGACATCGGCGCCCTGACGGTGTTCCTGCACACCTTCACCGAGCGCGAGAAGATCTACAACCTGTGCGAGTCCCTCACCGGGGCGCGCCTGACCACCAGCTACACGCGCATCGGCGGCATGACCCGCGACTGCCCGCCCGGCTGGGTGGCCGCCGTGCGCAAGTTCCTCGACGAGGTGGTCGTCAATTTCGACGAGTCCGAGACCCTGCTGACCCGCAACCGCATCTTCGTGGACCGCACCCGGGACGTGGGCGTGATCTCCCGCGAGATGGCCATCGACTACGGCCTCACCGGCCCGAACCTGCGGGGCAGCGGCGTCGACTACGACGTCCGCAAGGCCCATCCGTACCTGGTCTACAAGGACCTCGACTTCGACATCCCGGTGGGTTCGGTGGGCGACTCCTACGACCGGTACCTCGTCCGCATGGAGGAGATGCGCCAGAGCGTGCGCATCATCCGCCAGTGCCTCGACCGCATGCCCGGCGGCCCCGACAACGCCGGCAAGGAGCCCGTCAACGTGGCCGACGGCAAGGTGGTGCTGCCTCCCAAGAACAAGGTGCTCACCAGCATGGAGGAGCTCATCCACCAGTTCATGATCGTCACCCAGGGCGTGAACGCGCCGCCCGGAGAGGTCTATTTCGGCGCCGAGAACCCCAAGGGCGAGCTCGGTTTCTACATCAACAGCCGCGGGGGCGGCACGCCCTACCGCCTCAAGATCCGCGCCCCGTCGTTCGTGAACCTGGGCATCCTGCCGGCGGTGTTGCCGGGCCACCTCATGAGCGACGTGGTCTCCATCCTGGGTTCGTTCGACTTCGTGATGGGCGAATGCGACCGATGACCGGACTTCAACGGACTTCAACGATGAGCTTTTCCGTCCCCGCCAGTTTGGAAGCCGAGCTCGACGAGCTCACCACGCACTATCCGGTCAAGCGGAGCGCCTCGCTGATGTACCTGCACGCCCTGCAGGAGCACTTCGGGTACCTCTCCAAGGAGGCCGTCGAGTGGACCGCCCGGAAGCTGGGGCTCCAGCCCATCAACGTGCAGGAGCTGGTGACGTTCTATCCCATGTTCCGCCAGGAGCCGCTGGGCAAGACGCACATCAAGGTGTGCCGCACCCTGAGCTGCGCCCTGGCCGGCAGTGCCGAATTGCGGGAGAAGTTCTGCACCCGGCTGGGCCTCGACTCCCATGCCCACGCACCGCAGACGACCCCCGACGGCAAGTTCACGGTCGAGTTCGTGGAGTGCCTGGCCAGCTGCGGCACGGCCCCGGTCGTGCTGGTCAACGAAGAGCTCCACCACCAGGTGGGCGCGGCCGAGGCCGAGGCCATCCTCAAGAAGGGGCAGGCCGCCTGAGCCAGTCATGAGCGGCCCATTGGATCATCTGACCGACCGCTTGGAGCCGACGGCCACGGCCCCGGGCATGTCTTTGCCGTCCCCCGAGCGAATGGCCGGTACGGTCCGAAGGGGTGTTCTGATCGGGAAACAGGCGAACTTTGGAAAAGCCGCCCGGAGAAGAGCCGCCGTGAGAAAACCGGTGAGAGAAAACCGGGTCTGGAAAAAATCGGTCCGGAGGAGTGGTTGCCCGACATGGATTCGAACCATGACAAACAGATTCAGAGACTGTTGTGCTACCATTACACCATCGGGCAGCCGGAACCGAAGCCGCGAACTTACCGACAACCGTTTTTGAGTCAAGCACAGCCATGCCTGAACCTTTCAAACTGATCCTCAAGAACCTCGACGAGCCCGGCTACACGCCGGACATCGGGTGCTACCAGCGCCATGGCGGTTACGAGGCGCTGAAGCGGGCGTTGGCCATGCCGGCCCGGGACCTGCCCGACGGCAAGAAGCTCAGCCCGCAGGAGGCGCTGCGCGAGGACGTCAAGGCCTCCGGCCTGCGCGGCCGCGGTGGTGCGGGCTTCTCGGCGGGCCTCAAGTGGAGCTTCGTCGACCGCCGCAGCGGCAAGCCCATCTACCTGATCTGCAACGCCGACGAGTCCGAGCCCGGCACGTTCAAGGACCGCCAGATCCTCCACAAGGATCCGCACCAGCTCATCGAGGGGATGATCATCTCCTGCTGGGCCAACGACGTGAAGCTGGCCTACATCTACATCCGGGGCGAGATGCCCCATGGGGCCAGGCTGCTGAACCAGGCGCTGAAGGAGGCCAGGGCGGCCGGTTTCCTCGGCAAGAACATCCTGGGCACCGGCTACGACCTGGAGATCCACGTCCACCGCGGCGCCGGCGCCTACATCTGCGGCGAGGAGACCGGACTCATCGAGTCGCTCGAGGGCAAGCGCGCGTACCCGCGCATCAAGCCCCCGTACTTCCCCGCGGTGCTGGGCCTGTACATGTGCCCGACGATCGTCAACAACGTCGAGACCCTCTGCCATGTGAAGCACATCGTGCTCATGGGTCCGGCCGAGTACGCCAAGCTGGGCACGCCCAACAACACCGGCACCCGCATCGTCAGCCTCAGCGGTGATGTGCAGCGGCCGGGCTACTACGAGATCCAGGTCGGCCGGGTCACCCTGGGTGAACTGATCTTCGACAAGAACTTCGGCGGCGGCCTCAAGCCCGGTCGATCCCTCAAGGCGATCATCCCGGGCGGCTCGTCCTCCAAGGTCCTGAAGGCCGGCGAGGTCTTCAAACTCAACCGCAAGGGCGCCGACGGCCAGATGACCAAGGTCGACGTGCCGCTCCTCGACCTGCCCTACGACTTCGACTCGCTCCAGCAGGCCGGCACCATGTCGGGCTCGAGCGCCATCATCGTGCTCGACGACTCCCGCAGCATGGTCGAGACGCTGGGCAACCTCTCCGAGTTCTACGCCCACGAGAGCTGCGGCCAGTGCACGCCGTGCCGCGAGGGCGCCCTGTGGCTGGCCAAGGCGACCCACCGCCTGTGCCATGGCGAGGGACGCAAGGCCGACGCCGACTACCTCACCCACATCGCCCAGAACATCCAGGGCCGCACGATCTGCGCCTTCGGCGAGGCGGCCTCGTGGCCGGTGCTGAGCTTCGTGAAGAAGTTCCGCGACGAGTTCGAGGCCCAGGGCGCGGCCGACGAGGCGGCCCACGCGAACGCCCGGGGCTCCGTCCGCCCGGCGGCAGGAAGCCTTCCAACCCACTGATTCCCGATGTCCGCCCCCGCTGCTCCCTCAACGCCCCCGGCACCGGCCCCCGCCCCGGCCGCACCGCCGGTCGAGACCATGACCGTCAAGGTCAACGGCAAGACCGTGCAGGTGCCCAAGACCATGCCCGACTGGCAGGGCAAGCCTGCGCCGACGACCATGCTGCAGGCGGCCCGCATCGCCGGCGTGGACATCCCGCACTACTGCTACCACGACAAGCTCCCGGTTGCCGGCAACTGCCGCATGTGCCTGGTGGAGTTCGGCACCCCGATGATCGGCCCGGACCGCAAGCCGGTGCTCAACGAGGACGGCACGCCCAAGATCGCCCGCTCCGTGCTGCCCTACGAGCCGGGCACGCCGCGCGGCGCCATCGCCTGCGCCACGCCCATCTCGCCGGGCATGGAGATCTACGCCGATTCCAAGGCCACCGAGCAGATGCGCGAGTCGGTGCTCGAGTCGCTGCTCATCAACCACCCGCTGGACTGCCCGATCTGCGACCAGGCGGGCGAGTGCAAGCTGCAGGAATACTCCGTCCAGCACGGCAAGGCCGGCAGCCAGTTCGTCGAGGCCAAGGTGCACAAGCCCAAGGCCGTGGACCTCGGGCCGCGCATCGTCCTCGACGACGAGCGCTGCATCCTCTGCACCCGCTGCATCCGCTTCACGCGTGACATCGCCGGCGACGACGCCCTGGGCATCGTCAACCGCGGTTCCTACAACACGATCAGCGCCTTCGAGCCCGGCAAGTTCGACAACAACTACACGCTGAACACCGTGGACCTCTGCCCGGTGGGCGCGCTGACCTCCAAGGATTTCCGCTTCAAGATGCGGGTCTGGTTCCTGAAGGAGACCAAGAGCCTCTGCACGAGCTGCGGCACCGGGTGCAACATCACCATCGGCTCCCGCGAGGGGGTCATCCACCGCTACGAGCCCCGCGACAACGACGCGGTCAACGGCCCGTGGATGTGCGACAGCGGGCGGCTCAACTACCGCTGGGTCGGCCGTCCCGACCGCCTGAAGGAGGTGCTGCGGACCTCCGCCGGAGGCGCCCGCGAGCGCATCACCTGGGGAGCCGCCCTCGAGACGGCCGCGGACATCCTGCGCCGGGCTCCCCAAGGCGGCGTCGCCTTCGTGGTCTCGGCCCGCCAGACCAACGAGGAACTCTTCCTGCTCAAGAAGCTGGCCGCCCACACCGGGGCCCTGACCGACGCGGTGCCGCGCGAGGGCGAACCCGACCGGCTGCTGGTCAGCGCCGACCGCAACCCCAACAGCAACGGCGTCCGCTTCACGGGCATGGCCTTCACCGAGTTCGGCTTCAACCTGCCCAAGATCGCCGACGGCATCGCGCAGGGTCGCATCAAGACCCTCGTGGTCTTCGGCGAGGAGGTCACCCGCGAGGGCCTCGGCCCGGAACTCCTGGCCAAGCTCGATGCGTTGATCGTCAGCGACATCCTCCCCAACGCCACGACGGCGGCGGCCACCCTGCTGCTGCCCGGCGCCGCCCACGCCGAGAAGCGCGGCACCTTCGTCAACGTCAAGGGCCGCCTGCAGCGCTTCCAGAAGGCCGTCGAGCCCCCGGGCGACGCCCGGCCAGAGGCGGAGTTCCTCCAGGAACTCGTGCAGGCCGTCACGGGCGAGGAGCCCAGCCGCAGCATCGAGGGCCTCTTCAACCGCATGGCCGCGGCGGTGCCGGCCTTCGCCGGGCTCGAGTGGGCCCGAATCGGTGACACCGGCGTCACGGTGCAATCCTGAAGCGACCATGGAAGCGATCAACTATCTCAGTCCGACGGCGCAGATGATCCTCTTCAGCGCCCTGAAGATCGGCGTGGTCTTCGGTGTGGTGATGACGGCCGTGGCCTACGCCGTCCTCGTCGAGCGCAAGGTGTCGGCGTGGATCCAGGACCGGGTCGGCCCCAATCGTGCGGCCCCGTTCTTCGTCGACTACCTGCCGGTCATCGGTCCGTTCCTGGTGAAGCTGGGCATCTTCCAGCCCGCGGCCGACGGCCTGAAGTTCCTGCTCAAGGAGGACTTCACCCCGAGCTACGTGCGCAAGGTGTACTTCTGGCTGGCGCCGGCCATCACGGTGATCCCGGCGCTGCTGACCATCGCGGTCATTCCCTTCGGGTCGAACCTCGGGGGCCAGAAGATGGTCATCGCCGACCTGAACGTCGGCATCCTCTACACCTTCGGCATCGTCTCCCTCGGCGTGTACGGCATCGTGCTCGCCGGCTACGGTTCCAACTCCAAGTACCCCTTCCTCGGCAGCATCCGCTCCAGCGCCCAGATGATCTCCTACGAGATCGCCATGGGCATGAGCGTGGTCCCGATCTTCCTGCTCACCGAGAGCCTCAACCTGGGCGAGATCATCCGCTACCAGGCCGAGCACGGCTGGATGATCCTCAAGCAGCCGCTGGCCTTCGTGATCTTCCTGATCGCCGCCTTCGCCGAGACCAACCGCCTGCCCTTCGACCTGCCGGAGTCCGAGTCCGAGCTCGTGGGCGGCTACCACACCGAGTACAGCTCGATGAAGTTCGCCCTCTTCTTCCTCGGCGAGTACGCCAACATGATCGCCTCGGCGGCCATGATGGTGACGCTCTTCCTCGGGGGCTGGACGCTGCCCTTCATCGACGCCCTGAACCTCCCGGCCGGGTCGCTCCTGCTGGGCCTGGTGCACATCGGCGTCTTCCTGGCCAAGATGGCCTTCTTCATGATCGTGTTCATCTGGGTCCGCTGGATGCTCCCGCGATTCCGCTACGACCAGCTCATGGACCTGGGCTGGCGGCGGTTCATCCCGCTGGCCCTGGCCAACATCGTCGTGACCGCCATCGTGGTCGCCCTGTTCAACCACTGACCCGCCCCCGTCGACCCCATGAGCACCAAAGTCGTTGATCGCGCCCCGCTGACCTTCTACGAGCGCACCTACCTGCCGGCCATCCTCGGCGGCCTCAAGGTCACGGCCAAGCATTTCGCCGACACCGTCTTCAAGGGCAAGTCCGTGACCATGCAGTACCCGGAGGAGCGCTGGGTGGTGCCCGAGGGGTACCGCGGGGCGCCCTACCTGGTGAAGGACCAGGATGGCGCGACCAAGTGCGTGAGCTGCCAGCTCTGCGAGTTCGTGTGCCCGCCCAAGGCCATCCGCATCACGCCGCCCGGGCCCGAGGGCCGGCCCGCCGACCGGGCCAATGCCGAGAAGATGCCCCGGGAGTTCGAGATCAACATGCTCCGGTGCATCTTCTGCGGCATGTGCCAGGAGGTCTGCCCCGAGGAGGCCATCTTCCTCCAGAAGGATTATTCGATCACCGGCGAGAACCGCGAATCCATGATCTTCAACAAGGAGAAGCTCCTGTCGCTGGGTGGCACCCACGCCGGCATCCAGAAGTGGAAGCACAAGCTCGAGGAGGCCCAGGCCCAGGAGAGCTTCCCGGTCGAAACCCCCTAGTCCCTGCCAGGAGCCCCTCCCGGAGATCCACCCCTTCCCGACATGCCCCAGTTCACCGACCTCCTGTTCTATGCTCTGGCCGGGCTGACCCTGCTCTTCGGGTTCCTGACCGTGCTCAACCCGCTGAGCCGCAGCCCGGTCACCAGCGCCATGTTCCTGGTGCTGACCATCCTCTCGATGGCGGGGCTCTTCGTGCTGCTGCACGCGTTCTTCCTCGCGGCCGTGCAGATCCTGGTCTACGCGGGCGCCGTCATGGTGGTCTTCCTCTTCGTCATCATGCTCCTCGACCTCAAGGAGGACGAGCGCCGCCACTTCAACCAGGTGGCCGTCGGCCTGGGTGGCCTCTCGGCGCTGGCCATCGCCGGCACCCTCGTGGCCGCGGTGGTCAAGAGCGTGCCCGCCGTCGCGCCGGCCGGCCGCCTCGCCGAGGGCGAGACCAAGGCGCTGGGCCGGCTGCTCTTCGAGTCGCACATCCTGCCGTTCGAGATCCTGTCGCTGCTCCTCCTGGTCGCCACGGTCGGGGCGATCCTGATCACCAAGAAGGACCTCCGCTAGGCAGACCCCGACATCCGCCCGCCCCCCCAGCCGAAACCCCCGCCCGAGAGCCCCTCCCGTGATCCCCGGACTCCACCACTACCTGATCGTCAGCGCGCTGCTCTTCAGCCTCGGCCTGCTCGGCGTGGTCGCGCGCCGCAACCTCTTCGTGGTCTACATGGGCCTCGAGCTGATGCTCAACGCCGCCAACCTCGCCCTCGTGGCCTTCTCCCGGTTCCACAACAACCTCAACGGCCAGGTGATGGTGTTCTTCATCATCACCGTCGCCGCGGCCGAGGTGGCCGTCGGCCTGGCGCTGCTCGTGGCGCTGTACCGCAAGCGCCAGACGGCGCATGTGGAGGACCTGACCACCCTCAAACTCTGACCGCATGCCCATGGAACACGCCGCCGCCGCACAGCACGCCGTCGAATCCGGCTCCCGGCTCCAGGACCTCGCCTGGGCCATCCTCGTCCTGCCGCTGGTCATGGCCTTCTCGACGGCCGTCCTCACGCCGCGCAACCGCATGCTGTCGGCGGCCCTCAACACCTCCGGGGTCGTGGTGTCGTTCCTGCTGAGCTTCACGCTGTTCTGCGTCTTCGGCGGCCAGGCGGTCGACGCCACGCCCTTCCACTGGCTGCCGGTCGCGGGTCTTGACGCCAACATCGGGCTGCACCTCGACGCGCTGTCCACGCTGATGCTCTTGGTCGTCACGGGTGTGGCCTCGCTGGTGATGATCTACTCGACCGGCTACATGCACGACGACCGGTCCTACAGCCGCTTCTTCTCCACGCTGAGCCTCTTCGTCTTCTCGATGCTCGGCATCGTGCTGGCCGACAACCTCCTCATGCTCTTCGTGTTCTGGGAGCTGGTCGGCGTGTCGTCCTATCTCCTCATCGGCTTCTGGTACGAGAAGCCCTCGGCGGGCGACGCGTCCAAGAAGGCCTTCCTGACCAACCGCATCGGCGACTTCGGCTTCATGCTCGGCATCCTCGTGGTCTGGAGCCTGGCCGGCACCCTCGACATCGCCGCGCTCAAGGACAAGCTCGTCGCCAACCCGGCGCTGCTCGGGCCGTGGGCGGGTCTGGCCGGCCTGCTGATCTTCATGGGCGCGATGGGCAAGAGCGCCCAGTTCCCGCTGCATGTGTGGTTGCCGGACGCGATGGAGGGTCCGACGCCCGTGTCGGCGCTCATCCACGCCGCGACGATGGTGGCGGCGGGCGTCTACATGCTCTGCCGGGTGTTCTTCCTGTACACCGCGGCCCCGGGCTGGCCTGCCGCGTTGGGCTTCCTCGACGGCGTCTCCGCCGCCTCGATCATCACCTGCATCGGCGGTTTCACCGCCCTGTTCGCGGCCGTCGTCGCCGTGCAGCAGGACGACATCAAGCGCATCCTCGCCTACTCCACGCTCTCGCAGCTCGGCCTGATGGTCATGGCCGTCGGGCTGGGGGCCAGGACCGGCGACCCTTCGGCCTCGATGTACCACCTGGTCACCCACGCCGGGTTCAAGGCGATGCTCTTCCTCGGGGCCGGCTCGGTCATCCATGCCTGCCACCATGAGCAGGACATCTGGAAGATGGGCGGCCTGCGCACGAAGATGCCCCGCACCTTCTGGACCTTCCTCATCGGCACGGCGGCCCTGGCCGGCCTGCCGCCCCTCAGCGGATTCTACTCCAAGGACGAGATCCTCGCCGTGGCCCTCGAGGCCAACCCGATCTTCTTCGGGGTGGGCGTGCTGGTGACGGTGCTCACCACCTTCTACATGAGCCGCCTGGTGCTCGTGGCCTTCTTCGGCCGCGCCCGGGGCGAGGGCGCCGGACATGCCCACGAGTCGCCTGCGAGCATGACCGTTCCGCTCCTGGTGCTCGCGGTGCCCAGCGTGGCCATCGCGTGGCTGCCCATCGGGGGGTTCCTGAGCCACCACTTCCAGCCGGGCCACGCGGCCCACGGCGGCGACATCCTCTTCGGTCCGTTCAACCACAATCCGATCGCCGCCTTCTTCGGTCTCGGGGCGGCGATCTTCGGGTTCTCGCTGGCCTACTCGCTCTATGGGAAGGCCCCGGCGTCCGACCCGCTGTCCCCGCGGCTCGGGCTGCTCTCGCAGGCGATGCGCAACCGCTTCTACATCGATGAGATCTACGACGGCATCGTGGTGCCGCTGCACAACCTGCTCTCGCAGGTGGCCGACGCCATCGACCGCTGGCTCATCGCCGGACTGGCCGTGCGCGGCCTCGCCGGCGCGGTCGAGATCGCCGGCCGGGCCCTCCGCCTGGTGCAGACCGGAAGCATCCAGACCTACGCCTTCCTGCTGACGGCCGGCGTGCTCCTCATCGTCCTCCTCGCCCTGAAATGACCGCCATGGACTCCCTGACTCCCGTCCTCCTCACCCCGGTCGTCACGGCCGTGTTGCTCCTGCTGATCCCGGGCAACCTCCGGGTCGTGCTGCGTTCGGTCGCCATCCTCGGGTCGGCCCTCACGGCGTGGACCGCCATCGGGCTCTTCGCCCGGTTCCAGCCCGGTCAGGTCGGTCTCCAGTTCGAGTCGCTCGTGCCCTGGGTCACCGTGGGGCCCCTGAAGCTGGCCTACCATGTCGGGGCCGACGGGCTGAACATCGGGCTCATCCTGGTCACCGGCCTGGTGGGCCTCGCGGCGGTGCTCGTCTCCTGGAACATCGAGCGTCACGTGAAACTCTTCTACGTGCTGCTGATGCTCATCATCGCCGGCGCCATGGGGGCCTTCGCCTCGCTCGACCTGGTCCTCTTCTACTTCTTCAACGAGCTGGCCCTCGTGCCCACCTTCATCATGATCGGCGTCTGGGGCCGGGGCGAGGACCGCAACTGGGCCGCCTTCAAGATCACCCTCTACCTCACCCTCGGCGCGCTCACCGCGCTGGTCGGCCTGGTCGCCCTCCATGGGGCCGCCGGGGCCGACAGTCTCGATGTCACCGTGCTGCAGCGGCATCTGGCCGCCCACCCGCTTCCGGCGGCGGCGCAGCTCTGGATCTTCCCGCTGGTGGTCTTCGGCTTCGCCGTGCTGGTCGGGCTCTTCCCCTTCCACTCGTGGGCACCCATCGGCTACGCCGCCGCTCCCACGGCCACGGCGATGATGCACGCGGGCATCCTCAAGAAGGCCGGTCTCTATGCGATCCTGCGGGTCGCGGTGCCCCTCATGCCCGAGGGTGCCAGCCGCTGGCTGCCGCTGGTGGCGGTGCTGGCCATCGGAAACCTCCTCCACTGCGCCTGGGTGGCCCTCCGCCAGAAGGACATGAACCTGCTCATCGGCAACTCGAGCCTGGCGCACATGGGCTTCGCCTTCCTGGGCATCGCCAGCCTGACGGTCATCGGAGTCACCGGAACCGTCCTGCTGATGGTCGCCCATGCGCTCCTGGCCGGCTTGAGCTTCGCGCTGAGCGGCTACCTGGAGACCCAGACCGGGACCCTCGACATGACCCGCATGGGCGGGTTGCTCCGCCGGATGCCCTTCTACGGCACCGCGTTGGTGATGGGCTTCATGGCCGGGTGCGGACTCCCCGGTTTCGCCAATTTTGCCGGTGAGGCCACCATCCTCTTCGGGTCCTGGAAGTCGTTGCCCTGGCTGGTGGTCATCGCCGCCTGGAGCGGCCTGGTCATCGGGGCCGTGGCGATGCTCCGGGCCCTGCGGGCGGTGCTGCAGGGACCCGAGCGGCCGGAGTTCGCCCGGGTTGCCGACGCAGGCCATTGGCGCCGGCTGCCCTTCGTGGTGCTCCTGGCCGCCATGGTGCTCTTCGGGGTCGCCCCGGGCATCCTCACTTCCCGCATCGAACCCGCCGCCAAGGTCGTGGTCGCGGCCCACCTCCCGTCGCCCCCGGCCGCGGCAGCCGCCCCCGCCTCCGCCCAACCCGCGGGCACCCCGGCCCAACCCGGCCACTGAGCCGCCCAGCCCCAGTCCTTGCATCCATGAATTACTCCCTGATCACCCTGGAATTCCTGGCGGCCCTGTTGGGCTTGGCCGTGCTGGTGGCCGACCTCTGGGTCCCATCGACGGCCCGCCGGGCCCTCGGGCTCGGCCTGGCCGCCGCGCTCTCCTGCCTGCTGGCCCTGGCCGTCGGTTCCCTGGCGCCCCAGTCCGGGTCGGCCTTCTCGGGCATGTTCGTGGTCGACGACCTGGCCCGCTACTTCAAGGGCTTCTTCCTCTTTGCCGGGTTGGCCGTGGTGCTGATGGCCGTCGAGTTCGCCCCGAAGTTCGGGGCCGGGCTCTCGGAGTTCTTCTCCCTCACCGTGTTCGCCATGGTGGGCATGCTCTGCGCCGCCTCGGCCAACGACCTGGCGCTGCTCTTCGTCAGCCTCGAACTGGTGACCGTGACGTTCTACGTGCTCAACAGCTTCCAGCGGACCCGCCTCGCCTCGCTGGAGGCCGGCGTGAAGTACCTCATCCTGGGAGGAGTCTCCTCGGCCTTCATGGTCTTCGGCATCGCCCTGGTCTTCGGCATGGCCAACTCCACGAACTTCGCCGTGCTGGCCGCCAAGCAGAAGGAGCTCGCCGGCTCGGCGGTCTTCCTGGTGGGCCTGCTGCTCATCCTCGTCGGTCTCGGGTTCAAGATCGCCGCGGTGCCGCTGCAGATGTGGGCTCCGGACGTCTACCAGGGATCGCCCGCGCCGGCCACGGCCTTCCTGGCCATCGGTTCCAAGGCTGCCGGGTTCGTCCTGCTGATCCGCCTTTTCATCGGGGCGCTGCCCCAGGTCACGGCCGAATGGCATCGGCTCTTCGTGGTCATGTCCGCCGCGACGATCCTGTACGGCAGCCTGTGCGCGATCCCGCAGCGCAACCTCAAGCGCCTCATGGGGTACTCGTCGATCGCCAACGCCGGGTACCTGCTGCTGGGCCTGGTCGCCGCGTCGTACACCGCCACCTCGGCCGGTCCGACGGCCATGCTCGTCTATCTCGGTGGCTACGCCTTCACCGTCCTGGCGGCCTTCGCCGTCATCAGTGCGCTCGCCAACCATGTCGACGGCGACGACATCAGTGCGCTCTCGGGCCTCGGCCAGCGCTCCCCGGTGCTCGCGGCCGGGCTGACCGCGGCCATCGTCTCGCTGGCGGGCATCCCGCCGATGGCCGGGTTCTTCGGCAAGGTGCTCCTCATCCAGGGGGTGCTTGCCGCCGCGCCGGGCCACCCGGAGTTGTACGCGCTGATCGCCGTCGCGGTCGTCGGCGTGGTGCTCTCGCTGTACTACTATTTCGGCGTGATCCGGGCGATCTACTGGGGTGGCCAGTCGGCCAACCTGTCGACCATCCCGGTGGCCCTGCCGACCCGGCTGCTGCTCGGGTCCTGCGTGGTTGGCATGCTGGTCCTGGGGGTGTTCCCGCAGGGGCTCGTGAAGCTCGCCGACCAGGCCGTGGCCGGCCTGTCCCACCCCGCCGCGGCCGCCCCGGTCAAGGCCGCCCATTGAGGCAAGGCCGCCTCATCCTGCCCGGAAGGCCGCCGGGATGGGCGTCCATGGTGAGGAATTGACCCCTCGGTGATGTTTTCTGGCGTGCGCGGTCGGGCGGCTTGGCGTTGAATGGCCGTCCTAGGTCATGTCTGTCCCGACACATCCGATCGAATTGTTGCGCTTCAACACCTGCGGCTCGGTGGACGATGGAAAGTCCACGCTCATCGGCCGGCTGCTCTACGACTCCAAGTCGATCATGGAGGACCAGCTGGAGGCGCTCGAGCGCTCGGCCGACCTGACCGGCGGCGGGCAGATCAACCTGGCCAACCTCACCGACGGCCTGCGCGCCGAGCGCGAGCAGGGGATCACCATCGACGTCGCCTACCGCTACTTCGCCACCCCGCGGCGCAAGTTCATCGTGGCCGACACCCCGGGCCATGTGCAGTACACGCGCAACATGGTCACGGGCGCCTCGACGGCGAACCTGTCCATCGTGCTGGTGGACGCGCGCCAGGGCGTCATCGAGCAGTCGCGCCGGCACACCTACATCGCCTCGCTCCTGCGCATCCCGCACCTGGTCATCGCCGTCAACAAGATGGACCTGGTGGGCTGGTCCGAGGCCCGGTTCCACGAGATCCGGGAGACCTTCGAGAGCTTCCTGCCCCGCCTGGACATCAAGGACGTGAAGTTCATCCCGTTGAGCGCCCTCAACGGCGACAACGTGGTCGACGCCTCCGCCCACACGCCCTGGTATTCCGGGCCCACCCTGCTGGGGCATCTCGAGACGGTGCACATCGCCAGCGACTGGAATCTCCAGGGCCTGCGATTCCCGGTGCAGTGGGTCAACCGGCCCAACAACCCCACCGACCCGCACCTGCACGACTTCCGCGGCCTGAGCGGCCAGATCGCCAGCGGCATCGTGCGCCGGGGCCAGCGCA
Organism: Verrucomicrobium sp.; assembly: GCA_021298285.1. Classification (GTDB taxonomy): domain Bacteria; phylum Verrucomicrobiota; class Verrucomicrobiia; order Limisphaerales; family UBA9464; genus SXXZ01. Next base: position 26,041 of record JAJTFN010000019.1, read on the forward strand.
TCATGGTGCTGCCCAGCGGCCTCAAGAGCACCGTCCAGAAGATCTGGACCCTCGACGGCGAGCTGGAGGAGGCCTTCTGCCCGCAGAGCGTCACGCTGCAGCTCGAGCACGACCTCGACATCAGCCGCGGCGACATGATCGTCGGGCTCGACGCCCTGCCGGGCCTCTCGAACGACCTGGTCGCGCAAGTCTGCTGGATGAACCCGCGCCCGCTGCAGAAGGGTCGCAAGCTCTTCCTCAAGCATTCGACCCAGACCGTTCAGGCGGTGGTCACCTCGCTCGAAAGCCGCATCAACATCCAGGCCCTCGAGGAGGAGCCCGAGCCGGTCGAGCTGGCCATGAACGACATCGGCCGCGTGCGTCTCCGGACGGCCAAGCCCATCGTCTTCGACGGCTACCGCACCAACCGCCTCACCGGGGCCTTCATCCTGGTGGAGCAGGGCAGCAATGCCACGGTCGCCGCCGGCATGCTCCAGCCGCCGCTCGAGGCCGTGAAGCCCGAGTACAACGACTTCGCCATCTGAACCGCGTGTCCGGCCCCGTCCGGGTCGGGTTCCCGCCGGAGGCTCGAGCGCGCCGATTTCCCGCACCATGGAAGCCTCCGACCCCTCCCGGCCCACCCTCCGGGTGGTCCCCATCGACGAGCCGGAGGGGCTGGACGGGTCGGCCACAGGGGGCGCTCCGGGCGAAATCCCCGGGACCACGCTGTCCGCCAAGTATCGGCTCGAGCGCCTGCTGGGCCGCGGTGGCATGGGGTCCGTGCACCTGGCCACGCACCTGGGCACCGGACGCTATGTCGCCGTGAAGCTCATCGCGCCCCAGTTCATGCGGAATGCCCACTTCGTGGAGCGGTTCCGGCGCGAGGCCCGGGCGGCGGGCCGGCTGAGGCATCCCCACATCGTCGACGTCACCGACTTCGGGTTCTCCCGGCTGGGCGAGGACGAGGTGGCCTACCTCGTGATGGAGTACCTCGACGGTTGCAGCCTGGGCCAGGTGCTGCGTGAGGAAGGCAGCCTGCCGCTGCCGCGGGTCGTGGAGATCCTCGAGCAGGTCTGCTCGGCGGTGCACGAGGCGCACCAGGCCGGCATCGTCCATCGCGACCTCAAGCCCGACAACATCTGGCTCGAGCCCGACCGCCTGGGAGGCTTCCGGGTCAAGGTGCTCGACTTCGGCATCGCGCAGCTGGCCGACGAGGCGGTGCTCCCGTCGTCGACGGCATCATCCCCGCCGCTCGAGGCGCCGATGGCGACCGCAGCCCTGACCCGTGCCGGGGCGGTGCTCGGAACCCCGCTCTACATGTCGCCGGAGCAGTGCCGGGGCCAGGCCCTGGACCCGCGCTCCGACCTCTACAGCCTCGGCGTCATCGCCCACCAGATGCTCGCCGGCGCACCCCCGTTCGATGGCCCCGTGGAGAGGGTCCTCGAGGCCCACCAGTCCGGGGTCCCGCCGCGGTTGCGGCGTGATCGTCGCGGGGTGCGCGTGCCCGCCGGGGTCGCGCAGGTCCTCGGCTCGGCCCTCGAGAAGGACCCGGCCAGGCGGCCGCCGACGGCGCTCTCCCTCGCCCAGGGGCTGCGGGCCCGCTCCCAGGGCATCGGGCAGGTCTACCGCCGGGCCTTCGCGCTCTACTGCGAGCATTTCCCCATGGTGGCCCGGCTCTCGCTGATCGCCCACCTGCCGCTGCTCGTCGTGGTCCTGGCGACCCTGGGCATGAGCCTCGGCGGCCTGGAGACCCGAGGGATCGCCGGCCCGGTCGCCGCGGGCATCCTGCGCCTGCTCAACCCGCTGGCGGCGGTGCTGGCCGCCACGCTGGTGTCGGGCGTCCTGGCGTTGCTGGCCGTCCATTGGGAGGTGGCTCCGCTCCGCTCGCTGCCCTTGCGCTGGGCCTTCGACCTGCTGCGTCGTCGCGCCGGCCCGCTCCTTCGCACCTCCGCCCTTTCGCTGGTCCGCGTGCTGGGGGGGTTTGCGCTGCTGGTGCTGCCCGGGTTCGCGGTCTGGGCCCTCGAGGCCTTCTGGGCCCCGGTGGTGCTGATGGAGGGACTTTCGGGTCGGGAGGCATTCAGCCGCTCGCGTCGGTTGGCCCGTCGTTGCCTCGGGGCCATGGCACTGACCGTGGCCTTCCTGGTGCTGGTACCTGCCATGGTGCACGGGGTGCTGGGCATGGACCCCGCCTCCGCGCGGGGCGATGTCGGCACCGCCCGCCGGGCTTGGGTGGAACTGTCCTCGCTGGTCGGGATCCTCACCACGCCGCTGGGGTCCCTGGTCGTCGCGTTGTTGTACCTCCGGGCCCGTCAACTGGGGGGCGAGACGCTCGAGGAGGTGATGACCCGGGCCGATGGCGAGGCGGGCCTCGCCGAGTGGGAGCGTCGCATGCGCACGCGCCTTCCCCGCACCCGGACCGATCCGGCGTCCGGCTCGGCGCCAAGGCCCTGAGCCGGCGGGTTTCCCGGTTCCTCCGGCCGGATCCCGGGAACGGTCCCGTCGTCCATTTCTGGGTGGCGGGGTGGCGGGACCGGGGGTTCACTCGCGGCGTGGAGACCCCCGAATTCAAGTTCTTCTGCTCGCACTGCGACCAGCCGCTCAAGTGCGAGGTGCGCTTTGCCGGCCGCCAGATCCAGTGCCCCGGCTGCAAGCACCTGATCCGCATCCCCAACCCGCCAGCCGGGCTGGGATTCACCCACGTGTCCCCGGAATCGGGCCGCACCTGGGACACCCACGTGCCGACGCACCGCAAACCCTGAGCATCGCCCGGGCGCCACGGGCGGAACGATGCCCACCGGGCGTCTCCCTTCGCGGCCAGACCCCATCCGCCTCATGACGGCCCACGACCTCTTTGGTTCCTTCCCGGAGTCCCTGGCCCGGATCCGCACCCGCGCGCCCGGCCCCTCCGGCAAGCTGCCGTTGACCGAGGCGATGCTGCGCGAGGCCCCGAGCGGCGACCTTTTCGGCATGACCCAGAACGCCGGCATGGGATGGAACCCCGCCGAGCTGGGACGCCGGCAGTTCCTCATCCTCAGCACCCAGGGCGGGATCCGGGCCGAGGACGGCCGTCCCATCGCCTTGGGCTATCACACCGGTCATTGGGAGATCGGACTGCTCTCCTGGGCCGCGGCCGAGACCTTCCGGGAGGGCAAGGCGCTGCCCTTCGCCGCCAGCGTCTCCGATCCCTGCGATGGGCGCACCCAGGGCACGGTGGGCATGTTCGACAGCCTGCCCTACCGCAACGATGCGGCCATCGTCTTCCGCCGCCTCATCCGTTCGCTGCCCCAGCGCGTCGGGGTGCTCGGCGTGGCCACCTGCGACAAGGGACTGCCCGCCATGATGATGGCCCTGGCCGCCCAGTCGGACCTGCCCACGGTGCTGGTCCCCGGCGGGGTGACGCTGCCCCCGGAACGCGGCGAGGATGCCGGCACGGTGCAGACGCTGGGCGCGCGGTTCGCCCACGGGCTCGTGACCCTCGACGAGGCGGCCGACCTCGGCTGCCGTGCCTGCGGGACGCCGGGCGGTGGCTGCCAGTTCCTCGGCACCGCGGCGACCTCGCAGGTGGTGGGCGAGGCCTTGGGCCTGGCCCTGCCGCACTCGGCGCTGGCCCCGAGCGGCGAGCCGGTCTGGGTCCAGTTGGCCCGAGACTCCGCCCGGGCGCTCATGGCCCGCGAAGCCGCCGGCCTGACCACGCGGTCGGTGCTCACCGATGCCGCGCTGCGCAATGCGATGACGGTCCACGCGGCCTTCGGTGGTTCGACCAATCTCCTGCTCCACATCCCGGCCATCGCCCATGCGGCCGGCCTCCGTCGGCCCACGGTGGACGACTGGATCGCCATCAATCGCCGCACGCCGCGCCTCGTGAGTGTGATGCCCAACGGGCCGACCCATCATCCGACCGTGCGCGCCTTCCTGGCCGGCGGCGTGCCCGAGGTGATGCGGCACCTGCGGGATCTCGGGTTGCTCGACCTCGAGGTGGTCACGGCCACGGGCGACCGGCTCGGGGATGTCCTCGAGGCCTGGGCCGGCTCGGAGAGGCGGACCGTGCTGAGGGAGCGGCTCCGTGAGGCCGACGGCGTGGATCCCGACTCGGTCATCCTGCCGCCGCCGCTGGCCCGCGAGCGTGGCCTGACCAGCACGGTGACCTTCCCGCGCGGCAACCTGGCGCCCGAGGGGGCCGTCATCAAGAGCACCGCCATCGACCCGGCGGTGCTCTCCGCCGACGGCGTCTTCGAACTCGAGGGTCCTGCCCGCGTCTTCACCCGCGAGCGCGAGGCCATCGCCGCCATCAAGGCGGGCCGCATCCGGGCGGGCGACGTGATGGTGCTGGCCGGGGTCGGCCCGATGGGCACCGGCATGGAGGAGACCTACCAGCTCACCTCGGCCCTCAAGCACCTGCCCTTCGGCAAGCACGTGGCGCTGCTCACCGACGCGCGCTTCAGCGGCGTCTCGACCGGTGCGTGCATCGGCCATGTGGGTCCGGAGGCCCTGGCCGGCGGGCCCATCGGCAAGGTGCGCGACGGCGATCGCATCCGCGTGCGCATCGATTGCCGGAACCTCGAGGGATCGGTGGACCTCGTGGGCGATGCCGACGGTCCCTGGGATGCCGAGCGGGCCCGGGCAGAGCTGCGGTCGCGGGCTCCCCATCCCGGGTTGGCCCCGCACGAGAAGCTCCCTTCCGACACGCGTCTCTGGGCGGCCTTGGTCCGGGCCAGCGGCGGCACCTGGGGCGGGTGCGTGTACGATGTCGACTCGATCGTCGCGGCGCTCGAGCGTGCCCACTGACGGGGCGTCGTCAGGCTTCCTGAGGCCGCGCCTGTTTCCATGCGGGCAATGATTCCTGCCCAACCTGTCCAGAAAACGCCAATGGCCGTCTCGCCCGGGGCGGGGCGGAGGCCTCCCGGGGGGTGCCGACCCATCCAGCCGGGCGGTCGCCCCGGATGCCGGAGGCCACCCGACCCGTTCAGGCCATCGACGTCCGAGGCCGCTGCTGCGGGGGGAAACCCGGATGGTGAATGGTTTTCATCATCCGGATGAAACCTTAGACCGCTTTCTTCGGGTGCCACCCCGCCTGTCGGCATCCGCTGCGCTGGCACGGTGGCAGGAATGAGTCGTGTCACCGACAACCCGCTGGAACGGTCCCGGTCCCGCCATGCCGTCGGGTTTTCGGAGATCCGGGTGGGTTTCGTCCCGTTGAACGACTGCGCGCCGCTGATCGTCGCCCAGGAATACGGGCTCTTCGCACGACAGGGCCTGCAGGTCCGCCTGAGTCGGGAGCTGGGTTGGGCCTCGATCCGAAGCAAGCTGGCCAACGGGGAGTTGGAGGCGGCCCATGCGCCCTGCGGCCTGCCCCTGCACCTGAGCCTGGGCCTCGAAGGGCTCCCCACGCCGTGCTGCACCGCCCTGGTGCTCAATCTGAACGGCAATGCCATCACCCTGGCGCGTCGGTTCCATGATGATGGGGTCCACAGCGCCGAGGACCTCGCCCGGTGGGTCGTCCGCCGTCGAGGGGGTCCGATCACCCTGGGCACGGTCTCGACCTGCTCCACGCACTCGCGATTGCTCCGGGGATGGTTGTCGACGGCGAACATGGTCGAGGGTCGCGACTATCGGCTGGTCGTCGTGCCCCCCAGGCAAATCCTCACGGGCCTGAGTTCCGGGCACCTGGACGGGTATTGCGTCGGCGAACCCTGGAACTCCGAGGCCGTGCTGCGCGGATTCGGATACTGCCCGGCCACGAGCTGTTCGGTGGCGCCGCGTCATCCGGAGAAGGTGCTGGCGGTCGGCGGCCACTGGGCGGACGCCGAACCGGAGCAGCATGAGCGCTTGGTCGCGGCCCTGTTGGAGGCGTGCCGCATCTGCGACCTGCCCGGGGAGGCCGACACGGTGATCGCGCTGCTCTCACGCCCGGAATACCTGCACCTGCCCGCCGAGTTCATCCGGCCGGGCTGGACCGGGGTGATCCCCACCTCGCCGGGCAGGTCCTGCACTCTCCCGGAGTTCAACTGCTTCCACCGCTTCGACACCAACGAGCCCAGCCCGGAGAAAGCGCATTGGATCCTCCGTGAACTCTACGGGGACCGGCCGACCGGGCCCATCCGGCCCGCGTGGCTCGGTTCGGTCTTCCGCATGGAGGTCTACGAGGCCGCCCGCCGCCGTCTTTCCGAGTCCGCTTCCCCGCACAAACCCCTCCCCAATCCCCATGAACCCCAGACCCTGTCGGCCTGAAACCACCCGTCGTCACTTCCTCCGCACCACCGTCGCCGGATCCCTGCTGGCCGGCCTTCCCGCCGGTTGGACCGGTTCGGTGTACGCCGACGACTCGCCCGAGTCGCCGAATGTGCGCTTCGGCATCATCGCGCTGACCGACTGCTCTCCGATCGTCATCGCCCACGAGAAGGGGCTCTTCAAGAAACACGGCATCCAGTCCTCGATCTCGAAGGAGGCCAGTTGGGCGGTCATCCGGGACAAGCTCCAGACCGGCGACAACCAGGCCACCCACATGCTCATCGGCATGCCCATCGCATCGACCATGGGGCTGCTGGGTTCGGCCAAGAAGCCCATGGTCTTCCCGTGGATCCTGAGTCGCAACGGCCAGGCGATCACCCTCAAGTCCGAATTCCTGGGCAAGGTGCAGGAGGATCCCAAGGCGTTGAAGCCCTTCGTCGAGAAGGCCAAGTCCCTGGGCGAACCCATGACCTTCGCCATGACCTTCCCCCCGGGGACGCATGCCATGTGGTTGCGCTACTACCTCGCCGCCGGAGGCATCCACCCCGACAAGGACGTCAACCTCATCACCATCCCGCCGCCCCAGATGGTCGCCAACATGAAGGTGGGCAAGATGGACGGGTTCTGTTTCGGCGAGCCGTGGAACGCCCGCGCGGTCAGCGACAAGATCGGCTTCACGGCCATCACCACCCAGAAGCTCTGGAAGGACCATCCCGAGAAGGTCTGCGCCTTCCTGGCCGAATACGCCGACAAGAACCCGAAGACCGTGAAGGCCGTGCTCAAGGCCCTGCACGAGGCCTCGGTGTGGCTCGATGACCTGGGCAATCGCCCGGAGCAGTGCGACATCGTCAGCAAGCCCAGCTACGTGAACTGCCCGAAGGACGTGATCCTCGGCCGGCTCCTGGGCGACTACGACCTCGGAGACGGCCGGAAGTACAAGGATCCGTTCCCCATGATCTTCCACGAGCGCAACTGCAACTATCCCCAGCCCAAGTACGTGGCCTGGTGGCTCAGCCAGTTGCGGCGCTGGGGGATGGTCACCGGCGCTCCCGACTACGCCGGCATCGCGGCCAAGGTGGCCCGCACCGATCTCTACGAGGCGGCGATGAAGGAGATCGGGGCCGTCCATGGCGGGCGTGACGATCGCCCCGAGACGCTCTTCGACGGCATCCCCTTCGATCCCGCACAGCCCGAGGCCTATGCCAAGGCCTTCGCGGTGAAGAACCTCAAGGGCTGACCCCTCATGAAGAAGATCCATTGGGAATCGGTGCTGATGCCGCTGGTGGGCATCGCCCTGACCCTGCTGGCCTGGCAGATGATCTCGGGCCGGACCGTGACCCGGAGCCTGGCCGACGGGACGGTCGAGGAGGTCAGGCTCGGTTGGGTCCAGGACCTGCCCGGTCCGGTCCAGACCTGGGAGAAGACCCGCAAGTACGTCGTGGAACCCTTCGCCAAACGCGAGGAACTCGACCAGGGAATCCTGAGGTTCACGTGGTACTCGCTGGTGATCGTGGCCAAGGGCTACGCCATCGCCCTGATCCTGGGAACCCCGATGGGATTCCTCCTGGGTCTCTCGGCCACGTTCTCCAAGATGTTCGATCCGATCATCCAGGTGCTGCGACCGGTGTCGCCCCTGGCCTGGATGCCGCTGGGCGTGGTGCTCTTCGCCAATGCCGGCAAGAGCGCCAACGAGTTGGCGGCACTCTTCACCATCGCGGTCTGCGCCATGTGGCCGACCGTCCTCAACACCGCGGTCGGGGTCCGTGCCATCCCGCAGGATTACCTGAATGTGGCCCGCGTCCTGAAGCTCTCCCGGACCCAGACCCTCTTCCGGATCATGATCCCGGCCACCCTGCCGTACATGTTCACCGGCTACCGGTTGAGCCTGGGCATCGCCTGGCTGGTCATCGTGGCGGTGGAGATGCTGACCGGTCGCATCGGCATCGGGAACTTCCTCTGGAACGAATACAACAACGGCCTCTACACGAGCATCGTCCTCTGCATCGTGACCATCGGCCTGGTCGGCTTCTCGCTCGACCGGGCCATGAGCCTTCTGGAGCGCCGCTTCAAGGGAATCCTCTGAACCGTTTCCCATGTCCTTCCTTGTCCTAGACCGTGTTTCCAAGGGATTCGGGCCGCCCGAGGCGCGCCGGGAGGTCCTCCGCGGCGTGGATCTCTCCGTCGAGCAGGGCGAGATCGTCGCCATCGTGGGCTACTCGGGCGCCGGCAAATCCACCCTGCTGCACCTCGTCTCCGGCCTGCTGGGGCCCGACACCGGCAGCGTCCGCCTGGATGGTCGCACCATCGAGGGTCCGGGCCCCGACCGCGGGGTGGTCTTCCAGAACTACAGCCTGCTCCCCTGGTTGACCGTGGCCGAGAACATCCGCCTCGCCGTGGATTCGGTCTTCCCCGGGTGGACGGAGGCGCAGCGCGCCGAGCAGGTGGACCGTCACATCCATCTGGTCAATCTCACGCCGGCTCGGGACCGGCGCCCCGGGGAGTTGTCCGGAGGCATGCGTCAGCGCGTGTCCGTGGCCCGGGCCCTGGCCATGGATCCCCGGATCCTCCTGCTCGATGAACCGCTGGGCGCGCTCGATGCCCTCACGCGAGGGACCCTCCAGGACGAGATCTCCCGCATCTGCCGGGCCTCGGGCAAGACCGTCGTGCTGATCACCAACGATCCCGACGAGGGGATCCTGATGGCCGACCGGATCATCCCGCTCAGCGCCGGCCCGGGAGCCACCCTCGGGCCGTCGTTTCCGGTCGTCCTCGATCCCACGCGCGATCGGCGGGCCCTCAACCATGATCCCCGCTTCAAGGCGCTCCGCGCCGAGGTGGTCGCCTGGTTGATGGGCCCCGGGGCTCGCCCGGCGGTCTCCGTCTCCCGCAAGTTGATCCTGCCGGACCTCGAGCCGGAGGACCTCGAGATTCCCAGGTCCCTGATCGGCGGGCGCCGCCGGCCGCGGAGGCGATCCGAGGAGCGCCGCGAGACGGTCGACCTCAACCCCTAGGCACCCATGGCCGACCACGTCGAGATCTCCCACCTCAGCAAGGTCTTTCCGACCCCCAAGGGTCCGCTGCGCGTGGTGAAGGACTTCAACCTGCGCATCCGGCAGGGAGAATTCGTCACCCTCATCGGCCATTCGGGGTGCGGCAAGAGCACCGTCCTGTCGATCCTGGCCGGGTTGAGCGAGGCCTCGGCCGGCGGCATCGTCCTTGCCGGTCGCGAGCTCACCGGCCCGGGGCCGGACCGCGGGGTGGTCTTCCAGGCCCCCAACCTCCTCCCGTGGATGAGCGCCCTCGAGAACGTCCAGCTCGGGGTCGACCAGGTGTTCTACACCGCGTCCCGGGAGGAACGCCGCCAGATCGCCGAGTACTACCTGACGGTGGTCGGATTGGGCGAGGCCCTGCACCAGCTCCCCTCCGAACTCAGCCAGGGGATGCGTCAGCGGGTGGGCATCGCGCGGGCCTTCGCGTTGTCTCCCAAGATGCTCCTGCTGGACGAACCCTTCGGGATGCTCGATTCGCTCACCCGCTTCGAGCTGCAGCAGGTGCTGCTCGACCTCTGGAACCGGACCCGCCTGACGGCGCTCATGGTGACGCATGATGTCGACGAGGCGCTGTTCCTGTCCGATCGGGTCGTGATGATGACCAACGGCCCGGAGGCCGAGGTGGGCGAGATCCTGCAGGTCCCCTTCGCCCGACCGCGCCGACGCCAGGAATTGCTGGAGGATCCCGAGTACTACCGGCTCCGCGAGCAACTCATCGAGTTCCTCCATGTGCGTGCCTACACCCTCAAGGGACAGACACCCCGCGGGAGGGCCCCGGATGGAGGCCAGGGTGCATCTGCTGCGACCCCGGCCGCTCCCCCTGTCGCCACCGCAGGCGCATGACCGATCCCCGCTTTCCGAAACCCATCCACCCACCGCCCACCCGAATCGAACCCTCCCCGATGAAACCCTCCGCGACATTCCTCCGCCTCGCCGCCATCACCCGCCTCGCCGCCCTTGTCCTGACCCCCGGCGCCGCCCACGCCGCGCCTCCCGGTTTCGACTGGGGTGTGACCACGCCGGTCGCGCCGTCGCCGGCCGGCTTCATCAACGACTGGCTCCGGCAGGACAATCCCTACCTCTCCTCCTGGAACCTCGGCGCCCTCTACTGGGGCCGCTATGAGATCAAGCAGAACGGCGGATTCACCGGCCCCGGTTCCCTGGCGGACTTCCGCACCGACACCGACAACGACAACAGCTACCTCCTCCAGAGGGTCCTCATCCGTGGAGGCTACACCGGTCGGTGGTTCGAGGTCTTCGCGCAGGGCCGCTCGAGCACGGTGACCGGTGACGACCGTTCCAGCACGGGCAACGGCGTGACCCAGGCCAAGACCCTGAACGGCGTCGCCATCCCGGCCTATCCGGCGGCGCCGGCGGGGAGAGGCAGCAGCCCGGAGTCGGACGGTCCCATGGACCTGCACCAGGCCTATGTCTTCCTGGGCAACCACAAGGAGTTCCCCGTGTCGCTCAAGGTGGGGCGCCAGGAACTGCTCCTGGGCGAGCAACGGATCGTCGGTCCGCTGGCCTGGAACAACATCGGCCGGCAGTGGGATGCGGCCAAGGTGCGCTGGCAGAACCCGTACTTCGCCGTGGAGGGGTGGAGTTCGATGGTGGTGATGCCCGACGACAACGGCTTCAACCGATCGAACCCGGACGAGATCTTCTCGGGTCTGCACCTCACCACGAAGGCCATCCCCAAGACCTGGACCGAATTCTACCTCCTCGGCCGGAATGCCGGGCGCGATGCCAATGCGGGCAACCGGGGACTTGTCCCGGCCCCCTTCCGGCCGCCGGAGGCCCAGGACATCTACACCGCGGGAACGTACGTCCGCAGTTCCACCAACGACTGGGTCAACGTCGACTGGGGTGCCCAGGCCTATTACCAGTTCGGCAACTTCGCCGATGCCCGCGAGGCCGCCGGGATGGGACCGCGGAGGGAACACCGCGCCTGGGCGGGAGTGCTCTCCGGCGGGTACACCTGGAAGGAATCGGAGCTCCAGCCGCGCCTGGGCCTGGAATACAGCCTGGCCAGCGGGGACAACGACCCCAACGACGGCACGCACGAGACCTTCGTCCACCTCTATCCCACCGGACATCTCTTCTATGGCTACGCCGACTTCGCCTCCTTCCAGAACCTGCACAACGTGCGCCTTCGCAGTTCCCTGCTCGCCACGCCCCGGGTGCGCGTCCAGCTCGAGGGGCACCTGAAGTGGTTGGCGACGGCCAACGACAACTTCTACAACGTCGCCGGGTTGCCCAGGGGTGGCCTGACCTACCAGGGTGCGGCCGCGCGTGGGACCGGTTATGGGATCAATCCCGATGCCGGATCCTTCGTCGGCTCCGAGATCGACCTCGTGGTCACGTGGCAGGCCAGCAAGTACCTCGTGCTCGAAGCCGCCTACTGCCGGTTCCTCCGGGGCGACTACATCCGGGACTCGCTCTCGAAGGTGGGTTCCCAGGACGCCGACTACGTCTACGTCCAGGCGCAGGTGAACTTCTGAGCCGCGACCCCGATCTCCCGCATGAACATCGTGCCGGAAACCGCTCCGTTCAGCAGGGAGCAGCGCGCATGGCTCAACGGGTTTCTGGCCGCCTCGCTCTTTGACCGGCTGGGGTCCGTGGCCCCGGCGAGCGCCCCCTCCGGGTCGCCGCCGGTCGCCCGGCCCCGACCGCTCTGGATCGGAGTCGGGTCCCAGTCGGGCTCCGCCTCCGGACTGGCCAAGAAGGTGGCCAAGGCGGCCGAGTCCAAGGGTTTCGAGGTCACGTTGCGCGAGCTGGACCGCATCACCCCCGACGAGCTCTCCGGATTGGAGCGCCTGCTGGTGGTGTGCTCGACCTGGGGCGATGGTGAACCTCCCGACAACGCCGCCGGCTTCTGGTCCCGACTCAGTGACGGTGCGGCATCCCGGCTGGAGTCGCTCCGGTATTCGGTGCTCGGCCTCGGCGATCGGAACTACGCCGATTTCTGCGGTGCCGCCCGCAGGATCGATGAACGCCTGGAGGCCCTGGGCGCCCGGCGCGTGGCGCCCCGCGCCGAATGCGACGGTGGGGATCGGGCTCCGTTCACGGCCTGGATGGAGGCCGTGTGGCCCTCCCTCGACAGGGTCGAGCCGGAGGGCGCGCCTCCCTCCGTCGCGTCGCCGATCCCCGGGCCGGACCCGGTGCCAGGGTCGGGCCCGAGCGCGGCGACACCGGCGACTGCCTGCCCTTGGACTCGCCGCCATCCCTATCCGGCCCGCCTGCGGGTGGCCCGGCGACTCAACGGCGAGGGATCGTCCAAGGACACACGGCACATCGAGATCGAGCTCGGAGATTCCTCCCTCGCCTACGAGGCCGGTGACGCCTTGGGGGTTCAGCCGTCGAATGACCCGGCCCTGGTCGAAGGGATCCTGCAGGCCCTCGGCCTGGATCCGGGGGTGCCGGTGTCCCTCGGCCCGTCGGTCCCCGGTGGTTCGATCGATCTTGGGGAAGCCCTCGCGAACCGGTGGGTGCTCACCCAGCCATCACCGGCCCTCGTGAAGCGTTTGGCGGAACTGGCCCCCGGTTCCCTCATCGCCTCCCTCTCGGATCCGTCGCGGCGCCCGGACCTCGAATCCTGGATGGCCGGGCGCGATGTGTTGGACGCGCTCCGATCGGCCCCGGAGGCACGGCTCGACGCCACGGAATTGGGATCGCTGCTGCGGCCGCTCCAACCCCGCCTGTATTCCATCGCCTCCTCCCCGAAGGCCCACCCGGGTGAGGTGCACCTCACGGTGGGGACCGTCCGCTACGAAGCCCATGGTCGATCCCGCCTCGGGGTGGCGTCGTGCTGGTTGGCCGACCGGGTGGTCCCGGGGGTGACCCCGGTCCCGGTGTTCGTCCAGGTCAGCCGGCATTTCCGGCCGCCGAGCGACCCGTCACGGCCCATGATCATGGTGGGCCCCGGCACCGGGATCGCCCCGTTCCGCGCCTTCCTGCAGGAACGCCGCGCCACCGGGGCCACCGGGAAGAACTGGCTCTTCTTCGGCGATCAGCGCCGGGCCACCGACTACCTGTATTCCTCGGAGCTGGACCCGCTGCACCGGGACGGCTTCCTCACCCGGCTCGATCTCGCCTTCAGTCGCGACCAGGAGTCCAAGGTCTATGTCCAGGACCGCATGCGGGAACAGTCCGGGGCCCTGTGGCAGTGGCTGGAGGAGGGGGCGCATTTCTACGTCTGCGGCGATGCCCGACGCATGGCCAAGGATGTCGAGGCGGCCCTCCGGACGGTGATCCAGACGGCGGGGGGGCGCACCGAAGAGCAGGCTTCGGAGTACCTCGAAAGTCTCCGGTCCGAGGGGCGCTACCAGAAGGACGTGTACTGAAGACGCTCGATCCCGATGAACCCCATGCCATGAGCCTCCCGTTCCAACAGATCTCCGGTCAACCGCTCGATGCCGAGCAGACCGCCTACCTCGAGGGCCTCTTCGCAGGCCTCCGCAATCGCGGTCTCGGCTTCGGCGACCTCGTGCCGTCGGGCCCGGTTCCTGCCGCGTCGGCTGCGGCGGCGACTCCGGATCTGTCCGAGTTGACCGACCAGGAACGCATCAAGCGGGAACTCCACCCGCTGGACGCCTACTCGCTGCTGCTGCAACACGCGGCCTCCGATCAGGCCCCCGACCCGGACAACGCGTTCCGCTTCAAATGGCAGGGGCTCTTCTCCATGAGCCCGATGAAGGAGGGGTACATGGCCCGACTCCGCATCCCGGGCGGCCAATTGACCTCGGCCCAGCTGCGTGAGATCGCCGCGGTGGCCGACAGCCTCACCACCGGTTACCTGCAGATCACCACGCGGGCCAACCTGCAACTCCGGCATATCCGTTTCCAGGATGCGCCGGAATTCCTGCGGCGGATCCAGGCCGTCGGCCTGCACACCCGGGGCACCGGAGCCGACAACATCCGCAACCTGACCTGCGATCCGACCAGCGGGCTCGATCCGTCCGAGCGGTTGGAAACGCTGCCCCTGACCCTCCAGCTGGGGCAGCTCATCCTGAACCACCGCGAGTTCTACGACCTGCCCCGGAAGTTCAACATCGCCTTCCATGGAGGTGGAACGATCCCCACGGTCGAGGACACCAACGACATCGGTTGGAAGGCCGTGCGGGTCTGGTCGCCGGCGGAGTGCCAGCCCGCGCCCGAGGGGTCCCATGACCTCCGCCCGGGAGACCTCGTGACCGCATCCGTGCCCTCGGGCCTGTATTTCCGGTGCCTGCTGGGCGGAGCGACGGGTCACAAGGCCTTCGCCCGGGACCTCGGGATCCTGGTGCCACCGGAGGAGGTCGTTCGGGTGACGGCCGCGATGGTCCGGGTCTATCTCGCGCATGGCGACCGCACCGACCGGAAGAGGGCCCGCCTCAAGCACCTGTTGGAGCATTGGACATTGGACCGTTTCCGCACGGAGACCGAGGCGCTGCTGGGTCGCCCGTTGCTTGGGATCCCCGAGGGATCCGAGGCCGCCGTCGCCCATGGCGACGATCCCGTCGCCACGATGCATCCCCACCTCGGGGTCCATGCCCAACGTCAGGCGGGCCTGCACTGGATCGGTGTCGCGGTCCCCGTCGGACAGGTCTCCTCCCGCCAGTTGCGCAGGCTGGCCGAGCTGGCCGAGTGGTACGGGAGCGGCGAGGTCCGGTTGACCGTGTGGCAGAACCTGATCGTGCCGAACATCCCCGAGGCCTACGTCGAGACGGTGAAGAAGGCCCTGGTGAAGGCGGGTCTCGACTGGAGATCGAGCGCCCTCCGGGGGGGATTCATCGCCTGCACCGGCAATCGGCATTGCCGGTTCGCCGCGTCCGACACCAAGGGACACGCCCTCCGGTTGATCGAATGGCTCGACTCCCGGGTGAGCCTGGATCAGCCGGTGAACATCCACCTGACCGGATGCCCGAACTCCTGCGCCCAGCACTACATGGGCGACATCGGGCTGCTGGGCACGCAACTCAAGCGCGGAGGGCAGGCCCAGGAGGCCTACCATGTCTTCGTCGGAGGGGGATTCGGCCCGCGTCAGGCCATCGGGCGTGCGGTCTTCCAGGGGGTGATCCTCGAGGAATTGGGCCCGCTGCTGGAGAGGATGCTGAGGGTCTACCTCCGCGACCGGCACCCGGGAGAGACCTTCCAGGGCTTCACCTCGAGGCACGACCTCGGACGACTCCAGGAGTTGTTCGCGGACAGTCCGAGCCGTCCCTGAGCCCCTGTCCCGACCGGTGAACCTCCCGTCGCCATCGTCCGCAGCCACCGGTCCGGGGGACCGCCTCGAGACGTTGCTGGATGCGTTCGTGGCCGAGCAGCGGCGACTGACCGCCGTCGAGCGGTTCAGCCAGCGCCATGCCGATGCGCGTGCCCCGTTGCTGGAGAGCCGTTACCGGGCCCTGCTGCCGGCCACCCCTCCCGGGCCCGGGGAGCAGTACGCGTTCGAGGTCGACCTCGACCAGTGCTCCTCCTGCAAGGCCTGCGTCGTGGCCTGCCATTCGCTCAACGGGCTGGAACCCGAGGAATCCTGGCGCGAGATCCGTCTCCTGGTCGGTTCCCGTCCGGTTCCCCAAGCCCCCCGCCCGGAGGCGGTGACCCTCGCGGTCACGTCCGCCTGCCACCATTGCGTGGACCCCGGTTGCCTGAAGGGGTGCCCGGTCCTGGCCTACGAGAAGGATCCCCTCACCGGCATCGTCCGCCATCTCGACGACCAGTGCATCGGGTGCAGCTACTGCATCTTCACCTGCCCCTACGAGGTGCCGAAGTTCTCGGAATCCCGCGGCATCGTCCGCAAGTGCGACCTGTGCCAGGGGCGGCTCCAGGCGGGGGAGGCCCCGGCCTGCGTGCAGGCCTGCCCCAACGAAGCCATCCGGATCACGCGCGTCCCGGTGGCGGGCACGATCGATCGCTGTCGAGGCGAGGCATCGACCTCCGGCCATCGCGACGGCGGATGCTCCCTGCCCGGGATGCCCTCGGCCTCGATCACCGTGCCGTCGACGGTGTACCGCTCGAGGCGCCCGATGGACGGACTGGAGTCACGCCTGGTGTCCGGGACCCCGGGCCGGGTGGAGGCCCATTGGCCGTTGATCGCGATGCTGGTGCTGACCCAATGGGGTGGCGGGATCCTGGCCGCGGTGGCCCTGGGCACGGGAATGGCCGGGCGGATTCCCACGGTCAGGGACGCCGCGGTGGCCGCGCTGGGTTGCCTGTGGGTCCACGCCGGGTTGATCGCATCGGTGTTCCACCTGGGGCAGCCGCTCAAGGCGTGGCGCATCTGGATGGGGTGGAGGACCAGTTGGTTGAGCCGCGAGGCGTTGGCGCTGGGCGCCTTCTCGGCGGTTGCGCTGATCTTCACCGGGTGGACCGCCGGGCTGGCCCGGGTGCCGGGATTCCCGGCTTCGCCGCGTGTGTTCCAGGGCGCCGCCTCGATGCTGCTCGTGCTCCTGGTCCTGGCGACCGTGGCGCAGATCCAGGTCTACGCCGTCACCGGTCGCGTGCGGTGGCGTTCATGGCGCACCGGCCCGCGCTTCGCCGGAACCGTCCTGATGGGGTGCGGCGTGGGCGGCGGCCTGCTGGCGGGGACCTCGCCGGTGCCGGTCGTGGCCCTGCTGGTCCTGACAGGTCTGTCCGTGTTCGAGCGCTGGAGGTTCTTTGCCGGGGGATCCCCGGTGGATGCCGATTCACCCGACCGAGAAATGCCATGAGTCTTCCACGAATCCCCTGGAGGGCCTGGGATGGGCCGTTCACCGCCGACCTGGCCCGTGTGTCGGGCGGGTTCGGATTGGGCCAGGTGCCCGCCCGCCTGAAGCCCGACGGAACCACCGGCCTGGTCTGCGGTTACTGCGCCACCGGGTGCGGGTTGACGGCCCACCTGGTCGATGGCGAGGCGGTCAACCTGAGCCCGGATCCGCGCTTTCCGGTGAATCAAGGCATGGCCTGCCCGAAGGGATGGGAGGCCTTGGCCGCCCTGGAGGCCCCTGATCGCGCCACGATGCCGATGCTGCGGAATCCTGAGACCGGTGCGATGGAACCGGTGAGCTGGCCCCACGCCCTCCAGACCTTCGTGTCACGGATGAAATCGGTGCAACAGAACTGGGGCCCGCAATCCATCGCGTTCCTGAGCACCGGCCAGATCTGCACCGAGGAGATGGCCCTGCTCGGCGCCCTCTTCAAGTTCGGCATGCGCGGTCTGCACTGCGACTCCAACACGCGCCAGTGCATGGCGACGGCGCATGTCGCCTACAAGCAGAGTCTCGGCTTCGATGCCCCACCCTACACCTACGCCGATTTCGAGGAGTCGGATTGCCTGGTGTTCGTGGGTTCCAATCCTGCGGTCGCCCACCCGATCCTGTGGCAACGGGTGCTTCAGAACCGGCGCCATCCGGAGATCCTCGTGCTCGATCCGCGGCGGACGGAGACCGCCATGGGCGCGACCCTCCACGTCCCGCTGGCCCCGAAGTCCGACCTGGTCCTGCTGTATGGCGTGGCCTCGGCGCTCATCCGTCGGGGGGCGGTGGATCGCGCGTTCATCGACGCCCACACCCGGGGCTTCGAGGCGTTCGCGGCCGCTGTCAGCGGCTTCACCCCGGAACGGGTGTGCGCCGAGGCGAGGATCCCGCTCGATCTGTTCGAGACGCTGGTGGAGCGCATCGCGACCCGGGCCCGGGTCTCCTACTGGTGGACCATGGGGGTGAACCAGGGTCACGAGTCGACCCGCACCGCCCAGGCGATCATCAACCTGGCGTTGATGACCGGGCAGATCGGCAAGCCCGGGACCGGGGCCAATTCCATCACCGGTCAATGCAACGCCATGGGGTCTCGCCTCTTCTCCAACGTGACCAACCTCTTCGGGGGGCGTGACTTTGCCGATCCGGCCGCCCGGCTCGAGGTGGAATCGCTCCTGGGGCTGCCTGCCGGCACCGTGCCGACGGAGAATTCCTGGTCCTATGACCGCATCGTCGACGGGATCGAGTCCGGGGCGATCCGCGGCCTTTGGGTCATCGCCACGAACTCCTCGCATTCCTGGATCCAGCAGCGCCGGTTCAACGAGCTGCTGGGTCGGCTGGAGTTCCTGGTGGTGCAGGATCTCTACACCACCACCGAGACCGTCCAGCGGGCGGATCTGTTGCTGCCGGCGGCCGGTTGGGGCGAGAAAGAGGGCACCTTCATCAACAGCGAACGCCGCCTGGGGTTGGTGAAACGTGTCCGCCGACCACCCGGCCAGGCCCTGTCCGATTTCCACATCTTCCGCCTGGTGGCGGAGGCCTGGGGTTGCGCCGACCTGTTCCGGGAATGGGTGACCCCGGAGACGGTCTTCGAAGTGCTCAAGCGGTTGAGCCGAGGTCGGCCGTGCGACATCACGGGCATCGATGGGTACCGTGCCATCGACGCGCTGGGTGGGATCCAATGGCCCTTCTCCGAGGCGATGCGGGATCGTGTCCTCGACCACGCCTCCGGCGGGTCCCTGGAGACGTTGCCCGAGACACGGGTGGCCGGGATCCGGGAGCGACGGCTCTTCGCCGACGGGTCTTTCCATACCGCCGACGGACGCGCCGTCTTCCATCATTCACCTCCGACGCCGGTGCCCGAGCCCACCGATGAGGCATACCCATGGGTGCTCTTGACCGGTCGGGGAACGAGTTCCCAGTGGCACACCAACACCCGGACCTCCAAATCCCCGGTGCTCCGGCAGCTCTACCCGGAGAACTGCTATGTGGAGATCCACCCTGAGGATGCGGCGCGGATAGGACTCCAGGCCAAGGGCCGCGTGCGGGTGCGTTCGAGGCGGGCCGAGCTCTTGGCTGATGCCTGCATCACGCCCGCCGTCCAACCCGGGCAGGTGTTCATTCCCATGCATTACCGGGAGCTGAATCCGCTCACCCTCACGGTGGTCGATCCGCACTCCCGGCAACCGAGCTACAAGTTCTGCGCCGTCGCCCTCGAGGCCCTGCCGCCGGGCTGAACCCGACCTTCCGGGATCCACGGTCCGTTCCCGGCGCGCGGAGCGCTTTTGCGCTGCCGTTCCGGCCGTCTGCGGGGCAGGGTTCCCGACATCATGCCCCGCGTGTTGTCGTTGCTCCTGGTCGGTGGGTTTCTCCTGGCGGGAATCCCGTGGTCCCTGCCTGCGGACGATGCGACGGATGCCTGGCGGCCTGTCGAGGTTCCCGGGCCCATCCCCGCGGGCCCGGGCTGGCGCTGGTACCGCGCATGGTTCAAGCCCCACGACAGCTTCTTCACGCCGCATGAGCGGAACCTGTTCGCCGAGTCGGTGACCCTGAACCTGCGCGGCTTCTCCGGGGCCCACGAGGTGTTCGTCAACGGGGAGTCGGTCGGTCGGGGCGGGGCCTTCCCGCCGCAGTACCGGGATGGGGTGGCGGGCAACCACCGTCACAAGATCCGGCCGGGCCTGCTCCAGAAGGGGCGGTGGAATGGCCTGCTGATCCGCGCCCATCACCCGGACGGCCCGGCGGGGTTCCAGGGTGAGGCGCCCTTCGTGATGGACTACTTCAACGAGGCCATCCTCGAAGGGGGCTGGGAATGGCGCCCCGCCGGACCGTCCGGGACACCGTCCGCCGTCGAGGTCCCGGTGCTCGCCGAGCGCCCCCCGCGTGCCGCCTTCGACCAGTACCACGAGTCGCACCGGGTGCTGGGCGAGGCGCAGCGGTTCGTGCCCGGACCGCGCAAGGCCCCGGCCGAGACCATGGCGCTGATGAAGCCGGCGGCCGACCTCCGCGTGGACCTGCTGCTGAACGAGCCCGAGGTGGCCCAGCCCACGCACTTCAGCTTCGACGCCCGGGGCCGCCTGTGGGTGGCCCAGTACCGCCAATACCCATACCCCGCCGGTGCCCGCATGATCAGCCGGGACAAATACTACCGCGCCCACTACGACCGGGTGCCGGAACCGCCGCCGCGTCACACCCCCGGCCGCGACCGGATCACCGTGCATGAGGACACCGACGGCGACGGATTTCCCGACCGGCACCGGGTGTTCCTCGACGGGCTCAACATGGCCAACGCCGTCCTGCCGGGGCGGGGCGGGGTGTGGGTCATGAACACGCCCTACCTGCTGTTCTTCCCGGATGCCAATGGTGACGACGTGCCCGATGGGCCACCGGTGGTCCACCTCGCGGGCTTCGGCCTGGAGGACACCCACTCGGTGGCCAACGGGCTGGTCTGGGGCCCGGACGGGTGGATCTATGGCGGGCAGGGCAGCACCACCACCAGCCGGGTGGTCCGCCCGGGTCTCGACCCGGAAGGGGCGCCGGGAGTCCATTTCGAGGGCTGCATGGTCTGGCGCTATCACCCCGTCAGCCGCGAGTACGAGCTGTTCGCCGAGGGCAGCGGCAACGTGTTCGGCCTGGAGCTCGACGGCGAGGGTCGCCTCTTCAGCGGACACAATGGGTCGGAGACCCGCGGCTGGCACTACCAGCAGGGCGGCTACTACCTCAAGCAGGGCGTCGACCCGGGCAAGTTCGGGCCCCCGCGCAATCCGCACACCTTCGGCCAGTTGCCGTGGATGGCCCCGGCGGCCCCGTTCCAGCGCTTCACCCACCTCCTGTCGGTGGTGGAGGGCCCGGCGCTGCCGCCGTCCCGGCAGGGGCAACTGCTCTGGCTCGACCCGCTGCACAACGTCGTGCTGGCCACCGACCGGCACCGGATCGGGTCCACCTTTGGCACCCGCGATCTGGGCACCGCCCTGCATTGCGGCGATGAGGCCTTCCGGCCGGTGTACCTCGCGAATGCGCCGGACGGCTCGGTCTGGATCGCCGACTTCTACGAGCACTACATCGCCCACGGGCAGCACTACCAGAGCCAGATCGACCCCACCACCGGACGCCTGTACCGCCTGCGCGGTGCCGACCAGCCGTTGCTCCGGGACCTTCGCCTCGACGACCAGGCGCCCGAGGCGCTGATGGCGGCGCTCTCCCACTCGAACCGTTGGCACCGGTTGATGGCCGCGCGGGAGCTGGCCGGCCGGATCTCCGCCCTGCCGGTACCGGATCGGGAGCGCTGGACCGGCCGCCTGGCCGGGCGGCTGGGGTCCCCGGATGCCCCGATCGCCGCCCTGTGGGCCCTGCACCAGGCCGGTGCGCTCGACGAGGCGCTGGCCGCCCGGCTGGTGGCGCATCCGGTGCCGCTGATCCGCGAGTGGTCGGTGCGACTGATGGGCGATGCCCGCCGGATCGGCATGCCCCTGCTGCAGGCCTGGCTCGATCGCCTCCCCCACGAGACCGACGTGCGCGTGCGGGCGCAATGGGCCGCCTCGGCGCGCCGGCTGCCGGCCGCCCAGGCGTTGCCCCTGCTGACGGCCCTCCTGGCCCACGACGAGGACCTCTCGGATCCCTGCGTCCCCTTGCTGTGCTGGTGGATCGTCGACTCGCACTGGCCGGCGGCCCGGCCCGAGATCCTCGGGCTGTGGAAGACCGATGCGCTCTGGCGTCGGCCCCTGGCGCGCGAGGCCGTCCTTTCGCGCCTGATGCGTCGTTGCGCCACCGAGGCCCGCCGGCAGGACCTGCTCGATGCGGCCTGGCTGCTGGACCGGGCCCCCGACGAGGCCTCCGTGGCCGCGCTCATGACCGGATTCGAGGAAGCCTTCCGCGGACGGGACGCCTCGGCCTTGCCGGAGGAACTGGTCCGCGCCCTGGCCCGGCGTGGCAAGGCCTCGCTCGCGTTGCGCCTGCGTCAGCGCGATCCGGCCGCCGTATCCGAGGCGCTCGAGCGCTGGAGGCTGCCCGCCGTGTCCGTGGCGGAGCGGGCCGAGTTGATCCGGACATTGGCTGACCTGCAACTGCCGGGCCTGCGCGCCCTGCTGTCGGAGGCCCTCCGCGAGGGTCAACCCCTTCCCGTGCGGTTGGCCGCGCTGGCCGGCCTCGCTCGCGACACCGATCCAGCCGTGGCGACGGAGGTGCTGGGCCTCTTGGGCCCCGCCGCCCCGGCCGAGGTGCGCACCGCGGCTTTGGCGCTGCTGGTCAGCCGGCCCGCCTGGAGCCTGTCCCTGTTGGAGGCGATGGGCCGCCGGGTCGTCGACCGTCAGACGGTGCCGGCCGAGATCGTCGAGCGCCTCCGCCGATCCCCGGAGCCCAAGGTGCGGGAAGGTGCCCTGGCCGTATGGCCCGCCCCGCCGTCCGTTCCGGCCCCGGAGATCGCGCAGCGGATCCGCCACCTCGAGCGGGTGCTCCGAGAGGCTCCTGGCAATCCTTACACCGGGGAGGCCCTCTTCCAGCAGCGCTGTGCCGGCTGCCACCGGTTGTTCTTCAAGGGCGGATCGGTCGGGCCCGACCTCACCGCCTACCAGCGGGATCACCTCGGGACGCTCCTCCACAGCATCCTCGACCCGAGCGCCGAGATCCGCGAGGGCTACGCCTCGGTGGAGGTCGAGACCCGGGATGGCCGCACCTTGGCCGGTTTCCTCACCGAACGGGACGCCCGCTCCACCACGGTCCGCACCCTTGATGGGCAGGATCAGGTGCTGTTGGCCGCCGACGTCCGCGAAGTCCGGCCGACCGGACGCAGCCTCATGCCCGAGGGTCTGCTCGACGGCCTCGACGATCGTCAGTTGAGGGATTTCTTCGCCTACCTGCGCAGTTCGCAGCCGTTTTCCCGGTGATTCCTCCCCATCTCCTTCACCGGTCGGAACCTCCGAGCCGGGCCGTTCCATCCTGACCGTCCCGGGGGCGCACCTGAACGTCAGACCGCCGTCACCGCAAAGCCACAATCCTGTTGACACGCCGGGACCGTCTCGGCAAAACATTTGTGGTTCCCAACAAATCAATAACCTACCCAGATATGAAATCTCAGAGAGTTGCCTTCTCGGCATTGGGTGCCGCCGCGTTTTTCGCGGCAGCCCAGGCCCAGGCGCAAACCAAGCTGGTCGCGTGGTGGGACTTCGAGAAAGTCGAGTCCGACGGCGTCACCGTGAAATCCGTCATCGGCGGCTACGCCGGCCAGATCAAAGACCTCGCGGTCGTCTCCGGCGCCGGTGAAGGCAAGTCCGGCAAGGGCTTCGTCATGTCCCCCGAGGCCAACAAGGGCCAGTTGGTCATCGAGGCCTCCGGCGATGCCAACCCGCTGAACGTCGCCGCGGTGGATGACAACATCACCATCACCGTCTGGCAGAAGAACAACAGCAACCCCAACTCCAGCACCTTCTGGGCGGTTTCCGACGATTCCAACCGCGCCACCCAGGCTCACCTGCCTTGGTCCGATGGCACCATCTATTGGGATTCTGGCGGTTGCTGCGGTGGTGACACACGTCTGAACCAGGCTCCCTCGGGCCACGATTGGAACACCTGGCACCTGTATTCGTTCGTCAAGCGCGGCACCACCAAGGAGATCTGGATCGACGGCAACCTGCTCAAGACCCAGGACGGCTACAAGGCCCA
>JAJTFN010000236.1 GCA_021298285.1 Verrucomicrobium sp.
TCAGTCATGACGGAACCCCACATCGAAAAAACCAAAACCACGGCGGAAGAGGATCGGAAAACCGACGGCAGCCGGATCGGACGCCTCCGTCGCCTGCGCGACCGATGGCTGCTCCAGGAGGACCTGAACTTCCTGCTGACCAACCGCATCCCCAGGGCTTTCCTGACCCATGCCATGGGGCATCTGAGCCGAATCCGGAGCCCATGGCTCACCCGGGTCCTGATCGCAGTCTGGCGTCTCTTCACGGACCTGGACCTGTCCGAGTCTCGGCGGCACCAGTTTGAAAGCCTGCGAGACTGCTTCACCCGGGAGCTGAAACCCGGGGCTCGGCCGATCCATCCCGACCCATCGGTATTGGTCAGCCCCTGCGACGGCATCGTCGGGGCGTTCGGGAAGGTACGGGGCACCGAGGCCTTCCAGGCCAAGGGATTCCCCTACTCCATCGAGGACCTGTTCGGCACCGCGGAGGCGGCCCACGCGTTCCAAGACGGGCTCTTCATCACCCTGCGCCTCACCTCGTCGATGTACCACCGCTTCCACAGCCCGGACACCGCGACCTTGGAACAGGTGACCTCGATCTCGGGCGACACCTGGAACGTGAACCCCATCGCCCTGCGAAGGATCGAAGCGCTCTTCTGCCGGAACGAGCGGGCGGTTGTCCGCCTTCGGCTTGGCGACGGCGCGCCGGTCGCCCTGGTGGCCGTGGCGGCGATCCTGGTCGCTTCGGTCCGGTTGCACTGTCTGGACCTGGTGCTCCACCGAAGCAGGAAGGGGCCCCGGGAATTCGAGATTCGCCACCCGGTGGACCGGGGTGAGGAACTGGGATGGTTCGAGCACGGTTCCACCATCATTCTGTTCGCGCCCAATGGCTTCAAGGTCCACCCGCGCCTGCAGATGGGCGACCGGATCCGAGTGGGTGAGCCGCTTGTCAAAAAGGCCGGTTTTCCGGGCTCCGTCACCTGACGATCACCGGGCCGTGACGGCGATTTTTGGATCGAGGCATGCCTCGATCGTCCGGTCGGAATCCCCTCCTCAGGACTTGTCACCCTGTTGTCACGGCGGCGTCACCGGATGGTCGGGGAAGCCAGCCCATCCTCGGACACGATCAGGCCGTCGGAGGGTGTTCCGGAGTGATGACCGGCCTGTTCCCGGACAACCCGTTCCGCTGGGCGATCCGAAACCTGCATCATCGCCTGCCCGCTCCACCTGCCATGAAACCTCGATCACCGATCCGACCTTCCATCCTCCTGACCCTCCTCCTGTCGATGACCTGGGTGACGGGCCTCGAAGCCCAACTTGCGATCACCGAGGTGCACTCCAACCAGTCCACCAACGGCACGCCCGCGATCCACGCCGACTGGTTCGAGGTGACCCATTACGGCAGCGCTCCCGTCGACCTGCGGGGATGGAGGCTGAACGACTCGAACGGGGGGACCACCAACGGGGCAGTGACGCTCGCGCCACTGACCCTCTCCCCGGGTGAGTCCGTCGTGTTCGTGCAGGATCTCGACGCCACGGCGTTCCGTTCCTGGTGGGGACCGTCGCTGCCGGCCTCGGTCCAGATCGTCACCTACAGCGCCAGCGGGATCGGGCTGAGTTCCACCGGAGACGGACTGCGTCTCTGGGACGCCGCAGCGGGTCCAGACAGCGCACCGCAGATCTCGGTCGACTTCGGGGCGGCGGGCACCAACAGCGCCACCTTCGTGACGGACCCCCGGAGCGGCCTACTGACGGCACGGGCCACGGCCGGCAATCCCGGCGCCTTCGCCGCCGCCGACGGGGGCGACATCGGTTCGCCCGGGGTGGCGGGCCCGGCCATCACGCTGTCGATCGCAGTACCGCCTGCCGACCGCACGGTGAACCCTGGCGACAGCACCACCTTCACCGTCGAGGCGGCCGGACTGCCCCGACCCCGGTACCAGTGGTTGTTCAACGGGACCGCCCTCACCGGGCAGAACGGGCCGTCGCTCAGCCTGACCAATGTCCAGGCGGCCTCCTCGGGTCTCTACTCGGTGGCCCTCGACAACGGGCTGCAGACCCTCACCAGCCCACCGGCACGCCTGTCGATCGCGGCGGCCCCCACCGCCCCGCGCTGGGTCCAGACGCCAGGCGACACCAGCGTCCTGGAGGGAGGCTCGCTGACCCTGGCGGCGACAGCCTCGGGCGTGCCGGAGCCGACCTACCAGTGGTCCCTCGACGGCAGGCCCATCGCCGGCGCGACGGGGACCACCCTCTCGTTGACGGCGCTCGCTCCGGCGCAGGCCGGTGCCTACTCGGTCATCGCCTCGAACGCCAGCGGTTCGGTCACGCATACCGTCACCCTCTCGGTCCTCGGCAGGCCGCAGATCCGGATCACCGAGGTAAGCAGCGCGCGGACCACGCTGGATCCCGGTTTCATCGACCGGATGGGCTTCGCTCCGGAAGACTGGTGGGAGATCACCTCCTTCTCGCCGGCTCCGATCTCGCTGACCGGTTGGCGCTTCGACGACAACAGCGCCAGTCTGGCCAGCGCCATCACGCTGACCGACACGAACCTGGTCATCCTGCCCGGCGAATCCATCGTGTTCGTGGAACGGCTCACCGCGGACCAGTTCCGCACTTGGTGGGGCGCCTCGAACCTGCCGCCGGGACTCAAGATCGTGAGCTACACCGGCAGCGGCATCGGACTGAGCTCGGGAGGCGACGGGCTGCGTCTGTGGAACGCCACGGCCACGGCCAACGCCGACACCATCGACGGGGTGGATTTTCCCGCGGGGGATCCGGGCATCAGCTTCAACTTCGACCCGGACACCCGGGAATTCGGCAAGCCCAGTGCCCTTGACGTTCACGGCACGGTCCAGGCCGTGGCGACCCTCGAGGGCGTCAAGGAATGGGGTTCTCCCGGCAGGATCCGCGCCGGGGACACGGAGCGACCACCGACCTCTCCGCGTCTGGCGGCGGTCCTCGCGGAGGGTGCCCTGCGCATCAGTCTCCAGGCCGAGGCCTCACGGACCTACCGGCTGCAACGGCGCAACGCGGCGGACGGCTCGTGGTCGACGGTCGGTGCGAGCCAGACCCGACGGCAGACGGTCCCATCTCCTTCACGGTGACGCTCTCTGCCGAGGAAGGATCCACCGGCCTCTTCCGGGTGGAGGTGCCATGAAGTCGCGGCAGTCCTTGGGCGGCCAGCGTTCCCGAACCGGGTTCACCCTGATCGAGCTGCTGGTGGTCATCGCGATCATCGCCATCCTGGCGGGCATGCTCCTGCCGGCGCTGGCCCGGGCCAAGGGCAGCGCGCTGCGGATCTCCTGCCTCAACCAGCAGAAGCAATGGGGCCTGGGTCTGATGCTCTATGCCGAGGAGAACTCGGAGTTCCTGCCCCGCGAGAAACCCTTCAGCCAAGACCAGTTGACCTGGCTCCAGGCCCAGAACACCAACAACGCCGACCTCTGGTGCAACGCCATCCCACCGCGCATCGGGCTGCGGCCGGTGCGCGATTACGCCACCAACGACCAGGCGTTCTATGAGAAGGGCTCCCTGTTCACCTGCCCGTCGGCGAAACTGCCCGTCGCCACCATCCGCCGGGCCTCGCCATTCTTCTCGTTGGCGATGAATTCCAAGCTCATCCGCAATGGTGAACCCTCCCGCCTGACGGCCGTCCAGATGCCTTCGCAGACGGTGGTCTTCACCGAGGCCGGGCTGCCGGACGAACCGCGCTTCCACGCCAACCAGTCGGCCTACAACGGCCAACCCCACGCCTTCGCCAACCGCTTCTCCGCCCGCCACTCGGGCAGCGGCAACCTGGTCTTCAGCGACGGGCATGCGGAGAACCTGAGGGGCAACCAGGTCATCGACACCACACCCGGCAGCGTGAGTCTGGGAAAGGCCTTCGTGCCGCAGACGCGGGTGATCTGGACGCTCGACCCGCTCGACAACCCGAACTGATCACTCCTGCACGGTCACCGGGCGACGATCCCGCCGGTCCAGCAACGCCTCGGCATCCCCCCGGTTCCAAGACCGGTCAGGTGCCACGAGCACCGCCTCCCCGAGGCGATCCCAAGGCCGATCCGGCAGGGTGGCCCGCACCTCCAGATCCTTGGCCCAGGCCCCGAGGCGGTCGGCACCCGCCATGAAGTCGTAGGCGGTGACGTCGAATTCCGGCCGGCCGGCGAGGGGTCCGGCAACCACCCGACGCACCGGGGCGTAGTCGTCGGCCAGCAGACGGGCCTGCACGGGCGTCATCCAGTTGGTGCCCGAGGCGCGCAGGGCCGGTTGCCATCCGGTATGCCAGGCGGCGATCACCCGCTGGGCCGCGTGGCCCTGCAGCATCCAGAGCGCCCCGGCGGCGATGCGCTCCTGGTCGGCCGTCAGCGGATGGCGCTTCTGGCCGTACCAGACGAAGAGGTGCTCGCGGGTCCAGGCGAGGGTGCGATCGAGGTGGCAAAGGTTGCAGGCGTTGGGAGTGCCGTATCGGGCGATCCGGTCGCTGGCGGGTGATTCGATCTGGTGCGAACGGATGCCCTTGAACAAGGCGTAGGTGGTGTGCGGCATGTGGCAGTTGAGGCAGTTGGAGCCGTCGGAATCCGGACGGTGCCGGGTGTGCTCCGAGATCCTCTCGCCGAAGCGCGACTCGGTGTGGCAGGCGGTGCAGGACTGCGACGTCGCCCCGGAGGCCTTCAACTGGTCGTCAGGCTCGGGGCCGTGCATCGCATGGCAGGTGGTGCAGGAGAGCCGGCCGCGGGTGTAGCACCGGGAAGCGGCGAGGCCGTTGAATTCCCGGCCACCGGCGAGGATCGTCCCGTCGTCCCACCACTGCTCACGGAAGAACTCCGGATTGCGCCGGAAGTCGGCAACCCGTTCGGGCCGGGGATCCACGCGCGGATGCTTCACCTCGTAGCGGGTCTGGAAGAGCTTGTCCCCGGGCCGGTAGGCCGGGCCGTTGGTGGCGAAACGAAGGGCCTGATCCGGGCGCAGGATGTAGGCACCATGGCATTGACCGCAGACCTCGCTGGACCGCCGATGGTCGAGCCGCGCGGGCTGGACCGGGTCGTGGCCCGGCGGGCCGTTCCAGGCGGGCTCCTCCCGCCATGCCTGCCGTTCCGCGACATGGGAGCCACCGGGGCCGTGGCAGGCCTCGCAGGAGATGCCCAGTTCACCGACCTTCGTCTTCAGCAGCCCGGACGCCTCGTCCAGGCCCGGGTTCCCGGCGGTGCTGTGACACCGGATGCACTGGTGGTTCCACTGGATGATGAGCCGCTGCCGGTCGTCAGGACCGCGCAGGAAGGCCTCGTCGCGGGGAATCCATCGATCATCCTCCCGCAGGTAGACCAGTGGCAAGGTCTTCAACAGTCCGGGCACCCGTTGGCTGGGCACCCAGTAGGTCTGGTAGTGGTGGGAGCCCGTCGTCATCACCACCGGGCGCCGGACCCTCGGGATCCTCGACAGGTCCACCGGGCGGTCCGAGGCGGTGGCCTGCATCATGAGGTCGGGGTCGGGCATCTCGGCCCAGAATCCTCCCTCCTCCTCGAACACCCGGTAGGACAACCCACCCACCTCGACGGACTGGCCGTCGAAGCGGCCCAGGACCGAGCCGACCACCGCGGGCTGGGTCATGGTGCGGTGGTAGGACCGGTGCCAGCTCGCATGCTCGTCGGCATGGCAAGAACGGCATGCCTCCGAG
>JAJTFN010000073.1 GCA_021298285.1 Verrucomicrobium sp.
CAGGTAGGTCGCCCCGCGCAGGGCGGCGGTGGTGCCGGTCTTGGCGCGACGCCAGGAGGTCACCTCGTCGGCCACCCAGAGGGAGCCCCGGTCGCCGACGGCGAGGTACAGGCGGTTGGTCCGCCAGGCGAGGTCGGCGATGGAGTTGCCGAAGGGCGCGGGATTCGACCAGCGCCACGTCAGGTTGGTGCCCTGGGCCCGGCCGGTGAGCAACCCGACGACCAGGGACAGGAGGATCCACCCGGCAGAGACAAGCCCCGGAAGCCTGAGCCGGGCGGCCGCAGGACGTGCGTTCCCGGCCGGACGCGCGAGGGAGATCATGCCTTCCTTGTAGGGGAAGAACCCGCCTCCCGCAACGGGTCGACCCCGAGGCCTTCGCAGGAGGCGACCGACTCCGGCGGCAAGCGGACCGCGAAGGTCGAGCCGTCCGGACCGGTGCGCTCGAGCATCACATCCCCCCCGACGGCCAGGGCGAGCTGACGGGTGATGGCCAGGCCCAGACCGCTGCCACCCGGCTTGGTGGACACGGTGGGCTCGAAGAGCCGTTCCCGAACCGACGGATCGATGCCCCGGCCCGAGTCGCTCACCCGGACCACCAGCCCGCCGTCGGGACCGGATTCCGAGGCGACCAGCACGTCGGTGCCGTCCGGCGCGGCCTCCAGCGCGTTGCCCACGAGGTTCTCGACGACCAGCAGCAGGAGATTGGCCTCGCGGTTGCGCAACCGGCGGGAGGCATCGCCCTGGAGCACCGCACGGACGCCGCGCGCACGGGCCGCCGGATCGACCCGCTGCAGCACCCGTGGCAGCAGCTCGCCCACCGCCAGCTCGAACTCCGACACGCCGCCGGTGTCCTGGAGCACGCGGACCACGCCGTCGATGAGGGCACGCATGCGGCGCAGCGTCAGCGCGGCCTCGGCACGGTCGGCCACCGGGACCGGGCGGTCGTCGCCGATCGATCCGACGAAGGCCTGGAGCCCCGCCATCGGGTTGCGCAGTCCGTGCACCAGGTGCGAGGCCACCGCACCCATGGCGCCGGTCTTGGTGGCGACCATGAGCTCGCGGTTGGCCCGCGCCAGGCGTTCGCCACGCTCGAGCAGCACCCGGTTGGCCCGTGCCAGCCGCCCGAAGGCCACGCCCACGGCCACGGCAAGGGCGGTGCCCGAGACCACCAGGGTGACCAGTCCCTGCCGCCAAAGCCCGCGGTCGAGCCGGGCGTATTCGTCGAGCAGGCTGGAGCCGTCGACCTCCACGCCGAGGATCCCGGCCAGCGACGGGGCCGTCCCGTCCGGCAGGGGAAGGTGGATGCGCAGGACGGCACCGGGGCGGTCCGGGGGCACGAGGAGTTCCTGGTCCGTCCGGCCCCACAGCAGGCCCTCGAGCATCGCCGGATCGGGCGACGGCACGGCCTCGTCGCCGTAGATGCGCGAGGGCAGGCCACCCTGGGCATCGAACACCGTGATGCGGAACACATGGGCCAGCTGCGGGAGGGTGGCCACCTCGACGGCGGCCAACAGCGGATCGTCGACGCCCTCGGCCCGCAGCGCGGCGAATCGGCCCTGGAAGAGCGAGGCGATGGCCCGGGCCTCGCGCTCGGCCAGCCCGTCCCGGAGGTCGCGGCGCAGCTGGAGGCGCGTCCCCAGCACCGTCGCCACCAGCACGCCCAGCGCGGCCGCCACCGCGCCGAGGGTGGGGCCATGCCGCCAGGACGGCGTCCGGGATGGCATCGGGCTGGACCTCGGGGCGGGCATGGTGTCGGCGGGCGGCGGTTTCAGAACTCCCATTCGAGACCACCGGTCAGGGTCCGGCTGTCATAGGTGAAGAGCGGCACGTTGGAATCCTGACGCTCCCACAGGAACTCGGCGAACAGCGTCGCATGCCGGCCGAGCTTCCGCGAGAGCCGGGCATTGGCCTCGTGGTCCTTGTTGTCCCGGTACTTGAAGAGGTCCTCCGGCGCGGGCGAGATGAATTGGCGGTCGTAGGTCCAGTGGCTCCAGCGGGCGCCCACGAGGGCGCCCCAGCGCTGGCCCTCCCAGCGGAGCGTGCCGGCCACGCCCCAGCGGTCGAAGTCGTAGAAGCCCACGGCCTCGTCGCGGTTGACCATCTGGAAGAGCCGCACCGTGGAGCGCAGCCGGGGCTTGTCCCACCACTGGTGCTTCCAGGCCAGGTCGGCATTGAGCTGCGTGAAGCGGGCGACCGAGTCCGGCTCGGGGATGCCCAGGAGGTTGGCCGCCGGCCGCGAATCGTAGGGCCGGTCCTCATGCCGCACGGTGGCCTCGAGCGCGGAGTTGTCGGCGTAGTCCCAGGCGACGACCGCCCGGGGTCCCATCTGCCAGAATCCGTCGAGCGGTGCGTCGAAGTTCTGGCGCTGCCAACCATAGCCGAGCTCCATGCGGAAGCCCCGCCCGCGCGACCACCGCAGCGACGGATGCGCGGTCAGCGAATGGACCTTGGTGCGCACCGAGCCGAGGCCATCGGCCAGGGTCGAGGCATCGAAGACCTGGTTGGCGTACAGGTGCTGCCCGACCAGCCCGGGACTCCAGCCCGAGGGCCCGCTGTGCCGGTATTCGGCGTAGGTCGAGAGCCAGGCGTCGCCGTCCACGGGCTGACCGGGGAGGCCCGAGTCGATCGTGCGGAGGTAACGACGCTCCTCGCCCCCCACGAAGAGGGTCCAGCGGTGGGCGTCGATGGGCATGCGGAGGACGAAGGCCTCGAAGCCGTAGCCGGCGAAGGGCGTCTCCTGGGCGTTGGTGCCCGAGAGGAGGGCGTTGTCCCGCCAGCCGCCCGAGCCCCGGAGGGTCACCGTCGTGGTCCACACCGGGATCTCCCACTCCAGATCCGGATCGCGTGGGTGCAACGGACCGAGCACGGGACGGCCCGCCTGGAGGACCGTGATGCCGCAGAGCAGGAGCAGACGGATCGCCAGCCAGACACCCGGCCGAAGCCGGCGGGACCAGCCAGGGGACCTGCGGACACCTCGGGGTGGGACGACGGCAGCCATGGGGCGACGAACGGAACGGAAGCGCCAAAGGTTGATCGGCGGAAAAAAGGCAGGCGAGCCGCAATCGACGGTCCGCCTGCCCTGTCCTGGCACCGCCTCCGCCCGGAGGGCGGAAGCGACCCGTGTCGCTCAGCCGCGCGGACGGCCCGGGCCCTTGCCGGCGCCACCCCCGTCGACGGGCCTGTTGCCCCGGACGGAGACACCCAGGTCCTTGAGCTGGTCGCGGATCTCGGTGCGCAGGGTCTGGCTGTCGGCGAGGAACTTCTCGCGGTTGGCCTTGAGCTGCTCGCGGATGGTGTTGCGCTGCTCCTCGGTGGCGGTGCTCAGGGTCTTGGCCAGTTCGCGCTGGGCGTCGATGAAGGTCTTCGACTGCTCGCGGTACTTGGTGATCTGGTCCTGCAGGGCCTTGGGCAGGGTGGAGAGGACGTTGTCGGGCACGCCGATGCGGGGCACTTCCATGCCGCGGCCGGGACCGCCGGGACCGCCGGGGCGGCCCACGGGCTTCTCAGGCCGGGCCGGTTTGTCGGCGGGCGGAGTGGTCGGGGGGGTGGCCTGGGCGAAGGTGCTCAAGGCGGTGGCCGCGGCGAGGACCGAGGCCAGGATCAGGGAGTTCTTGGAGTTCATGCGATGGTTCGATGTTGGTTGTTCTATCGAGATTGTTTGCCGGTCGGACTGCTTTTTCACGGCCGGGGCTTTGGGCCCCGCAATTTCTGGGACTCCACCTGCAGGGGCCGTGCCAGTGCCGGAATCCCACCAAAAGCCGGGATTCAGGGGAAATCGCCCCCCTGTTGACGGTGCCGGAACCCCACGATCGGCCCCGGGTTGGGGGCTATTGCCCAACCGCGCCATGGTCCCGGGTGGGGCCAGGCACCCAACGCCGGAGGGCGAGCCGCGGGGGTTCCCGGGAAGGTTTGGCCTTCCGGGCCCGGGGGACCTAGCCTTCGGTCCATGGGAGACCTCCCCAACCGCCCCGTGGCGATCCGGAACACCTGGAAGGCCGTCGTCGACCACGCCCGGACCTACCAGGACTTCACGTATGTCTACCCGGTCGTCTCGCGCCGGTCGCGGGGCCTGTCGATCGGGGTGAACCTCAATCCCGACAAGCAGTGCAACTTCGACTGCGTCTACTGCGAGGTGGACCGAACGACACCGGGCAGGGCTCGGGAGGTCCGGCTCGACCAGGTGCGTGACGAACTCCGTTGGCTCATCGACCACGCACTCAGCGGGGGCCTCGGACGGGAGCCGAAATTCAGCGACACCCCCCCGGAGGTGGCACGGATCGTCCGCGACGTGGCCTTCAGCGGCGACGGCGAGCCGACCATGGTGTCCAACTTCGACGTCTGCGTGGAGGTCGTGGCCGACGTGCTGCGGGAAAAGGGCCTCTCCGAGACCAAGATCGTGCTCATCACCGACTCGGCCGGCCTCGACAAGGCCTCGGTGCGCCGCGGACTGGCGCTGATGGACGCCCACCATGGGGAGGTCTGGGCCAAGCTCGACGCCGGCACCGAGGACTACTACCGGCACATCAACCGCAGCTCGGTGCGCTTTGATCGCATCCTGGGCAACCTGCTGGAGACGGCACGGGTGCGGCCCATCGTGATCCAGAGCCTCTTCCTCAAGACCCATGGGCAGCCCATGCCGCCGTCGGAGCTGGAGGCCTACTGCCGACGCCTGAACCAGATCCGGGAGGGGGGCGGCACCGTGCGCGAGGTGCACGCCTACACGCTGGCCCGGCCCACACCCGAACCATGGGCCACCCGGCTCAGCCCCGACGAACTGTCGGAGCTGGCGGGGACGATCCGGTCCCGGACCGGATTGCGGGTCGAGGAATTCCCCTGAGTCCCGTCGGGGCGCAGACGACGCCCGGTCAGTTCACGTACTCGCGCGGGTCGGCCACGCGGCCGGCCAGGGCGCTGGCGGCCACCGTGGCAGGCGAGGCCAGGAACACCTGGCTCTCCTTGTGGCCCATGCGCCCCGGGAAGTTGCGGTTGGTGGCGCTGATGCACGTCTGAGGGGCATTCATGCGGCCGAAGGTGTCCACCGGGCCGCCGAGGCAGGCCGAGCACCCGGCGTTCTCGGTCATCTGCACACCGGCCGAGACGAGGATGTCCCA
The DNA here is from genome assembly GCA_021298285.1 of Verrucomicrobium sp. Taxonomy (GTDB): domain Bacteria; phylum Verrucomicrobiota; class Verrucomicrobiia; order Limisphaerales; family UBA9464; genus SXXZ01. Next base: position 5,112 of record JAJTFN010000073.1, read on the forward strand.
GATCGTCTGGTGCCCCCAGCGGGTGTTCTGAAGGTCATGGACGATCTCGGGCGTGGCCGGCACGCCGAAGGTGTCGATGGCGACCTTGCGGCCGCGCAACACCCGGGCGAACTCCACGAAGTCGCTGGTCTTGCCGCCGGTGCACGACCCGACGTAGGCGCGGTCGAGCCTCACATGGGCCAGTTCCTTGGCCGACTTGCGCTGACCCGGGTCGGGGTGGCAGGCGACGGTGGGCTCGAGCTTGGAGAGGTCGATGACGATCTCGCGGGTGAACTTCTGGTCCTGGTCGGCCTCGACCGGCTCGTAGGCGGAACGGGTGCCATTGAGGCGCGTGCGGGCCTCCACGTACTCGGCGGTCCGTGCGTCGAAGGGGAAGATGCCGTTCTTGCCACCGGCCTCGATGGCCATGTTGGCGATGGTCATGCGGTCGTCCATGGACAGCGTGGCGATGCCCGAGCCGTGGAACTGCATGGCCTGGTAGGTCGCGCCGTCGAAGCCGATCTCGCCGATGGCGTGGAGGATGATGTCCTTGGCCATGACACCCGGCTGCATCTTGCCCTCGAGGCGGAAGCCGATGGTGGAGGGCACCTTGATGAGGAGCTTGCCCGTGCCCATGACGAACCCGGCATCGGTGTTGCCGATGCCGGTGGCGAACTGGTTGAAGGCGCCGGCCATGCAGGTGTGCGAGTCGGTGCCGAAGAGCACCTCGCCGGGGCGGGTGTGGCCCTTCTGGGGCAGCGCGGCGTGGCAGACCCCCGCGTACCGGGAGCCGTACTGGCGCTTGAGCAACCCCTTGGCGGCGTCGAACTTCCAGGCCCCGTTGGGGTCGTCGATCACGTCGTAGAAGTAGGGGATGTCCTGCTCGCGGGCGAAATCGCGCAGGATGTCGACGTTGCGGTTCGACTTGGAGTCGGAGGTGAAGATGTAGTGGTCCGGGATGATGACGATGCGTTGGCGGTCCCAGACCTTGGCATCCTGGCCGAACTCGCGCTTGAAGACCCCGATCGTCCCGGGACCACACACGTCGTGGGTCATCAGGACGTCGGCATTCACCCAGATGTTGTCACCGGCGGACACCCGGGCCTTGCCCGAGGCCCGGGCCAGCAGCTTTTCGGTCAGCGTCATAGCAATCGTCCGGACACGATAGCCCCCGGCCGGAGGGCACCGCAACCGCGAGTTCACGCGGCATCCGCGAGCGCGCGGGCCTCAGGCCCCCAGCAGAGCCAGGATGCGGTCGAGCCGGCGGTTCAAGGCGGCCGACGGCGCGACGGCCCCGGACTGGATGGCACCCGAGACCCTCGGGAGCTCGACGATGTGGTCGGCCGGGTGGAATTCCGACAGGCAGCGGGCGTTCCGCACGGTGGAGGCGTCGGCCTTTGCCGGGTCCATGAGGACGACGGGGGTGCGATGGCGGACGGACGGCGGCAGGCAGGCGAGGGCGGCACGGACATCATGCAGGACCCCCAGGCGATTGGAGGCGACGAGGACAGGGATGGCACGAAGGCGCCGGAGCAGGTCCCGGGTGTCACCATCGGCAGTGAGGGGGCTCAGGAGACCTCCAGCCCCCTCGACCAGGACGAGCCCGGCCCCGACGGCATGCGCCCGGACATGGGCCAGCACCTGGGCGAGGTCCACACGGCGGCGCTCGAGACGGGCGGCCAGTGCCGGGCTGAGCGCGGCGTCGAAATGCCACGGATTGATCTCGTCGAGCGATTGGAGCCCCCCCAGGGCGGCCTCAAGGTGGAGGGCGTCATCCCGGCCGCCACTGCAGAGCGGCTTGAATGCCCGGACCGTCCGGCCGCGCCGGACCAGACGCCGGACCAGGAGCCCCGAAAGGACGGTCTTCCCCACACCGGTCCCGGTCCCGGTCACGACCACATGCCGCCGATTCGCTGCCATCCCGGAGGACTGTGGTGTGGCCGCCACGGCCGGGCCAGTCCATTCGCCCTTGTGCGGCCTTCCGGGGTTTTGCCACCGTCCTGACCGGTCCCCGGGAATCCGGTCCGGACCCCCACTGCGATGAACTCCCGACCTGGTGCCAACCCCGCGGACCCGTTGCCGTCGAATCCGAGGCCGACGCCCCTGGCCCGGCGGATCATCCCGTGCCTCGACGTTCACGACGGCCGGGTGACCCGGGGGGTGCAGTTCGGCCGGGCCGAGGAGGGCGGCCTCCGCAACGTCGGCGACCCGGTGGAGATGGCCCTGCGCTACGACGCCCAGGGTGCCGACGAGATGGTGTTCTTCGACATCACGGCCAGCGCCCACGGCCGCGCCTCGATGATCGGCGTGATCGAGCGGGCGGCCGACCAGTGCTTCATGCCGCTGACGGTCGGCGGCGGCATCCGCACCGTGGAGGACATGGGGCAGATGCTCCGTGCCGGGGCCGACAAGATCAGCATCAACTCCAGCGCCATCAGCCACCCGGAACTGATCCGGCAGGGCGCCGAGAAGTACGGCAGCCAGTGCATCGTGGTCTCCATCGACGCCAAGCAGGTGGCGCCGGACCGCTGGGGCGTCTTCGCCGCGGGGGGACGCAAGGAGACCGGCCTCGATGCCGTGGAGTGGGCCCGGAGGGCCTGTGAGCTGGGAGCTGGCGAGATCGTCCTCAACTCCATCGATGCCGACGGCACCAAGCAGGGCTTTGATCTGGTGATCACCCGCCGGGTCAGCGAGTCCGTCGGCGTTCCCGTGGTCGCCAGCGGCGGGGCAGGAAACCTCCAGCACCTGGCCGATGTCCTCAAGGAGGGCCGGGCCGACGCGGTGCTGGCGGCCAGCATCTTCCATTTCGGCACCCACACGATCCCGGAGGCCAAGGCTTTTTTGGCGGCCCGGGGCATCACCGTCCGGATGACGGCACCGCCCGAGGCGCGATGAGCGACCCCACCCCGTCCAAAAAAAAACGCGAAAGGGATTGTCCTTTGCCCGAAAATCGCGATGGTTCCCCTTGTCTGTCAGAGATCTAGTGCTTCGAAGGCGTGGTGAATCCTCAGGTGAACTTGGTTCGGTGATGATTTGAAACCCGGCAGTCGGGAACAACCTCGAGAATGCAGTCGGTACTCGGAACAGCAAATCATCATGAACAACAAACTGTTTGTCGGAAACCTCTCCTACAACACCACCGAGAACGAGCTCCAGGACGCCTTCGCTGCGCACGGCACCGTCCTTGAGGCCAACCTGATGGTCGACCGCGTCAGCGGCCGTCCCCGCGGCTTCGGCTTCGTGACCTTCAGCTCCCCCGAGGAGGCCCAGCGCGCCGTCGAGGCGATGAACGGCGCCCAGCTTGGCGGCCGTCCCCTGACCGTCAACATCGCCCGGCCCCGTGAAGACCGTCCTCCGGGCGGCGGCGGCGGCTACGGTGGCGGTGGCGGCCGTGGTGGTTACGGTGGCGGCGGCGGCCGTGGCGGCTACGGTGGCGGCGGTCGCGACCGGTACTGATCCGGTCCTTCGACAACCCTCTTTCCCAGAGGCGACGGCCGGAGTCCTCCGGCCCTCGCCTTTTTTGTTCCACGCCGCGCCGGGCGCGTGGACGGGGCCCGTCGACCCGGTCGGTCGGCGGCCTCTCGAGAACCGGCCCCCCTCCTCCCGAGCCCCGTCCCCTGATCCGCAACCCTCCCCCGTCTGCATGAAAGAAAACTCCATCGAAGTCGAAGGCCGCATCGCCAGCGTGCTGGCCGGCACCATGTTCCGGGTGGAACTCAACAACCAGCACCTCGTCCTCGCCACGGTCTGTGGCAAGATGCGCAAGCGCTGGGTCCGTCTCACGGTGGGCGACCGCGTCAAGATGGAGATGTCCCCGTACGACCTGAACAAGGCGCGGATCACCTGGCGCATCGGCTGATCCCGCCCGGTTCACCGGTCGCCGACCCGGATTCCCGGCATCTATCGGCTCGATTTTTTGTCCCTCCCAAGGATTGCTTCCCGACCATGGATTTTCGAAATCTCGGCCTCGACCCCCGCGTGCTCCGAGCCGTCGATGACGCGGGCTACACCGAACCCACCCCGATCCAGGCCGCCGCCATCCCGGTGATCCTTTCCGGCCGGGACCTCATCGGCATCGCCCAGACCGGCACCGGCAAGACGGCCGCCTTCACCCTGCCGCTGCTCACCCGCCTGGCCGCGGGGCATTCCAGCCCCGGCCACATCCGCACGCTGGTGCTCGCGCCCACCCGGGAACTCGTGGTCCAGATCCATGACAACGTGCGCGACTATGCCCGGCACCTGTCGCTGAGCGTCGCGACGGTCTTCGGTGGCGTGGGCGAGAAGCCCCAGATCGAGGCCCTGAGGCGGGGGGCCGACCTGGTGATCGCCACCCCGGGGCGCCTGCTGGATCTCATGGGACGCCGCTATGGCAACTTCTCGGGCATCGGACATCTGGTGCTCGACGAGGCCGACCGGATGCTGGACATGGGATTCCTGCCCGCCATCCGCGACGTGGTGCGACAATTGCCCCGACGCCGTCAGACCCTGCTCTTCTCGGCGACGCTGTCCCGGGAGATCGAGGCCGTGGCGGGCGAGTTCCTGCAGTCGCCGCAGTCGGTGGAGATCGGCCGCCGGTCCAACCCGGCCGAGACGGTCGACCAGTCGGTGTACGAGGTGCCGCGCCACCTCAAGGGCGTGATGCTCCAGCACCTGCTGCGCGATCCCGCCCTGGCGATGGTGCTGGTGTTCGCCCGCATGAAGCACGGGGCCGACCGGATCGCCCGGCGCCTCGAGCAGCACGGGGTGCGGACCGCGACGCTGCATTCCAACCGCTCGCAGAACCAGCGCCTGCGGGCCCTGGCCGAGTTCAAGGGAGGGGCTGTCCGCGTGCTGGTGGCCACGGACATCGCCGCCCGGGGCATCGACGTGGACGGCATTTCGCATGTGGTGAACTACGACTTCCCGCCCGCACCCGAGGACTACGTGCACCGGATCGGCCGCACCGGACGGGCCCAGGCCGTCGGCAGCGCCATCAGCTTGGTGAGCCCGGACGAGGCCGACGACCTGAAGGCCCTGGAGCGCTTCATCCGGCGCACCCTGCCCCGCCGGCGGCTCGAGGGCTTCGACTACTCGGCTCCGGCCCCGGCGGCGATCCCCGAGCCGCACCGGGGCGGGTCTCGCGGCGGCCGTGGTCCGCAGGGAGGACGCCCGGCCCGGGGGGCCTCGACTTCAGGACCGGGTCCCCGGCCGCCCGGCGGTGGCGGTCGTCCGGGCGGATCCAGCCCACGGGGCGGCACCTTCCGCCCGCGGCGTTTCCGCTGAGCGACCACCGCCGGCCTCCGGTCCGGGCTTCTTCTGGCCTGAGGACCCTGCTCCCGTCCCGGGCCGTCCGGCGCCTGACACGGCGGCAGGCACCGCCGGGCCCATCCGGCCATCGCAGGCTCCCTGCCGGGGCTTGTTCAGCTTGTTCAGCACTTCAACCCCTCGGGCAACGCGCCCTGCCGGGGGGCACAAAAAAGAGGCCGGGCGCATGCGCCCGGCCTCCGTGACGTTGACAGGTGTTGTCCCTCGGGTTCAGCGCTTGGCGCGGATGAACAGGGCGGCCCCGTCGGCCGTGATCTCATCCCCGCTCTTGATGGCGGAGTCGGCGTAGGTGCCGTTGAGGCTGGTCGAGGTCTGCAGGGTGCCGGCGCCGTCGAAGGTGATCTTCACCTTGCCGTTGGCTCCCGCGGTGGCCTTCAGGTTGCTGATGCCGGCGACCGGGGCCGCGTTGAAGTCCCAGTAGGCGATCAGGCCCCTGGCAGCCGGGAGGGCCGTCGGAAGGGTGCCCTTGGAGAGGGCCACCACGTCGGCCTCGGTCAACTCCTTCGCGTAGACGGAGAAGTCGTCGATGATGGCGTTGCTGAGCTCGGCGCCGTTGGCACCGGAGCCCATGTAGAAGGCGTCGATGTCGGTCGGGAGCTTGGCGGTGTTCTCACCGGTGAGGAACGGCTTGCCGTCGATCCAGATGTTCTTGGTGGCCCCCTTCTTGGAGAACACGAAGAGGTGGAACGCGTTGGTCCACCAGGACGCGTCACCGGAGTAGTCGGAGAAGGTCTGGATGTCGGCCGAGATGCGCTGGGTGGCGCCGTCGCAGCACCCGACGGTGTCGAAGTAGATGTTCTGGTTGCTCCACGGCGCATGAGCGTGGAAACCGCGATTGTTCGGGCTGCCCGGGGAGTTCATCGTGAAGGCCGAGCTGTCGGCGACGTTCAGCTTCTTCTGCCAGAAGGCCACCGTGAGTTCGTCGTTGGCCATGGCCGCGTTGACCTTGGTCAGGAAGTCGGGGTTGAAGCTGACCACCGGGCCACCCTTCGTGGTGAGGTTGATGGCCTTGTCGCCCGCCTTGCCGGTCGCGCCGCCGGCGTCCGCCGTGAAGACCGACGAGCCCATCAGCAGGCCCGGGTAGCCGCCGACCTTGTCAGGGGTCGTGCCGCTGTAGGCGCCGGAAGTGAAGCTGTAGTCGTAGGTCGCCGGCTTGCCACCCGCGTCGACATAGCCCAGCGAGACGGTGTGCACCGAGAGGCTGGCAGCCAGGCCCGGCGGCGTGTACCGGATGGTGACGATGTTGCCGTCCTTGGTGACGGTCGGCGACACGGTCTGGCCGTCGTACTTCAGGGTCACGTTGGCGGCCGTCCAGGGAGTCTTGCCGTCGCGATGGCTGATGATGATCGACGCGGCCGGGCTCACGCCCTTGGCGTTCGGGGCCGGGCTGATCTGGGTGTAGGCCCCGGCGGGGTCGGCCGGCAGGTCGACGGCCGCGCTGAGGAACTTGCCCGGGATCGGGCTCAGCTTGTTGGCCGCGGTGGCGTCGCCTTCCTTGCGCCAGGCGATCTGGCCGTAGTCGCCGCCGCCACCTTCCTTGTACACCATGCGGACGAAGTACTTCTTGCCGGCGGTCAGGGCCACGGGCTCGGAAGTCCGCGGGCTGTCGGGCTCGGTGAAGAAGTTGCAGCAGCCGGTCTCCTCGGCGATCTGGGCCAGGTTGGCCTCCTTGTCGTCGGAGCTGATGAAGAACTGCGAGGCGTCATCCGAGTAGATGAAGAAGCGGTAGTTGCCGCTCTCGGCCGGGGTCAGGAAACCCTCGATGGACGCGCCATAATTGTCGCGCGAGTCGTTGGGGAGGGCATCCCGGCTGTTGAACGCGAACACCGCGGCGGTGAAGTCGGGCGAGGCCGGCCAGCGCGGGTCCTGGTAGAGGTTGTCCACCGGGGTGCCGCTGATGCCACCCCAGAAGGAGAACTTCAGCACGCCTTCCTTGACGTTCAGGAAGGAGTAGAAGCTGGCCCTGCTGTCGGCGGCCACGGCGTTCTTCGAGGTGTCCACCACGTTGTTGACGGTGACCGTGTAGGTCACGGCGCCCGGGGTCTGGGCGGCGGTGGTCAGCGTCACCACGTTCTTCTTCACCGAGGCGGCAGTCACCGCGAGGCTCGGCGAGATCGAGTAGTTGGCGAGGGTGGTGGCGGACGCGGCGTCGACGGCCTCCGAGAAGGTCAGGGTGACCGTCTTGAAGTCGCCGGACGTGGCGGCCGAGACGAGCACCGGCTTGGTCACGTCGATCGGGTTGGTGCCGGCGACGAACTCCTGCACGTTGGTCGCGCCGTCCTTGTCGAAGTCCTTGGCGGCATCCGACGGGTCGTTCGGATTGAAGCCGTAGTCGACCTCCCAGGTGTCGGGCATGCCGTCCTTGTCGGTGTCGACCGGCGGAGCGCCAATCGGGCCGCCCTTGACGATGGCCTGGATGTCCTTCTGCGACAGAGCTCCCTTGAAGATGGCGAAGTCGTCGATGATGCCGTCCGGCGCGTTCTTGTCGCTGGCGGCGCCGATGAAGAGCTGGGTGAAGTCGGTCGGCAGGGGGCCCACGCCCTCGGTCTGCTCGGCCAGCAGCTCACCGTCGATGTAGATCTGCTTGGCCTCCTTGTTCTTGACGAAGGCGTAGTGATGCCAAGCGGTCCAGTCAAAGCCGTCCGGGGCCGCCTGGTCGAGGCGCTGCGAGGGCGCCGCGCAGCAGCCGTTGCTGTCGAGGTAGATGCGGCCGTTGGACCAGGGCACGTGGGCCTGGATGCCGCGGCCTTGGCTGTCGGCCACGAACCAGAAGGACGAGCTGTTGACGTTGGAGAAGTTCTTCTGCCAGAGCACGATGGTCACCGCGTCGTCGGCGGCGGCGAGGTTCATCGGGTTGTCATCGCCGGTGGCCTCGACCAGGATGTGACCCCGGGAACTGTTGGCCTGGGAAACGTCGAA